>NZ_JAVXCU010000045.1:0-12374 GCF_036659295.1 Brevundimonas sp. | reverse complement strand
TGATTCATAAGATAGGACGGATGGCACCAAGGCGCATCTGGCGCATTCTTGTTCACGCAAAGATTTTTTTGGCACCGAAAGGGTTGCGGTTTTCTATTCGCAACATATACTGTTACGGACTAGCGGCGAGGGCCGTTACGCCAATTCACCTGTCCATGAGGGCAGGCCTTATCCGGGATACCTACTCATGAAGATCAAAGCTGCTTTTGTTGCTATTTCGGCCGCCGCTCTTCTGGCCGCTTGCGGCCAATCGGCTACGCCTGCTGCGGACACGACCGATGCTGCGGCTACCGCTCCGGTCGAGCTGAAGGCTCCGTCGGGCGTTTATAATCTGGATCCGACCCATGCCAGCCTGCAATGGTCGGTGCCGCATAACTCGGTTTCCAACTACACCGCCCGTTTCAACACCTTCTCGGCCAAGCTGGTTCTGGATGCTGCCGACCTGTCGAAGTCGACGATCGAAGCGACCATCGATCCGGCCTCGGTTGATGCGAACTATGCCGGCGATTACCTCGGCACCCACGCTGCCACCGGCTTCAAGAGCTGGAGCGAGGACATTGCCAAGGCTGCTGACAAGCTGAACGCCGGTGCCTTCCCGCAAATCACCTTCAAGTCCACCAAGGTCGAGCTGACCGGCCCGCGTACGGCTGATGTGACCGGTGATCTGACCTTCCTGGGTGTCACCAAGCCTCTGACCCTGAAGGCGACCTTCGGCGGCGAGATCGAAAAGCACCCGTTCCTTCAGGTTCCGACCCTCGGCTTCTCGGCTGAAGGCAGCTTCAAGCGTAGCGATTTCGGTATGCCTGCCGGTTATGTGGGCGATGTCGCGACCATCAAGTTTGATGGCGAGTTCGTTCAGGAAGTCGCTCCGGCGGCTGCCCCTGCTCCGGCTGCCTAAGCCTAGAGTATGATTTTCGGGCGGGGCCAAAAGCTCCGCCCGTTTCATTTTTCACGACATCCGAGCCTGATCATGACCGTGCGCCCGAACCGTTATTCTGTTGTCGCCATCACGCTTCATTGGCTGATTGCGATTGCGATCCTGTCCATGATCCCGATGGGATGGTGGATGAGCGATGCGATTAATGATCCGTCGCAACAGGCGCTGGCCTATCGGGTGTTCCAGATCCACAAGTCGGTCGGATTCCTGATTTTGGCCCTGACCGTTCTGCGTGTGCTGTGGCGTTTGACCCATCCGGTTCCGGCGCTGCCGCTGGAAATGAAGGGCTGGGAGCAGTTTGCGGCGCGGGCAACCCATGTGGCGTTTTATGCGCTGATGATCGCCATGCCGCTGACAGGGTGGATCTATGTGTCCTCGGGCTGGGCGGTGACGACCGATCATCCGCTGGCGGTGGCGACCAGTTGGTTTGGTCTGTTCGGTATTTCTCATATCGGTTTTGTCGAACATGCAGCCGAGGCTGTGCGTCGGAACATCGCCTTTGCCAGCATGGGCGCGCACAGCCTGATGGCATGGGGCGCGGTGGTTCTGGTGGCGCTGCATGTTGGTGCGGCTCTTAAACACCAGTTCCTGAACCGCGATGGCGTGCTGGCCCATATGGTGCCGGTGTTCAAACATGTTGATGGTCCGACGGCGGGTGAACCTGCGACCTCGACCAAATGGGCCGAGCGTCTGGCGGGTCTTGGACTGATTGTCGCTCTGGCGGTTGCCGGTGCGATTGCCGCGCGTCCGGCTCCATTGGCGGAAGGCCCAGCAAAGGCCCCCGTAGCGGCTTCGGCTCCGCAAGATGCCGATGTGGTGGCGGGTACGGCCCAAGCTTGGAATATCGACAAGGCGCAGTCGAAGATCGAGTTTAGCGGCACCCATTCGGGCGCGCCTTTCACCGGAACATTCGGTCAATGGGACGCGAAGGTCTGGTTCGATCCGGCTGATCTGGCGGGCTCAAAGGCGGTGGTGACCATCTCGACCGCCTCGGGTAAGACGGGTGATGCGACCAAGGACGGCTCGCTGGGCGGTGCCGAATGGTTCGATCCGTCCACCTATCCGACGGCTCGTTTCGAGGCCGACAAGTTTACGGCGCTGGGCGGCAATCGTTTCGAGGCGCGCGGCACCCTGCGAATCAAGAACATGACCGTGCCGGTGGTTCTGCCGTTCACCTTTGACGAGGCATCGGGCGTGGCCACGGTCGAGGGCAAGGTCGAACTGGACCGCACAGCCTTTGATCTGGGTATGGCGTCGGATGCGGCGGGAAGCTGGGTGTCCAAGGCCATCGAGGTCACGATCAAGGTGCGTGCGCAGCGCGCATCCTGATCGATTGCAGGACTCTTTGAGCGTTTGAGGCCCTACGGGGTTTGCCTGATGGGGCAGGGGGCGGTAGAGCAGGCGCTCTTCCAACCTTTGCCCCAGATACAGGCCAAGACCATGCACGACATCAGAGCGATCCGAGACAACCCCGACCTCTATGTGGCCGGTTGGTCGTCGCGTGGCGTCGATGACGCGCAAAGCATGGTCGAGAGCATCCTGAAACTGGATGAAGCCCTGCGTGCTGCCCAGACCAAGGGTCAGGAAGCACTGGCCAAGCGCAATGCGGCCTCCAAGGCCATTGGTGCGGCCATGGGCAAGAAGGACATGGCCGAGGCCGACCGTCTGAAGGCCGAGGTCGAAACCCTCAAGAACGACATTGCCGAAGCAGGTGAAGTGGAAGCCGCCAAGGGTGGCGAACTACGCGACCTGCTGGCGGGCCTGAAAAACCTTGCCGCTAACGATGTGCCGGATGGTGCAGACGAAAACGACAATGTCGAAGTGTCCAAATGGGGCACTCCGCGCACCGAAGGTCCGGCCAAGGACCACGCCGACCTTGGCGAAGCGCTCAAGATGCTGGATTTCGAAGGCGCGGCCAAGATGTCCGGCTCGCGCTTTGCGGTGCTGAAAGGCCAACTGGCGCGTATGGAGCGCGCCATCGGCCAGTTCATGCTGGACCTGCAAACCGACACGCACGGCTACACCGAAGTGAACCCGCCGCTGCTGGTTAAAGACCCTGCCATGTTCGGCACGGGGCAACTGCCGAAGTTTAAAGAAGACCTGTTCCGCGCTGCCGATGGCGATCCTTCGGTTCCGGTTGATGGCGAGACGGGCAACCGCTGGCTGATCCCGACCGCCGAAGTTTCTCTGACCAACCTCGTGCGCGAGCAAATCCTGCCGGACGAAGAGGTCGCCCAACCGATCCGCATGACGGCGCTGACCTATTGCTTCCGTGCCGAGGCGGGTTCGGCTGGTCGTGATACCCGTGGCCTGATCCGCCAGCACCAGTTCCAGAAGGTGGAAATGGTGTCGATCTGCAAGCCGGAAGACAGCGAGGCCGAGCACGAGCGCATGACCGGTTGTGCCGAGGCTGTGCTTCAGGCGCTGGAACTGCCGTACCGTAAGGTTCTGCTGTGCAAGGGCGATATGGGCTTCTCGGCCACCAAGACCTACGACCTCGAAGTGTGGCTGCCGTCGCAGAACACCTATCGCGAGATCAGCTCCTGCTCGAACTGTGGTGACTTCCAATCGCGCCGCATGGATGCCCGCTTCAAGCGCGTAGGCGAGAAGAAAACCGAGTTCCTGCACACCCTGAACGGTTCGGGTCTGGCGGTTGGTCGCACGCTTGTGGCCGTGATGGAGAACTATCAGCGCGAAGATGGCTCGATTGCTGTGCCTGCCGTGCTGCAACCCTATATGGGCGGTCTGACCGCCATCAACGCTGCCTAAGCGAGTATCATGCGTATTCTTCTGACCAATGACGACGGCATCGACGCCGAAGGCCTGACCTGTCTTGAAAACATCGCCCGCGCCCTGTCGGACGATGTGTGGATTGTGGCCCCTGCGGTTGAGCAGTCGGGTAAGGGCCGTGGCCTGACCCTGACCGAGCCTCTGCGTGTCAACAAGCTGGGTGACAAGCGTTTCTCGGTGACGGGCACCCCCACCGATTGCGTTATTCTGGCCGTCAACGAACTGATGCCTGAAAAGCCCGATCTGGTGCTGTCGGGTGTTAATCGCGGCCACAATGTCGGCGAGGACACTTCGTATTCGGGCACGGTCGCCGGTGCGCTGCAAGGAATGGCTTTCGGCATCCGCTCGATTGCCCTGTCGCAGTCGCTGGAGCGTTTCCATGACGAGGCGGTTGCCCATTGGGAAACCGCCGAAGCCTTTGCGCCGGGCATAATCCAGAAGCTTCTGGAGCAGAAGTGGCCGGAGGGCGTGATCATGAACGTCAACTTCCCGCGCCTTCCGCCGGAACTGGTCAAGACCGTTGAAATCACCCGTCAGGGCTTCCGCGACATTGGCGAACTGCATGCCATTCGCCGTGACGATCTGCGCGGGCGTCCGTATTACTGGATGGCCTTCCGTGGCCAGCCGCACGAACATGCCCAAGGCACCGACTTGCGCGCAATGGAAGAGGGCCGTATCTCGGTCACACCGCTGCAAATCGATCTGACGCACACGCAAATGATCAACGATCTCAAGAAAGTGCTGGGTGGCGCACCACCCAAGGGACCGCACGAACAATGACATTAGGGGACGACCGTGCCGGACGCCTGATCCTGTCGCTACGGCGGCAGGGTGTCACCGATGCGCGCGTCCTTGCGGCGATGGAACAGGTGGATCGCTCCCTGTTCGTACATGAGCGGTTTCTGGATCAGGCATGGGAAGATCAGGCGCTTCCCATCGACTGTGCCCAGACCATCAGCCAGCCCTTTATTGTCGGCCTGATGACCCAGGCCCTGCAGGTCGGGCCGCGCCATCGTGTGCTGGAGATCGGCACGGGCAGTGGCTATCAGTGCGCGGTGCTCAGCTACATGGCCCGTTTTGTTTATACGGTTGAGCGCTACAAAAGCCTGCTGACCGAAGCGGAAATCAAGATGAAACGTCTGGGTCTCGAAAATGTGTTTACCCGCCATGGTGATGGTGGCGTGGGCTGGATCGAGCAGGCACCGTTTGACCGGATTATGGTGACAGCGGCATCGCCGCACGAACCGACCGAATTGCTGAAACAACTCAAGCCCGGCGGGGTTCTGGTGGCTCCGGTGGGGCGTACATCGGTGCAGATGTTGAACCGTTATACCGGACAACCGGACGGCAGTTTCACCCGCGAAAGCCTGTGCGAGGTGCGCTTTGTGCCTCTGGTCGAAGGCACCGCCAAAGAAGGGTAAACGCGCCCTTAACTATTCCGCCCCATTTTCGCACAAGTTAACCGTTTCAGTCTGCCGCGAATCCGGCAAGGCCGGTTGATAGATGTGAATTACAAGATGGAGACGGGCATGCTGGGCAGCCGCAACTGGATCAAAGCGGGATTGCTGGCAGGGAGTGCGCTGACGCTCGCCGCCTGTTCGACCTATCCGCAAGAGCCGCGCTATTCGACGCGTCCGGTGCCGAACGGTCAGGCACCTGTGCCTTATGGCCAAAGCCCGTATAGCAACCGTCCCCAGCAGCAACCTGCTGCACCGGTCCAACAGCCGAACAACCCCTATTACCAGCCTGCTACACCGCCAGCGGTAGAGCAGGGACCGATTGCTTCGGCGGGAAATATTGCAGGGGGCGGACTGCCGCCCGCTTCGTCGGGACCGGCATATCCGTCTACGGGTGAACCGGTGCGCGTGACGCCGCCTGCCTCGTCTGGGCCCGTTCAGGCAGGCTCGGCCTATATCATTCAGCCCGGCGATACGATTTCCGGCGTGGGCCGTCGTTTCCAGACGCCGGTTCAAACCCTGATCGAGCTGAACGGGCTTGGCCCGCGCGGTGCGATTACCTCGGGTCAGCGGATTATCCTGCCGACGACGGCAGTGGACGGCGGCACCGATCCCTATGCGACGGGTCCGGCTCCTTCGGGTGTCGTGGGCCGCGTGGAGGGCGTGACACCGCCGCCACCGCCGCCGCCGAGCGGAAATGCGCCCCTGCCGGTTGCCCGCCAGCCAGCAGCAAGCACACCGCCAGCACCGACGCCAGCGCGTCCGCAAGCGCCATCGCAACCGGCTACTGCCCTGGGCCAGAACATTGCCCTGCAATGGCCTGTGCGCGGTGACATCCTGCGTCGCTTTGGCCCGACCGGCATGGGGGAGCGCAATAACGGCATCAATATCGGCGCGTCGGCCGGTTCCGAGGTCAAGGCTTCGGCAGACGGCACTGTGGCCTATGTGGGCGACGACATTGTAGGGCAGGGCCTGACGGTTCTGATCGTACACCGCGATGGCTGGCGCACGGTTTACAGCCATCTTGGCTCTTCTACGGTTCGTGACGGTGCGCAGGTTCGCGCCGGTCAGGTTATCGGAACTGTGGGCACGACGGCTGGCGACGGGCGTCCGTCGATCCACTACGAAGTGCGCCAGATGCGCGGTGATGATCCGGTCGCTGTTGACCCGCAGAGCGTACTTCCGCGCTAAAATCGCGACAAAGTGACATTATCGGGGGCGGATTGGTTGAAATGATCCGCTCTCGACATGACGTCGCGTTGCAAATGCACTCGGCGCACCCTAGTTTTCGCGCCTTAAATCCATTGAGCCCCCCACGGTGGGAAGAGGCTCAGTATGGGGAGCCTTACATTGAATACCCAAGATCCCGGCATGATGGGCGCTATCATTCAGTTCGCACCGCTCGTTCTGATTTTCGTCCTGTTCTACTTCCTGATGATCCGCCCGCAGCAAAAGCGCATGAAGGAACATCAGTCCACGCTGAAGGCTCTGAAGCGCGGTGATGAAGTGGTTCTGTCGAACGGTATGGTCGGCAAGGTTACCCGCGTTGAAGAAACCGAAGTGATGGTCGACATCGCCCAGGGCGTTTCGGTCCGCGTGGTTCGTTCCATGATCGCTGACGTGCGTAACCGCACCGCTATCGCCGCCAACGACAAGGGCTAAGCCCCTTTTTACAACGGCTCTAAGCCGCCCGGAGAAGCCCTGACATGATTCAGCTTGCACGCTGGAAAGTCGTCTTGGTCGTGCTGTCGCTCGTTTTCGGGCTACTGCTGGCCTTCCCCAGCATGCTCACGTCCGAGCAGCGCGATGCGCTGCCGGGCTGGCTGCCGAAAAACGGCGTGAACCTCGGTCTTGACCTTCAGGGGGGCTCTTACCTCCTGCTGGAAGTCGATGTTCCCGCCATGCGCCAAAAGCGCGTAAACAACCTGATTGAAGATGTCCGTGTCTCGCTGGGCGAGCAACGCGTCAACATCGGCAATCTGCAGCGCGAGGATGGCGGTGTCGTTATCACTGTGGCCGATGGTGCCCAGTTCGATACGGCGCTGAAAACCCTGCGCGACATGGTCAATACGGGTGTCGGTTCGACCGGCGTTTCTGACCGTCAGGTTTCGCGTCTGAGTGGCAACCGTATCCGCTACGGCTTCACCGATCTGGCCATGGCCAATATGGGTGCAACCGCCGTCGATCAGTCGATCGAGGTTGTACGCCGTCGTCTCGACAGCTCGGGCACCAAGGAAATCTCGATCACCCGTCAAGGCGCTGACCGCATTGTGGTTCAGGCTCCGGGGCAGAGCGATCCGGCCGAGTTGGAACGTCTGGTGGGCCAAACCGCCCAGCTGACCTTCCAGATGGTTGATACCAGCGCGACCGGACTTCAGGATGCACTGGCTGGCCGTGTGGCACCGGATTCGGAACTGTTGGCCGATGATGCCGGCACGCCGTATCTGGTAAAGCGCCGCGTGCTGGTCTCGGGTGAAAACCTGACTCGCGCCAATGTCGGCTCCGACCAGTCGGGCCGTCCGGCTATCGACTTCCAGTTTGACGGGCAGGGCGCACGTCGCTTTGGCGAGGCTACCGCCCAGAATATCGGCAAGCCATTTGCCATCATTCTGGACGGCAAGGTTATCTCGGCTCCGACGATCCAGTCGCCGATCACAGGCGGCTCCGGCCAGATTACCGGCAGCTTCTCGATCCAGACCGCTTCGGAACTGGTGAACCTGCTGAATGGTGGTGCGCTTCCGGCTCCTCTGAAGGTGGAAGAGCGCCGCGTGGTTACTGCGGAACTGGGGGCTGATGCTGTTAAGGCCGGTGCCATTTCGACCATGATCGGCTTTGGCCTGATCATCGTCTTTATGATCGGTGCCTATGGCTTCCTGTTCGGCGGTATCTCGGTTCTGGGTCTTATCCTGAACGGCATCCTGATCGTGGCAGCAATGTCCATGATCGGCGCGACGCTGACCCTGCCGGGTATTGCCGGTCTGGTGCTGACCTTTGCTGTGGCCGTGGACGCCAACGTTCTGATCTACGAGCGTATGCGTGACGAGGCCCGTCTGGGACGTTCACCGATTGCGACCATGGATGCCGGTTTTAACCGCGCCATGGGCACGATTGTTGACGCCAACCTGACGACCCTGGTGGCCGCATTGATCATGTTCATGTTCGGTGCCGGTCCGGTTCGCGGCTTTGCCTGGACACTGACCATTGGCGTCTTCACCTCGATGTTCTCGTCGGTGATGGTCGCTCAAGTTCTGCTTGGCTACTGGCTCAAAGTGGCCAAGCCCAAAAAACTGCCGATTGCGGAGTAATGCCGATGCGTGGATGGCCTCTCATCAAACTGCTTCCGCAGACAACGAAATTCCACTTCGTCAAGCATGCCAAATTTATGGGCGGTTTGGCTGTGCTGCTCTGTGTGGCTTCTATCGTGGGCTGTTTCTATCCGGGTCTGAACCTGGGTATCGACTTCCGTGGTGGCGCCTCGATGGAAGTCAGCAAGCCTGCCGGTCAGGTGCTTGAACTGGATAAAGTCCGTAATGCCATGGACGATCTCGGTCTTGGCGACGTTCAGGTTCAGGGTATCGACAGCGATGCTGCCGCCCTGATCCGCTTCCAGATTCCGGATGGTCAGAACCAGTCCGAAATCGTTGCCCGCGTTGAAAAAGCGATCAGCGACTCGGTTGGCGAAGTCACCTATTCGGGTGTCAGCGTCGTCGGCTCCAAGGTTTCGGGCGAGCTGTTCCGTTCGGGTATCTATGCTCTGGGCGCGGCGATTTTCCTGATGTTCCTCTACATCTGGTTCCGCTTTGAGCCGCAGTTCGGCTTCGGTGCGATCATCGGTCTGCTTCACGATGTGATCCTGACCTTTGGTCTGATCGTTCTGTTCCGCTTCGAGTTCAGCCTGAACACCGTGGCCGCCATTTTGACGGTTATCGGTTATTCCATGAACGATACCGTGGTTGTGTTCGACCGTCTGCGCGAGAACCTGCGCAAGTACAAAACCATGCCGCTCAAGGGAGTTATCGACCTGTCGCTGAACGAAACCCTGTCGCGTACGATCATCACCGGTGTAACGGCCGTTGGCGTTCTGGCTGTGCTGGCGATTTTCGGCGGTGCGGCTCTGTTCGACTTCTCGATCGTTCTGATGATCGGTATCGTCATCGGTACCTTCTCGTCGATCTATGTCGGTACGCCGGTCGTGCTGCTGTGGGGCGTCAAGCGCGGTAATATCGATCGCGATAGCAACGACACCAAGCCGATCAAACTTGGCATGGCTAGCCGTCCGTAAGTATAGCGATGCCTGAAAGTACAAACCCGCTCTTTCATCAGAAAGGGCGGGTTTCTTTTTGGGTGCGGCATGGTTTGACGCTTCGGGCTTGCACCATGGCGCGGTGTGCCGCATGGCATAGTCAACATGACTTCCGTTGATCTAGACGCACAGGTCCGCGCGGCCGATCTCGACCGCTGGCTGTCCAGCCGCTTTGTCGATGACCTGCAGGCACGCGCCGACCTTATCACCCTCTATGCATTCGAGGCCGAGCTGTTGGCCATTCCGACCCGCGTCACTCAGCCCATGCTGGCCGAGATGCGGTTCACATGGTGGGCGGAACAGTTGGATGGTGTGTTTGCCAATACGCCGCGCAAAGGCCATCCGATACTGGAAGCCATGACTGAAATGGTGGCGCGACGCGGGCTGGAGCGGACCGCCTTTGATGCGCTGATCGAGGCCCATATCGGTCGGGTGCACAAACAGCCCCACGATCTTGATGCGTTCTTTACCGCACCGATGCAGACCGCAGTCCATGTGCTGGTCGGCGCTGGTTATGGCGAGGCTGTTGCCGGTGCAGGTAAGGTATTTGGCCTGATGCAGACCGGACAGGAGTCCGAAGCCAAGGCCGCGCGCGCATTGGCCAATAAGGCGCTTAAAGCTCTTCCATCCAAGGCTTTTCCTGCCGTGGCCCATGCCAGCCTGTCGCGTTCGGCACCGGAACCTGTCAAACGGCTGCAACTCTTTTGGAACACGGTGAGGGGCCGTATCTGATGTCTGAAGCACACCTTAGAAAACCCGCCTCCATGTGGCTGGCGGTGACAACCTTGTTTGGTCTGGCCGGAACGATTGTCGGGCTGCTGCCGGTCATTCTGGTGTGGGGCGGATTTCGGGCTGGAACAGTGCCGCTGGGAACAGCGCTTTTGACCATGGTCCCGTATTGTAGCCTGATGATCTGCCCGCTGATCGCATGGTGGATGCTGATGCGGCGGCAGTACAAACTGGCCCTGATCATCGCCAGTCCGCCGATTGTGATGTGGTCTGCGTCGGTTCTGATCAACGCTGTGAGATAAGAAAAAGGCGGTGACCGTGGTCACCGCCTTCTTTTTTTGTTCGGGCCAGATCAGGCGTTGGCGTCGCGCCAAGCTTTAAGCGCTTCAAGGCCGCGTATGCTTTGCAGGCGCTTTTTGGCGCGTCCGCGTTCCTTGGGATGGATGCGCTTGCCTTCTTCATCAACCTTGGGCGCTTCCAATGGCGGCAGCAGACCATAGTTAATGTTCATCGGCTGGAATTTCGAACCCGACATGTGACCGCCGGTAATGTGTTCCACCAGAGCGCCCATGGCCGTTTCCGGCGGCGGGACGGAGAGAGCCTTGCCCAGTGCCTGCGCCGCAGCCAGACGACCGGTCAACAGACCCATGGCGGCGCTCTCGACATAGCCTTCGACGCCCGTGACCTGACCGGCAAAGCGCAGACGCGGCATGGCCTTGAGGCGCAGTTGCTTGTCCAGCAGTTTGGGGCTGTTCAAATAGGTGTTGCGGTGCAGGCCACCCAGACGGGCGAACTGTGCATTTTCCAGACCCGGGATCATACGCAGGACCTCGGTCTGGGCCCCGTACTTCATCTTGGTCTGGAAGCCGACGATATTGTACAGCGTGCCAAGGGCGTTGTCCTGACGCAGCTGAACAATGGCGTGGCATTTCACGGTAGGGTTGCGAGGATTGGTCAGGCCGACCGGCTTCATCGGGCCGTGGCGCAGGGTCTCGCGACCACGCTCGGACATGACCTCGATGGGCAGGCAGCCATCGAAATAGGGGACGTGTTCCCATTCCTTGGACACAGCGGTCGGGCTGGCCAGCAGGGCGTCGATGAAGGCGTCGTACTGCTCCTTATCCATGGGACAGTTGACATAGGCCGCCGTTTCGCCGCTGGGGCCTTCCTTGTCATAGCGCGACTGGCGCCACGCAATGTCGAAATTGATGCTGTCGGCGTGGACGATCGGGGCAATAGCGTCAAAGAAGCTGAGCCCTTCTTCGCCACCCAGTTTGAGGATGGCATCGGCCAGTGCTTGTGACGTCAGCGGGCCGGTGGCGACGATGACATTGTCCCACTCTTCGGGCGGGATACCGGCCACTTCTTCGCGCACGATGGTGATCAGCGGATGCTCGGACAGTTTCTTGGTCACGGCATCCGAGAAGCCGTCACGGTCCACAGCCAGCGCACCACCGGCGGGGACCTGATGGTCATGACCGCAGGCCATGATGATGCTGTTCAGCTCGCGCATTTCCTGATGCAGCAGGCCGACAGCATTATACTCCCAGTCGTCCGATCGGAACGAGTTGGAGCATACCAGTTCGGCCAGACCGGCAGTCTGGTGGGCGTCGGTGCGAATCTCGACGGTCGAGCCGTCGGCGACCGTCTCGTCGCGACGCATCTCGTGCAGGATGACTGGGACACCGGCATTGGCGATCTGCCATGCGGCTTCGGAACCGGCCATGCCGCCGCCAATAACGTGGACGGGGCGAATAGGGGATTGGGTGGACATGCAGCGGCTTTTAGCGGTGAAAAGGGCCGCTGTCATGTTGAACCAACATCGCCTAATCTCTGTTTCGGGTCAGGGAGAGGGATTCCGTCACATGCATGTTCAATACGATATCGGTAAGGTGTTCGAGGACAGTTTTGCCTTGATACGGGCGCACCCGTGGTGGGTTCTGGCTTGGGGCGCATTACTGGTGGTCGTGCCGGTTATTCCGGTGATCCCGATGCTGAGTTGGATGTTCGCCAATCTTGAAACCATCGCGGATGATCCGGAAGCCATAGAGCAGATGATGGGGCTGAACATTCTGGCCAATCTGTCATCGCTTCTGCAGTTTGTATTGCTGATACCGGTTATGGCGGCTGTGGCGCGTATCGTTCTTCGCAAGACCCC
>NZ_JAVXCU010000044.1:0-19754 GCF_036659295.1 Brevundimonas sp. | reverse complement strand
AGTTGCAGTTCGTTTTGTGACTGGCCACCGCGCGAACCGGTTGCGCCACCATCCAGCAGGTCGATCACCGGCAGACCCTGACGGATCGTGATTTCGTCGGTCATGCGATAGGTATGGTACAGGCTGACATTGAAGCGGCCTTGCCCCGGTTGCATCTGGCCACCGCGACCACGACCGCCGCCGCCACCGTGCATGGCCATGCGCGGACCACCGCCGCCACCGCCTGCACGCGGGCCACCACCCGAAGGCGGACCACCTGCGGGGCCACCTTGACCACGCGCACGTTGCATCGCCGCCGGATCAGGTTTGCCAAAGGCGGTCGAGAAGTTCAGGCCCCAGCGGATTTCTTCCTTGAGGCTGTTCTCGTAGTTCAGGGGACGGGCATCGATAGACAGAAGATTGCCCGCAAGATCGCGCTCGAAACGCTCCGGCAGGGCGGCCTCCAGCGCAGGCGTAATCGTCGGGAAGCCCGAAATCACGCCATCGGTATCG
The DNA here is from genome assembly GCF_036659295.1 of Brevundimonas sp. GTDB lineage: Bacteria > Pseudomonadota > Alphaproteobacteria > Caulobacterales > Caulobacteraceae > Brevundimonas. The sequence goes on along the minus strand of NZ_JAVXCU010000044.1, from coordinate 19,262 downwards.
GTGCGCGTATAGTTGGCCGTAAAGCGCAGGTCCTTGCTCTCGAACGGGGTGAAGTTCACGCCCAGACGCAGGACATTTTTGTCTTCGGCCGACAGGCTGCTATTTCCGCCTTCGATACGGTTGATGATGACGCTCTGGCCGGTTGCAAAATCATAGACCGGCACATTCGGCGTCGTCAGGGTCGGGTCATTCAGTTGCGCCATCGACGGTGCAGACTGTTCCTGCGCATAGCTGGCGGTCAGGTTCAGCGGCGTCCACGGCGACCAGTTGAAGCCCAGTGTCATGCTGTTCAGGCCGCCAAAATCGGACAGGTCTTGAAGCTGGACGTTCAGGTTGGCCGACATGTCGCCCAGCTTGCCAAGGGTGCCGATATCGCGTGCGGCGAGTGGCAGGTTGAAATTGCCCGAGCCGCTGAAGCGGTCACGCGACAGGCTGCGTTCGGAATAGGTGCTGGTATTGTCATCCACCGAGAAGCGCAGGTTTTCGGCTTCCTGCTTCTGGGTGTCGAAACCGGCCTTGAAGGTGGCTTGCAGAGCGCCCGTCGGGGCTTCCCACAAGGTGCCGTTCAGCACGCCCTCGACATTGGCCGAGGTATTGATCGACTTGGCCTCGTCATTCGGATTGAACAGGGCACTGCCCAGATCGCCGAACGGGTTGATCGTGCCGGCAATAACGCCCGCCTTGAGGGCATCGGTGTTCAGGCCGCGACCGGTTGTGGTTTCGGTTTCGTTACGTTTGACACCGCCACTGACGGTCCAGCGCCATTCTCCCATATAGCCATCGGCAAGGGCGTTGATATTGGCGCTCAACGCATCGCTTTCGCGCGACAGGGCCGAAGGCGTATCAAAGAAGCGGTGAACCTGAACATCGGTGCCAAAGTCCGAAAACGGGCTGGAGGACGGCAGGTCCATCACCACACCGGGCAGACCCAGATAGGTCATGCGGTTGGTCTGCTCGATATTGCCGCTGACGGTCAGGCCGATACCGCTTTCGAGGTCACGCTTGTACGAGCCGGTGACTTCATAGCCGCGACGGCGCGGGTTCAGGGTCTGGTAGGCAGTGAGCGGGGTATCATCGCCGCGAAGCGTTCCCGCAGGGGCTTCCAGCACGCGGTTGATGTCACGCTCGCTTTCATACAGCGGGCTGTCGGCCTCGTATTCAATGTCGAAGGTCCAGCGCTGGGTGCCACCGATGCGGACGATGTTGGTTTCCAGTTCGGACTGGGTGCGCCCACCCAGATCGGGGCGCTTGACCTGTCCTTGAACGGCGACCGAGCGGAAGTCCTGTTTGAGGACAAAGTTCACCACGCGCTGGTCGGCCGTATAGCCGTAGGAGAGGGCGGTTTCCTCGGGCAGAATCTCGGTGCGCTCGATGGCTTCGGGCGGAATGCCGCGGATTTCCTGAAAACCGGAAATGCGGCGACCATTGACCAGAAACACCGGAGAGCCACCACGCGCCGAGCGCGTCAGAGGCTCCAGTAGCGTCATCAGTTCTTCGATCGTGCCTGCGCCATAGGCCTTGAGTTGCTCGGCATCCAGCACGGCCTCTGGCTCATACCCGCCCAGTGCTGCGCCACGGCGTGACGTGGTGACGGCATTGAGCGTTCCCAGATCATAGGCATCGTCTTCGGACTGCTCGGGTGTCTGGACAGGCGCATGGGCTTGTTCTGGCTGCTGCTGTTGGACGGGAGCATTAGCCGGAGCGTCGGATGCGATCGATGCCAGGGCGAGCATGAGTGTGACAGGCGACATATCGGTTCATCTATAATCGTTTGGGCGGCAAGACCGCTCGGGGAGGTTTGACCAAGGACTAGGGCGGTGGGGGTGAACCGCGCCTGAACCGTGATCGAAATATAAAACTTTGTTCCACGTTTCGTGTTCGATGGCGGAACCTACAGTGGCTCTAAACGCAAACGGGGGCGCAATCCGTCGATTGCGCCCCCGTCTTATTTTTTAAGACACAGCCTGTGTCTTTAGAAGCGCACCCGCACGCCGGTGCTGATGCCACGACCGCGCATGGGCGCGCGCTCGCCAAGGAAGGAGGCGTGGCTCCATGCTCTTTCGTCCAGCAGATTGGTGCCGCGAACAAAGATTTCCGCATCGGCTGTAGCGCCGATATTGAAACCATAGGCGACGCTGGCGCTCAGCAGGTTGTAGCCCGCAGTCTTGGTTTCATACTCGGCAATGTCGGACTGTTCGAACACACGCGTATAGTCCACCTCGCCGGACCACGGGCCGTTAAAGGCCGACAGGCGGCCTCCGAGACGACCGGCCGGAATACGCGGCAGGTTGCCGCCATTGTCCAGCTTGGCGCGGACATAGTCGCCATAGACAGTACCGCTCAGCCACGGGGTCAGGGTTGCCGTCACTTCGCCTTCCAGACCGGTAAAGCGGGCATCGGCCTGTTCGTAGCGGATCAGGCGGAAGTCTTCATGCTGGTCCAGCGTATTGGCGAAGATATAGTCCGAATAGTCATAGTGGTAGGCGCTGAGCGTGCCGGTGATACGGCCCTCGCGTTTGCGAAGCGTCAGTTCCGCCGAGTGAACCGTTTCCAGATCCAGCGTTTCGGTGCCGATTTCGTATGTGTTGGTCGCGAGGTGAACGCCGTCGGCAAAAAGTTCCTGCGCCGAGGGGGCGCGCTGCGAGCGGGCCAGCGACAGGCCGATGGTCCATTCGGGCACAAAGTGCCAGACGGCCGCCGCCGAAACGGACAGGGGATCATTATCGACGCTGTCTGCACCTTTGATGGCGGTTTCGGTCCAATCCTTGCGGATCGCCCCTTCGAGGTGCCACAGGCCGATCTCGTATTCTTCCATCAGGAACAGGCCGGTGGACTTGGTTTCAGTCGGGCGCAGATAGGATTCCAGACCGACAGCGCCGAACTCGTTTTCACTGACCTGTAGGCCCACGACACCGCGCAGGCCGTTCCATTCGGTGTGCTGGACTTCGAGACGCGCGTCATAGCCTTTATTGGTGAAGGTGGTCAGGATCTCGCCTTCCTCGACCTCGTCGTGGCGATAATCGGTGTGACCGGCACGCAGGCGGATGCGCTCGATGCCCGGCATCACGTCTTTCAGTTCGCCGCGAATATCGACACGCTGGCTCTTCAGGCGGACCTCGGGGGCGGCGTGATTGTGCTCGCCTTCGTGGTCATGGTCGTGACCGTCATTATGGCCGTGGTCATCATCGTGGCCGTGTCCATGATCGTCGCCATCACAGTGCAGGTGGGTGCCGTGCGGGTGGCAGGACGCGAACTCGTGGCTGTGGCCCGCCAGGCCGTAGGTGCTTTTTTGCTGGGTATAGGCGGCACCCAGATAGCCCTTTTCACCGATCCACGACGCACCAATCGTGCCGGTGAAGGTGTTGTTATAGGAGCCTTCCAGACGGTCATGCTCGTCATCGGGGATGCGGTAATCGTCGCTACGACGGCCCACGGCCTCAAGGCGCAGGGCGAACTGGCCTGCACCGACGGTGACACCGGCCACACCGGTATTCTCGTCATCGACGCTGCCATAGCGGTATTCCAGCACACCTTCGCCGCCGTTTACCGGAATGCGGGTGGGGATCTTCTTGTCCAGCAGGTTGACCGCGCCGCCGATAGCACCGCCGCCAAACAGAAGTGCAGACGGGCCACGCAGGATTTCAACACCTTCCAGCAGCATCGGTTCGCCCGAAACGGCGTGGTCGGGCGAGACCTCCGAAGCATCGATCAGGGCGGCCCCTTCGCTGAGTACCTTCACTCGCGGGCTGGCCTGACCACGGATGACCGGACGGCTGGCCCCGCCACCAAAGGCGTCGGAATTGACACCGGGCAGGCTGGTCAAGGTGTCACCAAGGGTGGAGCTGCGACGGTGGACCAGATCTTCGCCGCTTAGCAGGGCCACATGGCTGGCAACGTCATTGCCTGCGCGGCCCAGTGGCAGGGCGCGTACGACGACCTCTTCGACCTCGGTGACATGATCGTGCGGATCGGCTGTCTGAGCCGAGGCCGCCCCTGCGCCAAGGGCCAGCAGGGACACGGAAAACAGAAGGGTTTTGGACGTCATGGGCACCACCGACTAGAACTGAGGTGTTATTGCTATGTTATATTGTATCACCACGCAAGCGGCGTATTTCGATATGGCGGGAGCTTTGCTGCGAGCTGTTGCGTTAAGCGCACAATGATCTGCATGCAGGCAGAGCCACGGGTGGAGGGAACACGATGCGAGCCATGAAATTACTGCTGCTTTTGCCGGTATTGGCGGCCTGTCAGCAGCCTGCGCCCGAGGATAAGAGCGGACAGTTGAAGATGCCGCAGGCCACGGCCAGCGCCCCTGTTCGCTATACATGCGGTGCGGGCGGGGATGTTGTGGTGGCCTATGACGAGGGCGGGGTGGCGCATCTGACGCTGGATGGCCAGACCATGGACCTGATGACGACAAGCAGTCCGCGTGGCAGTGCCTATAGCGACGGGCATTTGCGCTGGGAGATCGTCAACGAGGCCGGCCAAGAGATTGCCAGCCTGACACTGGCAGACGGCACGGTGCGCAGATGTGTGAGGCCTTCGCCTACAGCCGCCCCTGCGCCCAGCCTGACCGCTTGCCGCGCCGACCAGTTGCAGATGGAAGCCGGCGAGGCCGATGCGGCCATGGGCCATCGCCAGCAGGAAATGCGGGTGTCGCTGAAGGGGGCAACGGGCTGTATTTTGCCCCAGTGGCCGGAACTGGCGCTGGAGCCCTCAAAGGGCGTGACGGTCGAGCGGACTACGGATGGCTATTTTGGCGCGCCGCAAGGACAGGACCGCATCGAGATGAAGCCGGACCAGACGGTTCGCTTCTATCTGGGCTGGGGTGTTATCCCGCATGAATATGCCGGCGAGAAGAAATGTCCCGAGATCACAGGCTGGTCCTTGAAGGCCCCCGGTGGCGGGCAATTGGCCAGTGTTCCGGCTAGTGTTCCGGCCAGTATGACCGCCTGCGGCGGCAAGGTCACGGTATCGGCATTTGTCACAGATGCAGACGCTCGGGATGGTGCGCCCTAACGCTGTAATAAAAGGGGTTTAATACTGCCGAAATTCAGCGTAGCGGAGCAAACATGACCCAATCAGCTAATCCTGCCTTCTACGAACGTGTCTCTGCCGAACTGGCGGACATTGATGCTCAGGGCCTGACCAAGCCCTAGCGTGTGATTGCCTCGCGCCAAGGTCCGGTCATCTCGGTCAATGGCCGCGATGTGCTGAACTTCTGTGCCAACAACTATCTGGGCCTTGCCGGTGACGATCGCGTCTCCCAAGCCGGTATTAAGGCGCAGGAAAAATGGGGTGCGGGTACCGCCTCCGTGCGCTTCATCTGCGGCACGCTGGAAATCCACAAAGAGCTGGAACGCGCCATTGCCGACTATCTCGGCTTTGAGGACACCATCCTGTTCGCCGCCGCGTTCGACGCCAATGGCGGTATTTTCGAGCCTCTGTTCGGGGCGGACGATGCGATTGTTTCCGACAGCCTGAACCACGCCTCGATCATCGACGGTGTGCGCCTGTCCAAGGCCAAGCGTTACCGCTTTGCCAACTCCGACATGGCCGATCTGGAAGCTCAACTGAAGCAGGCCCGCGCTGACGGTGCTCGCGATATCATCATCGCCACCGATGGTGCCTTCTCGATGGACGGCTATATCGGCAAGATCGACGAGATCCGTAAACTGGCCGACCAGTACAACGCCCTGATCATGGTCGATGACTGCCATGCCACCGGCTTCCTGGGTGACAAGGGCCGTGGCTCGTTCGCCCATTGCGGCGTGAAAGTCGATTTCGTCACCGGCACGTTCGGCAAGGCGCTGGGCGGAGCGATGGGCGGCTTCATCTGCGCGTCCTCGAATGTCGTGGCCCTGCTGAAGCAGCGCGCCCGTCCGTACCTGTTCTCGAACGCACTGGCCCCGTCGATTTGCGGCTCTTCGATCGAAGCCATCCGTATCGCGGCAGGCGACGAGGGCGATGCCCTGCGCAAGCAGTTGTTTGCCAATGCCGAGCGTTTCCGCAATGCCATGGCCGCAGCCGGTTTTGACCTGCTGCCGGGCCAGCACCCAATCATTCCGGTCATGCTGGGCGATGCCAAGCTGGCGCAGGACATGGCGGCGCGTCTGCTGGAACTGGGCGTCTATGTAATCGGCTTTAGCTTCCCCGTTGTGCCGCGTGGTGCCGCCCGCATCCGCACGCAGATGTCGGCAGCCCATACTTTTGAACAGATCGACCAAGCGGTCGCCGCCTTTACGCAGGCGGGCAAGGAACTCGGAGTACTTAAATGACCAGCTATCCCACGGGTGACATGCAGGCGCTGGCCAAGACCCAGCCTGCCGAAGGTCTGGAACAGATCACCGCGCCGATCCCGCAAATGGGACCCGAAGACGTGCTGATCCGTGTGCGTCGCACCGCCGTTTGCGGCACCGACATCCATATCTGGAACTGGGACGAGTGGTCGCAAAAGAACGTACCGGTGCCGATGATTACCGGCCACGAGTTCGCGGGCGACATCATTGCCATCGGTGCCGAAGTGGATCGCCCACTGAAGGTGGGGCAGCGCGTCTCGGCCGAAGGTCACGTCATCGACCTGAACTCCGAAGCCGCCCGCGCCGGTCACTTCCACCTCGACCCGCACACGCGCGGTATTGGCGTGAACCGTCAGGGCTGCTTTGCCGAATACGTTGTGGCTCCGGCCTTTAACGTGATCGAACTGCCCGATGACGTGCCGTATGAAATCGGTGCCATCCTCGACCCGTTCGGCAATGCCGTTCACACCGCACAGCAGTTCGACCTGCTGGGCGAAGACGTTCTGGTTACGGGCGCAGGCCCTATCGGTGTCATGGCTGCGGCTGTGGCCCGTCACGCCGGTGCGCGCACCGTGGTGCTGACCGACATCAACGACTTCCGTCTGGAACTGGCGCAAAAGGTCGTGCCGGGCGTTCGCACCGTGAACACCACCCGCGAAGACCTGCATGACGTGATGAAGGAACTGGGCCTCAAGGTCGGTTTCGACGTGGCGCTGGAAATGTCCGGCTCGCCCATCGCATTCAAGCAATGCGTGGACACCCTGATCATGGGTGGCGGTCTGGCACTGCTGGGTATTCCGTCCAAGCCGACCGAGACCGACTGGGGCCAGATCATCCTGAAAGCCATCAACATCAAGGGCGTCTATGGCCGCGAGATGTTCACCACATGGCGCAAGATGCTGGGCCTGCTGAAAGCCGGTCTGGACCTGCAACCGCTGATCACGCACCAACTGCATTACTCGCAGTACCGCGAAGGCTTCGAGGCGATGAAGTCCGGCCAGTCCGGCAAGGTCATCCTCAGCTGGGACTAAGGCTTACGCCTAGAAAACAAAGCCGCCGGAGATTAAATCTCCGGCGGTTTTTCTTTGGTGGTCTCGGGAGCAAGCTTGGCCGAGGTGAGAGCCCAGACTGTGGGTAGGCCAATAATGCAGAACACCAGAAACAGGCCTAACTGGCCGCCCCATTCGACAGGGAAGTGGTTTCTGAAAATCCAGAACGCTGTGAACATTGACAAGGTGATGCCAGCGCTTTGGCTACGAGGCACGATTAATCGCGTGTCACAGGCCTTACAGGCGAAGGTCGAGCCGAGGCCCCATTGTGTTTTCAGGAACAGAATTCGCTCGCGGCAGTGGGGGCAACGTGGTCCCATCAGGCATCCATCGGTAAGTCTTAGTGACTAGATACCAACAGTTTTCAGCCGTTCGCGCAACGACGCAATCCAGTTCTGCCCCGCATCGCCACCCCACAGGTGCCACGCGATATAGCCCGCCGAGGGCTTGGTCGGATGGCCCCAGAACTTGCCGCGTTTGTCGACAGCGTGGCGGGCGAACCACGCATTCATCACCTTAATGTCGCGGTCACTGACCTTTTCACCGCTGCTGAGACGCTGCGCACGTTCAAGGCCGACCTCGGTGCCGCCGCGCCCGTATTGCTGGCGTAATGACAGGCCATAGCTGGCGGCCTCGATCACAGCATCGGAAGGGGTGCGTTCATCGTCGGAAATGGCGGAATGATCCAGAAACATAAGCCGGTTGTAGGGGGCTTGCCTCTTGACGCAAGGCCCGTGTCGCGGGACGGAGGCGCATGAACTACCGTCACAGCTTCCACGCCGGAAATTTCGCCGACCTTGTCAAACATGCGCTTGTGCTGTGGCTGATCCGCCAGATGGCCGGTCAGGGCCCGCTGACGGTGCTGGATACCCATGCGGGGGCAGGGCTGTATGACCTGTCGGGCGATGGCGTTCGCTCCAAAGAGGCCGAGGCCGGTGTGGCCCGTCTGATGGATGCCGATAACCGTCCGCCGCTGATCGAGGCGCTGGCCAAGGAGGTCGCGTCGTTCAATCCGCAGGGCGGGGTGCGTTTCTATCCCGGCTCGCCAGTGCTGATCGCACGGGCTTTGGGTAAAGGTGGCACCTATAAAGGTTTCGAGCTGAACCCGCCGGTCAAGGCTCTGCTGGACGAGGTGCTGAAAGACTACACAAATGCCTCGGGCTTCGAGGGCGACGGCTATGATCTGGCCACAGCGGCGGCGCTCAAGGCGCAAGGCCCGCTGGTGCTGATCGACCCGCCTTTCGAGCGCGGAGACGACTATATCCGCTCTGCTGAAACGGCCGCGCGTATCGTCAAGCGTGATCCCAAGGCTGTGGTGGCCATCTGGACACCGCTGAAGGACATGGAAACCTTTGACGGCTTTATCCGCCGCCTCGAGGAAGCCAAGGCCCCGCGCGTGCTGGTGGCCGAGGCCCGTCTTCGTCCTCTGAACAATCCGATGAAGATGAACGGCTGCACCATGACCGTGGTCAATGCCCCCTCCGGCACCGATGCGGCAGCGGCCGAAATCTGTGGCTGGGTGGCGCAGACCCTGGGGGATGATAAGGCGAGAGCCGAAATCTGGCGGGCGAGCTGATTAGTTTTTCTGGCGGTTGCGTCAAAGAAGCTAAGGGCTGCTGCCATTGCCTCAATGGCTCGGGCGCTCCAGTGTAGGGTGCCGAGTATCGATTGAAGCGGACCCATGAAGCCGATTGCCATCCTAGAGACAGGGTATCCGCCCGAAGCCCTGCGTGACAGTTTTGACGACTATCCGGCCCGTTTTCGCGCCCTGCTGGGCGAGGGGGCCAAGACGGTGCGTTTTGATGTCCAGAACGGCCATCTGCCGGATGACCCTTCGCACTATGCGGGCTGCATCGTGACCGGATCGTCGGCAGGGGTCTATGAGGACCACCACTGGATACCGTTGCTGACGGAATGGTTGCGAGCGGCGCGCGGCAAGACGCGCCTGTTGGGTATCTGCTTTGGTCACCAGATCATGGCCCATGCCTTTGGCGGGCGGGTGGAAAAGTCGCACAAAGGCTGGGGCGTCGGCCTGCACAGCTATCAGGTGATGACCCGCGAAAGCTGGATGCACCCGCGTGCCGACAGTATCGCTATTGCTGTATCGCATCAGGATCAAGTGGTTGCTGTTCCCGACGATGCCCGCGTGATCGCACAGTGCGATTTCACGCCTTATGCCGGCATTGCCTATGGCGATGATGCCATGACCTTCCAGTGCCATCCCGAGTTCCAGCCTGCCTATGCGGCGGCCCTGACCGAACTACGCCGTGGCAGCCGTATTGCCGATGAACTGGTGGACGAGGCGGTCGAGAGCCTGAAGCGCCCCAATGATAGGGCAGTACTGACGGCATGGGTGCGGGCGTTTCTGCTGCTGACCCCGCCGCCTGTCGAAGGGGATGGCTCGGGTATCTGACGCCGCTAAGGGTTAGGAAACCTCGATAGGTTAAATCACCCGCCGGGGCTTCTTTACGAGGTCGTGGGGGAGCGTCCGCGCTTAGTCGTCTTGAGTTTCGTGGTTGTAATCAGTCGAATAATCCTTCGTCTCAAGACGGAAGCTACAAAGCTCGCGCTGGTGTGCGTCCTTTGCATGTCTGCAAGTGCGGCTATGGCTTCAGGTGTGAGTGGCGAAAGGCCAGCCCTTCTTTTGGCCGAGGTCGAGGCGAGGGCCTCGCACACGACTTTTGCCGATCTCGAACGCTTTGGAGATCAAGCCGAGAAACTACGGACTCATGAAGGCCTGCGCAGGCTACAGCACGTTGTCAGCCTGTATCTCGGTCAAAGCGATTACGACAAGGCCAGGGCGTGGAACCAGCGCCTGATGGCGCGGGCGACGGCGCTGGATAGCGAGCGATATCGCACGATTGCCCGCTTGAATGATCATATGCTGGCTTACCAATCGGGAGATGATACGGCGGTTGAAAAAATCCGCGAGACTATGGACGGCACATCGGACTGGTTCGTACGTACGATTGCCACACGATATTATGCGGCCAGTCGCTTGGATGAGCAGCAGTTGGGAGAGTCCTTGCGTCTGCTGGCCACTGTGCAGGCCCAAATTCCCGAAAAAGACCCTGACTCCGATGTGGCCCAGAGCGGCGTATGGGAGATCATCGGGGTAGGTCTGATGTTGCTGAACGATGTTCAGGGCGCAACCGATGCCTTCACCCGCTATGAACTGGACTATGCCAATAATGATTGGCCGCGGCCGGTTTTCGACAGCATCTATAATCTGGGGACCATGGCGATCCAGGTGGGCGATGTGGAAACGGCCGAACTCTTTTATGCCGCACATAACCGGTTGACACAAAAGGCTAATCTTCCGGGGTTGATCGGTTTCAATGCTATGATGTGTGCGCGTCTGGCGACATTGCGCGATGACATGCCACGCATTCTGGCCTGTCTGGAGGCCGGTGAGCCACACCTGTCCAGCGACACCTCGATGCAGGTCTGGATGTGGCCCCTTCAGGTCATTGCCCTGACCAGAGCCGGACGTGTTGGCGAAGCCGAAGCCATTATGGCGCAGTGGAATACGGCCAGTGGCAAGCCGAACGGTTCAATGCAGAGTGACCTTGGCTTGCGGGCCAATGCCGAGCTTCTGTTCGCCAAAGGGCGGCATGACGAAGCGATGGAGTTGATGCGCCTCTATAACCAGCAGCTGACTTTGCGTCAGGCACGCTCCTATAGCGAGGGCATCCACCAGATCACTCAGGACATGCAGGAACAGCTGTCGCAACGCCGCCGCCAGCTTGAAGTCGAACAGGCCAATGTGCGTTTGCAGGCGGCAATGATCCGCGGTCAGGCATGGGTTGTCGGCATCAGCCTGTTCTTCCTGATCTGCGGTATCGCAACGGCCGTGTGGCTGTGGATGCAGTCGCGCGAACTACGCCGCGCGCGTCGTCATGCCGAACGGGCCAATACGGCCAAGACCCAGTTTCTGGCCAATATGAGCCACGAAATCCGCACCCCGCTGAACGGGGTGGTGGCTATGGCCGACGTACTTCACCGCAGCGACCTGAAGGACAAGGATCGCGATCTGGTCGATGTGATCCGCAGCTCTGCGGGGACACTGGAAGGTCTTTTGAACGATATTCTAGACAGTGCGCGGATTGAATCGGGCGAACTGCGTCTGGAAGCGGCCGCGTTCAATATCTGCGCCATGCTGGAAGGCGTGCAGCAGTTGTGGAATGTGCGGGCCCGAGACAAAGGGGTGCAGCTGGACCTGCTCGGTTGTCCGGAACTGGATCGTGTCGTGACGGGCGATGTGGCGCGCTTGCGGCAGGTGCTGAACAACCTTGTCTCCAATGCTTTGAAATTCACCGACACCGGTACAGTGACCATCCGCGCGGAACCGCTGGAGGGCGACCATATCCGCTTTAGCGTGACCGATACGGGGGTGGGCTTTGATGAGGCTGTCCGCCAGCGCCTGTTTGCCCGTTTCCAGCAGGCTGATGAGTCCATCACGCGCCGCTATGGCGGGTCGGGTCTGGGGTTGAGCATCTCGCAAAACCTGATTGCCCTGATGGGGGGCGATATGAATTGTGAAAGCCAGCTCGGCAAGGGGTCGCGTTTCTGGTTCGATGTCCAACTGCCCGCTGTTGCGACGCAGGCTGCCGACGAGAATGCCGGACGTAAGGAAATCTTGCTGGATCAAGCCGTCGCGGCCTCCAGTGGTCTGGGGCTCAGGGTGCTGCTGGCTGACGACCATGCGCCCAACCGCAAGGTGGTCGAGGTCTTGCTGGAACCACTGGATGTCGAACTGACGGCGGTGGTGGATGGCCAGCAGGCGGTCAATGCTTTCGAGAACGGCTATTTTGATCTGGTTCTGATGGATATGCAGATGCCGGTCATGGACGGACTGACAGCCACGCAGCGTCTGCGCCAGATCGAGCGGCGTGACGGACGGGTGCATACACCCGTCATTATGCTGACCGCCAATGCCATGCGTGAACATGTCGAGGCCAGTATGGCGGCCGGCGCGGACCGGCACCTGACCAAGCCCCTGACCGCGCAATCACTGATCGAGTGCATCGCTTCGACTCTGGAAGATGCGGCCTGACCCGACGCAATAAAAAAGCCCGCTACCGATAAGGTGGCGGGCTTTTTGCATTTTCAGGAAGGGCTTAGGGCCACTTCACTACAGGTGGCATGGACGACAGGATTGAGTCGACATTGCCACCGGTTTTGAGGCCGAACATCGTGCCGCGGTCATAGAGCAGGTTGAACTCCACATAGCGGCCACGGCGGATCAGTTGTTCCTCGCGTTGCTCTTGGGTCCACGGTTCATGCATGCGACCGGCGACGATGTCGGAATAGACCTTGAGGAAGGCCTTGCCGACATCCTGCGTGAAGGAAAAGTCCTTCTCGAAGTCACCGGTATTGTGGTGGTCATAGAAGATGCCGCCGGTCCCGCGTGGCTCCTTGCGGTGGGGCAGGTAGAAATACTCGTCGCACCACGCCTTGTATTTCGGATACCAGTCGGCGTCATAGGCGTCGCATGCGCCTTTCATGGCCTCATGGAACTTGATCGTGTCGGGATGGTCGTCGCGGCGGTCTGCATCCAGAACCGGCGTCAGGTCACCGCCCCCGCCAAACCATGTCTGGGTCGTGGAGATCAGGCGCGTATTCATATGAACCGCTGGCACATTCGGGTTCACCGGATGGCAGATCAGGCTGATGCCGGTGGCAAAGAAGCGCGGGTCTTCGGATGCGCCCGGAACTGTCTTGGCATAGTCGGCCGGAAACTCGCCGAATACGGTCGAGCAGTGGACACCGACCTTTTCGAACAGGCGGCCCGTCATCATACCCATGACACCGCCCCCACCGGCGGCGCGGTCCCACGGTGTGCGCACAAAGCGGCCGGCTTCGCCCTCATACAGTTCCGGAGATGCGGCATCTTCCAGCGCCTCAAAACCGGCGTGGATCTGGTCGCGCAGGGTTTCAAACCAGATGCGGGCGCGTTCGCGCTGCTCGGTCATCAGGTCGGGATTCTTATCGGTCATGAGGGCTTCAACCACGATGCAGGCTCGGTGAACAGTCCGAGTATGGTCGCTATGTGAAGCTTTGTGGAAGTTTCGACCTTGATCTGGATCAGACCCTGTTTTCACAGGCCGTTGGCTGTGCCAGCGTGCGCGCCTGTATTTTTGCTGGGGGACGCAATGATCCGCAAAGTTTTGATGACCGCCGTAGCGGTAACCACCCTGATGGCCGCAGCACCGTCGCTGGCTCAGACGGCGGGTGGCACCGATGCTGCCGCAGCAGAAGCGCGCGCACGCCAGATTTTGCGCCGCACGCCTTTGATCGACGGTCACAACGATCTGCCATGGGCCATCCGTCAGGGTTTCGAAAATGACGTGCATGGCGTGGACCTGACCAGCGACCTGTCTATGGCCACGCGCCTGCACACCGATATCCCGCGTCTGCGCGAGGGCGGGGTAGGGGCGCAGTTCTGGTCGGTCTATGTGCCTGCCAGCATGACCCAGCTGGAAGCGGCCAAGGCGACCTTCGAACAGATCGATACAGTCAAGCGCATCATCGGTGGTTATCCGCAAACCTTCGAGCTGGCGACTACAGCCGACGACATCGTGCGCATCCACCGTCAGGGCAAGATTGCCAGCCTGATCGGTATGGAAGGCGGTTATTCGATTGACGACAGTCTGGGCCTGCTGCGCGAGTTCCGCCGTGCGGGCGCGCTCTATATGACGCTGACCCACTCCAAATCGACCAACTGGGCCGACAGCGGAACGGATGCACCGAAATGGGGGGGCTTGAATCCGTTCGGCGAGGAAGTGGTCAAGGAGATGAACCGCATCGGCATGATGGTGGACCTCAGCCACGTCTCGGCCGAAACCATGAAGGACGCCATCCGTGTATCCTCGGCGCCTGTCATCTTCTCGCACTCGTCGGCTCTGGGTGTGACGGGCCACCCGCGCAACGTGCCCGATGATGTGCTGGCGATGATGAAGGACAATGGCGGCATCGTCATGGTCACCTTCGTACCGGGCTTTATCAACGAGCAGGTCCGCTCGTGGAGTGCCAATCGCTCAGCCGAGCAGGCCCGTTTGAACAGCCTGCATCCGGGTGATCCGGAACGTGCGCGTCGCGAACTGGCTGAGTGGACCACCGCCCATCCGATCCCGCGTGCGACGCTGGACGATGTGGTGGCCCATATCCAGCATGTGCGCGATGTGGCCGGTATCGACCATATCGGTCTGGGGGGCGATTTTGATGGTGTCGATGCCCTGCCGGTCGATGTCGAGGCTGTGGACGCCTATCCGCGCATTCTGGGCCGTCTGATCCAGAACGGCTGGAGCGATGCCGATATTCGCAAATTGGCGGGCGAAAACATGCTGCGGGTGATGCGCGGTGTCGAAGCCGTCAGCGAATCTCAAACCGCACTGCGGCCTAATCTGAGCCGCCTGAACGATCGCTGATCGAAATTTTTGTTGATCGATGATTTTGGAGGCCGGTTGGAAAATCCAACCGGCCTCCGGTGTTTTTACAGGGGCCTAAAGGGTGCCGATAGCGCCTGTCTGGCGCAGGCCTTCCCATAGGGTAATACCGGCTGTAACCGACAGGTTCAGCGAACGGGCATCGGCCTGTAGCGGGATGATGACACGCGCGTCTACAGCGGCATGTACATAATCTGGCGCACCGGAACTTTCCTTACCAAACAATAGGATATCGTCATCCTTGAACGAAAAATCGCTCAAGGAAGTGGCCCCTTTTGTGGTCATCAGGACCAGCCTTCCAGGCGGTCGGTCGCGCTGGAAATCGTCCCAGCTGGCATGACGTGTCATGTGGGAAAGCGGGCCATAATCGAGGGCTGCGCGCTTCATGGCGCGGTCGTCGAAATTGAAGCCGGTCGGCTCGATCACGTGCAATTCGACGCCGAAACAGGCGCTGAGACGGATACAAGCCCCGACATTCTGCGGGATATCAGGTTGAAAAAGGGCGAGACGCATTCTAAGGCCCACTCTACGCGCGGGATGGGGCCTTGTCGTGTCTTTTGTTGCGATTGCTTCTCAAGTTGTGTCTGCAGCTTGTCATGGGGTGGTCTTAATGAAGGCAGGATGGCAATGGTTTTGCTTCCGCTAGTTTAGGTTCATGCCGACGGGACATCCCAGCTTGCTGCGGAGGGGGCCGATCGGATTACAGAGGTGATACGCGTGGCCGAACCGGTCGTGAATCCTGATGGGCCTATGGGCCAAAACGAGGGTAGCGACGCTACCCGTCGTGATTTCATACATATTGCTGCAGGGGCTGCGGCCGTTGGCGCTGGCGTGATGGTGGCTTGGCCGCTCATCAACCAGATGAACCCTGCGGCGGACACTCTGGCACTGGCTTCGATCGAATTCGACGTATCGAAGGTTCAGGAAGGCCAGCAGGTCGTCATTAAATGGCAGGGCAAGCCGGTCTTCGTGCGTTATCGTACGCCCGCTGAACTGCAAAAGGTTGAGGCAGAAGGTGCCGTCGGTTCTCCGGCGCAGACCGACGCCGAGCGTACCAAGGCAGGCCACGAGAAATATCTCGTTGTCATCGGCTCGTGCACCCATCTGGGTTGCGTGCCGACCTTCAACGCCGGCGAGTACGGCGGCTGGTTCTGCCCGTGCCACGGTTCGCACTATGATGCATCGGGACGTATCCGTAAGGGTCCGGCTCCCCTGAACCTCATCGTGCCGGACTACGAATATCTGTCCGACACTCGCGTCAAGATCGGCTGAGGACGTAACGAGGACCCATGAGCAATCACGAATCCACCTACGTCCCTAAAACCGCTGTTGAGCGGTGGCTGGACACCCGCCTGCCGATCGTGCGTTTCGGTATGGACTACGCCAATCTGCCGACCCCCCGTAACCTGAACTACTGGTGGACCTTCGGCGGCATTCTGGCGATCTGCCTGATGACGCAGATCATCACCGGCATCGTGCTGGCGATGCACTATACGCCGCATATCGATATGGCTTTCGCCTCGGTCGAGCGCATCATGCGCGACGTACCGGGCGGCTGGCTGATCCGCTATGTGCACGCCAACGGCGCGTCGATGTTCTTCATCGCCGTCTATCTGCACATGCTGCGCGGCCTGTATTACGGCTCGTATAAAGCGCCGCGCGAGATGATCTGGATCATCGGCTGCGTGATCTTCTTCCTGATGATCGCCACCGCCTTCCTCGGCTATGTTTTGCCGTGGGGCCAAATGTCGTTCTGGGGTGCTGAAGTCATCACCAACCTGATCGGTGCGATCCCTGTTGTGGGCGAGCCGATTCTGGTGTGGCTGCGCGGTGGCCCTGCCATCGACAACGCGACCCTGAACCGCTTCTTCTCGCTGCACTACCTGCTGCCGTTCGTCATCGCTGGCTGCGTGGTACTGCACCTGTGGGCTCTGCATGCTGCCGGTCAGAACAACCCGGTCGGTATCCTGATCCCGAAGGACCGCGAAAAGAAAGACATGCTGCCGTTCCACCCGTACTTCACGGTCAAGGACGGTTTTGCGATCATCCTGTTCTTCATCATGTTTGCCGTGTTCGTGTTCTACAACCCGAACGCTCTGGGCCACGCCGATAACTACATTCCGGCTAACCCGCTGGTGACACCGGCGCACATCGTGCCCGAGTGGTACATGCTGCCGTTCTACGCCATCCTGCGTGCTGTTCCGGACAAGTTCGGCGGCGTGGTTGCGATGTTCGCCGCCATCGGCGTGCTGTTCGTCCTGCCGTGGCTGGATACGTCCAAGGTGCGCTCGATGCGCTACCGCCCGACGATGAAGACCTTCTTCATCATCTTCCTGGTCGTGTGCTTCGGCCTCGGCTGGTGCGGTGCACAGCTTCCGGACGCTCCGGTTGTTCCGGGTATGCCGAGCTTCAACCTGATCGACGGTCAGCTGAACTCCTACCTGTGGCTGACCCGTTTCCTGACGATCTACTACTTCGTATTCTTCATCGTCCTGATGCCGCTGGTCGGCCTCAAGGAGAAGCCGCTGCCGATCCCGGCAACGATTTCGGAGCCTGTGCTCCCGACGACCGAAGCCGAGAAGGTCTGATCGCGATGAAAAACGAGAACAAGATGTCCTTCCGCAAGATCGTCGCCTGTGCCGTTGCTGCGGCCGGTATCGTGGCAGTTGCATCGCCGGCCCTCGCGGCCGGTGGTGCAAAGCACCCGCGCGATGGTGGCTTCAGCTTCAACGGTCCGTTCGGCACCTTTGATCAGGGCCAGCTGCAACGCGGCTACAAGGTCTATCGCGAAGTTTGCTCGTCCTGCCACGGCATGGACCATGTCCACTTCCGCAACCTCGGCGACAAGCACGGCCCGTTCTGGAATCCGGCCTATCCCAACCCGAACGACAACCCTGTCGTGAAGGCTCTGGCCAAGGAAATCCAGGTTGGTGATATCGACTCGGAAACCGGTGAGCCGGTCCGTCGCGATGCCACCACAGCCGACAAGTTCCCGAACCCGTATCCGAACGCTACGGCGGCGGCTGCCGGTAACGGTGGCGCGGCTCCGCCCGACCTGTCGGTCATGGCTAAGGCCCGTCACGACGGTGCCAACTATATCTACTCGCTGCTGTCGGGTTATGTGCCTGCACCCAAGGGGCTGAAAATCGCTCCGGGTCAGAACTACAACCCGTACATGTCCGGCGATCTGACCCCCTTCTGGGAAGGTCAGGGTCCTGCACCCAAGGGTGGCTTCATCGCTATGCCGCCGCAGCTGACCAATGGTCAGGTCACCTATGACGATGGCACCGAAGCCACTGTCGACCAGATGGCCAAGGACGTTGCGGCCTTCATCATGTGGACTTCCGAGCCCAAGATGGTGGAGCGCAAGCAGGCCGGTTTCGGCGTGCTGATCTTCCTTCTGCTGTTCGCAGGCATCACCTATGCCTCGTACCGCAAGATCTGGAAGGGTGTGGCCCACTAGGCCACCCTTTCGGGATCAAAGGATCAAACCCCGTCGGCCTTTTGGTCGGCGGGGTTTTTCTTTGATCTGTGTGCGGCGTGAAACTCGACAGGGGGGAAAGCGGACTCTACGGTCTGGCCACTATTGTATGGAGGGATGGCCATATGCGCCTGTTTACGACCGTTGCGGCTCTGGCCCTGACTTCTGCCCTGATGACGGGCGCGGCTAATGCGCAGGACGGGTTTGATGCGGCCCGCGTTTCCGAGGAAATCCGTCTGCTGTCCGATGACAGTTTCGAAGGTCGCGGCATTGCCACGCCGGCCGAGCAGAAGGTTATCGACTTTGTCAGCCAGCGCTTTGCCGAGGCCGGTTTTGCACCGGGTGGCGAAAATGGCGGCTGGACGCAGGCGGTCACGCTGAACCGCATCGCCTCGTCCAACATCACCGCTTCTCTGACGCAGGGTGGTGCCACCACGCCACTGACGCAGGGTCAGGAAGTCACGATCAGCTCGCGTCTGCCGGGCAGCAAGGTTGATCTGAAAGACGTGCCGCTGGTCTTCGTCGGTTATGGCGTGAACGCACCCGAGCGTAACTGGAACGACTTCAAGACCGATGTGCGCGGCAAGATTGTCGTGGTTCTGGTCAACGACCCCGACTTTGAGCAGCCGGAACTGAACACCTTCGGCGGCAAGGCCATGACCTATTATGGTCGCTGGACCTACAAGTACGAAGAAGCGGCCCGTCAGGGCGCGGCGGGTGTGCTGATCGTTCACGAAACAGCACCGGCGGCCTATGGCTGGACGACGGTTCAGAACTCGTGGAGCGTGCCGCAGTTTGACATCCTGCGCGAGAATGCTGCCGCCGAGCGCGTGCCGGTCGAGGCCTGGATCCAGCGCGATGTGGCCGAGAAGCTGTTCGCCGCTGCCGGTGTCGATTTCGAAGAACAAAAGCGTCTGGCCCGCAGCGCCGACTTCCAGCCTGTGGACCTGAAGGCCACGATGGATGTCAGCTTTGACGTCGCTTC
>NZ_JAVXCU010000043.1:0-20056 GCF_036659295.1 Brevundimonas sp. | reverse complement strand
GCCGCAACCAATCCGGCCTACTCCACCACGGTCACGGAAACGGCTCTGGAAACCTATACCGAAGGCCACGGCCACACCCACAACTAGGGTGTAGCCCAACACCCAAAGAAAAAGCCCCGATCCGCACTGGATCGGGGCTTTTTTATTGTGCCGCTCAGCGTGGTGATCAGCCTTCGCTGACAGCACCGCGCAAAATCTGGTTGCGACGAACCGCACGGATTTTCAGTACCTTCTGGATCACCAGAACCGCCCCGACCAGAACCACAGCGGCCACGGCCACAAACGTCTTGCCGTGGCCCTCGGCCAGATGGTGCAGCCCCTTGCCGACCAGCCAGCCTGGTATAACCATGGCCAGAACCCAGACAAAGGCCGAGGTCACATTGGCCAACTGGAAGGTACGGCGGCGCATCTGCAGCACCCCCACCATCGTCGGCACAAAGGCCCGCAACGGACCAAAGAAGCGACCGATGAAAATAGAGGCCACGCCATAACGGCGGCAATACAGGCGCGTCCACGCCACCTTGCGACGATGGTTCTTCAGCCAGCGGTGACGCAGTACCCGAATGCCCATCCGGCGGCCAATGGCATAGGAAATCGCATCTCCCAGCACCGCCCCGATCACGCACCCCAGAATGACATTGGCGGGGTCAAGAATGCCCGTCGCAATCATGGTGCCCGCCAGAACCAGAAGTCCTGTCGCCGGAACAAAGGCCCCGATCACAAGCAGGGACTCTACAAAGGTAATGGTACCCAAGATCACTCCGGCCCACATCGCATTGCGCGATATGAATTCGGCGACCGAACTCAACAAACTGTCCATTTTGATCCTAAAGGCGTCGGGAAACCCGACTTAGGGGCATCGCCCTCGCCTGCATATGCGGCTTAGCGCCGCCGACGCCATCCGTCACAGGTCAATTGGTCGGAGTATCCGCATTTTCCGATTTCGCCCCGCCCCTGTGTCGCGAAATCCGCGGTCCCGCATCAAACGGCGACACACTTTGGCCTGATGGCGTCGTCCACATGCGGCGTCCCAGACCACCCCATTCATTATAAGGATCGCGAGGATCCCAGAACAAGCCGTCACGACCGATCGGGCGTTCGTACCAGCCATTCTTGGTCTGGCTGAAGCCGAGGCTGATCGTAGAATTCTCGCCTACCGGCACATTCACATAGCCGGACACGTTGCTGTAATCATGCGAGCCGATGCCAAGGCTGACCTCGCCTGTCATGCGGCGCGGTTCTTCGTCACGCCAGACAGGCATCTCGTCACGGCGTGTGTCTTCCGACAGCCAGTTGTCGATCTGCTGGGCCGTGGTCAGTTTCAGGCTGGAACCCGCACCAATATTCTGTCCCGCAGACGACACGGTCGAAGACGGGCTGGCCGCAACAATCGCTTCGGCGGGCATGCTGACAGAACCGCCATCACTGCGGGCAGTGGCCACCACGGCATCCTGATCGCGCTCAGGCATGACACCGGACATAGAGCCGCCAAGTGCCAAAGCCGACAGAACAGAAATCATCATGGTCATTTCGCACACCTCGCACCGCTCTGCGGCCAGTTTACTCTACCAAAAACGGCCTTAATCAGGCGACACCGTCACCGCGTCCCAGCGGGTCGGGCAAGGCCATGCCCTCAGGTGTAAAACTCAGGGCCACCGAGTTGATACAAAAACGCAGACCGCTGGGCGGCGGGCCATCGGGGAACACATGCCCCTGATGGCTGTCACAGCGGCCACAGCGGGATTCAACGCGCACCATGCCATGACTGTCATCACGCACACCGACCACATGGTCACGGTCCACCGGCTCCCAGAAGCTGGGCCAGCCTGTGCCGCTTTCAAACTTGGTGGCCGATTTAAACAGCGGAAGCCCGCACTGGCGGCAACAAAACACGCCCTTGCGGCTTTCCCCCAAAAGGGTGCCACAGAAAGGAGCCTCGGTGCCGTGCGCCAGAAGAACACGCTTTTCCTCGGCATCCAGTCCGGCCTCAAGCCGTGCGCGCTCTTCGGCGTCGGGCGGGGTCAGATCGAAACCGGCTTGGGATTGGCGTGTCATATCGGTCATGCTCGTGTCACTCAAAACAGCTAGGTTTCAACATAGGTATCCTCTCGCCAACGCGATAGGGCCAAGCCTGTTTTGGCAGCCCGTCTCTCGACAACGTCATCGGAACAAAGACCTATGGACGTTTACTCGCGCAAGCCCGTCACGCTAAGCCTCGCCCTTCCTCAGACTACAGACGTGCTTACTTACGGTATGATTCCCCATATCGAGATTTTCTGGCAATCCTCGCACCGCGTGGGCCGCACAGCGTTTGCGCTTGGCTGTGCCGTGCTGATTGCGCTGCGGGCGGCGATCGATTGGTGGGCGCAGCATGGCCTGCCCTCATGGCTGGCCATGGGCATGGTTTTGGCTGTGGGCTACAGCGCTATGTGCGTGCTCTCCTTGCGCCTGCATGATCGCGGACGCTCGGGCTGGTGGGGTTGGGTCGTGCTGATTCTGTTCGCACTGGCTTGGCCTCTGGCGCACGCCGCTACACCCGATGTCGCAAGAAGCGGGGCCGCTATCCTGCTGGTGCCTGTATTCATCGATCTGGCGCTCATGCCCGGCCAGAAAGGCCTGAACCGCCACGGGCCACCGCCTTCGCAGCGCCCGCTGTTCCCGCCTCAATCCTAGGCTGCAATCCTAGGCTGCCTAGAGCGGCGGCTGGCCGTCCACGACAGGGCCGAAACATTTCTGGAACGATGTTTTCAGCGCATCGTCCGCATCGTCCATAGACGCCAGAATCCCCAGATCCATCAGGCTGGTCACGCCGTGTTCGGTAATGCCGCACGGCACGATGCCGCCGAAATGGTCGAGGTCCGGTTCCACATTCAGGCTGATGCCATGGAAGCTGACCCATTTGCGGACCTTCACGCCGATGGCCGCAATCTTGTCCTCGCGCGCCCAACCCGCGCCCTTGCGTTCGACCCAAACGCCGACGCGGCCCTCGCGCATGCCCGCCTCGACACCGAAACGCTCCAGCGCGCCGATGATCCAGTCTTCCATGCCGTGCACAAAGCCGCGCACATCGCGCCCGCGCTGTGTCAGGTCCAGCATCACATAGGCCACCCGCTGACCGGGGCCATGATAGGTGAACTGCCCGCCACGTCCCGTCTTATAAACCGGAAAACGGTCGGGCATCAGAAGGTCGTCCGCCTTGGCCGACACGCCCGCCGTATAGAGCGGCGGGTGCTCCAGCAACCAGACCAGCTCATTCGCCTCGCCCGCCGCAATGGCCGCCACGCGGGCCTCCATCGCCGCTTCGGCCTGCGCATAATCCACATAGCCGTCAGAGATCGCCCATTCGACAGGGCGGCCATCGGCTCGCAGAAGCGGGGATACGGCCATGAGAGATTCGGTGACGTCAGCAGACATATTTAACGGCTCGGAAAGCATAACGGGTTCAATGTGCCTTCAAGAACGGCAAGGCAAGGCCGTCTTTAATGTGGTGGATGTTCTTACGTGAGCCAAATCGAAGCTGTTGATGTCGAGATTTCTGTCGTGCTGGGCCGTTCGGTCCTGCCGATGCAGCAATTGCTGCGTATGGGTCGCGGTGCCGTGATCCCGCTCGATGCCACAGAAAAGGACGAGGTGTGGATTTTGGCCAATAACCACCCTGTCGCGCGCGGCGAGATCGAGATTCGCGATGATCGCATCGCCATCACCGTCACCCGCACCGCCGATGTGTACGACTTTATGGCCGGTCAGGCCTAAAGTCCGGTACAGACAAAACCGATAGCAACGGTTTTTACCGTTAGCCAAAGCCCGCTCCGGCGGGCTTTTTGCTGGATTTTGTGTGGATCGGGTCAAAATCATACCGGCCCCGCGCATTTTCGGCTTTCCTTTTTCAAAAGCCTCGACTATTCAACCGCCTCCGATGCGAGCGGTCGTGGCGGAATTGGTAGACGCGCAGCGTTGAGGTCGCTGTGGGGCAACCCGTGGAAGTTCGAGTCTTCTCGACCGCACCATTGAACAGACAGGACGAATCCTAGCTACTACCAAGCTGGTGATTCATTTCAGGGAGGCACCCGACGTGAACAACACGGACCCCGCCAATCTGAAGCCTGTTCTGACTTCTTCTGAAAATCAGAACGACACCCTCGGCTCCGTAACGGAAGCCGAGGATCATGTCGCTCTGGGCGATGACTATGCCCTGACCGTCAGCTTCGTCGAAAAGGTGGTCGATGCCGCCGACGATGGCGACGGCATGCGCCTGCGTAGTCTGCTCGAAGACCTGCACCCTGCCGACGTCGCCGACCTGATGGGCTTCCTGACGGCCGAGCACCGCGCTGTCGTTGTCCAATGGTTGCCGCCCGAGCTTCTGGCTGAATCCCTGCCGGAAATGGACGACGGTATCCGCGAGGAGGTGCTGGAGCGCGTCCCTGCGGGCGTGCTGGCCGAGGCTCTGCAAGAGCTGGACTCCGATGATGCCGCCGCCGTTGTCGAGGACCTCGAGGACGACCAGCGCGAAGAAGTTCTGGCTGCCATGCCGGAAATCGACCGTGCGGCTATCGAATCTTCTCTGGGCTATGGCGAGGACACCGCCGGTCGCCTGATGCAGCGCGAATATATGGCGGCGCCACAGTTCTGGACTGTCGGCGACACCATCGACCATGTGCGTACCCATGGCGACGACCTGCCCGAATTGTTCTTCAATATCTATGTGGTTGACCCGCTGAACCGCCCCGTCGGCGGCGTCGCCATCAGCCGCCTGCTGCGCAGCAAGCGCGAAGTGGCCTTGAGCGACCTGATGGAGCCGGTGAACGAGATCACCGTCGATGTCGATCAGGAAGAAGTCGCCTACATCTTTGAAAAATACCACCTGATCTCGGCCCCCGTCGTGGATTCGGCCGGACGCCTCGTCGGCCAGTTGACCGTCGATGACGTGGTGAACATCATTCAGGAAGAAAACCGCGAGGACATCCTGCGCCTCGCCGGTGTTAATGACGAGGACCGCTCGTCATCGGTGCGAGAGATCGTGCGCTCGCGTGTGCCATGGCTGGGCATCAACCTGTTCACCGCCATTCTGGGCGCGGCGGTTATCGCCGTTTTCGAAGGCACCATCCAGCAGATCGTGGCTCTGGCCGTGCTGATGCCGATTGTGTCGGCCATCGGCGGCAATGCCGGCACACAGTCTCTGGCCGTGACCGTACGGGCGCTGGCTACCCGCGAACTGAACTCCTCCAATGCCCTTCGTACATTCCGGCGCGAGCTAACTGTCGGCTTGTTGAACGGCCTGATTCTGTCACCGCTTGTCGGTGTGGCGGCGGGTCTGTGGTTCTGGGACTGGCGCCTGGGCGCGGTGATTTCGACGGCTATGGTGCTGAACATGATGGTGGCCGCCACTGTCGGGGTTCTGACACCTCTGACGCTCAGCAAGCTGAAATTCGACCCCGCCGTGTCGTCCGCCGTGTTCGTGACCGCCACGACCGACTTCTTCGGCTTCCTGATCTTCCTCGGTCTTGCGACCGCCGTGATACTGTAAACACAGACAAATCCGGCACTGTCCCGAAACCGGGCTCCTTAATGGAACAGGGTTTGCTGTCTTCCAGACGAAGCCTGTCCTTAAGTTTCGTTTTGGATCATTTCGTGCCGAAACCTGCGCCCCGAACACGACGCAAGCTGTCCCGCGAGGGTCTGCTGCTGATTAAAAGCTTCGAGGGTTTCCGCCCCTGTGCCGTCTTGCGTCGCGACGGCACACTGACGATCGGATACGGCCACACTCAAAGCGCGCGCGAAGGCATTTCCATCAGCGAGGAAGAGGCCGAGCTGCTTTTGATGCACGACCTGATTCCGGCAGCCAATCTGGTCCACACCCAGATCAAACGCCCGCTGAACCAGAACCAGTTCGATGCCCTGATCAGCTTCATCTACAGCATCGGCCCCGAGCGGTTCATAAAGACCGGCATGCTCGACCTTATCCGCAAAGGGCGCATGGCCGAGGCCGCCGAGGTGCTGGCCAGCATTCCTGACCGCCAGCAACCGCCCGTCGACACCCCCTATCGCCGCCGCTGCGCTGAACGCGCCCTGTTCGAGCGGGCCGACAAGCCGACACTGGTGCAATTGCTGCTGGCCCCCATCAGTCGCCCCGACAAACAAACCACCGTGCCCGAAGATGCCGCACTGGGCATTACAGGCGTTCTGCGCCACGAGAACACACAGCCTGTCCGCGTAACGCGCACCCAAGAAAGCCGTGGCGACCTTGGTACGGTCGTTCTTCTGGCGGCAGTGGGCGTTGTCGTATCACTGGCGGCCTTTATCGCCTTCCAGCACGGGGTCAGCATGCCGGTGCTGGAAAGCCACGGCCTGATGATTGCCGGATCGCTCTGTCTTCTGGGTCTGGTCCTTATCGGCGGGGCGGTATGGCTGTTCTCGCGCGCACCCAAGACTTCACTCAAGATACGCTAGCCGGTTCGCCGTCACGATTTTGCAGATAGCCTTGCTATGAGAGCTTCGCGTCCGTTGCGGGACGCGCTATGCCTGTTCACGAGACTGCCCTGGTTGTAACGCCCCTCCCCTGTTACCGGACCCTATGACGCTTCCTGCTGCACCGATTGTTGCCGACGAATACAGGAAGTTTTCCGACGTGCTGGAAAGTCTCGGCCGTGGCAAAAACCCTCGCCTCAGCATCCGTGAAATGACCGAAGCCTTTGGCGAGCGCGGCTTTGGGGCCATGCTTCTGCTGCTGACGCTGATGGCCCTGTTTCCGTGGCCCCCCGGTGGCAAGGCGGTGTTCTCGATCCCGATCATTCTGATCTCGATCGAGATGGCCTTCCAGATGCCCAAGCTGCGGCTACCGAAATTCATCATGCGTGCCGAGGTTTCGCGCGACACCTATCGCCGCCTGATCAACAGTCCTGTGGCTTTGCCAAAGTGGCTGCGTCGGCACCTGATGTCGTCCAAATCCTCGCGACTGGGCCGCTGGTGGAGAAAGCGGATCGCGGTCAGTCCCGACAGCGCCACTCCGCTCATTCTGCTTCGCAGAGCCGAACGCCTGACACGCCCGCGCTGGCCCTTCCTGACCGGCGAAATCGCCGACACGATTATTGGCGTCGCCTGTATTTTGCTGGCCATGATGATGGCGCTGCCGGTGCCGTTCGGCGATGCGCTGCCGGGTTTGGCCATCGGCCTGCTGGCACTGGGTATTATTCAGCGCGATGGCGTGTTTATCGTGCTGGGGGCCGCAGGCTCCGTCATCAGCGGCATCTATATGCTGCTGGTCTGGAAAACCGTCGTGGCGGTCTCTACCGGCATTTTCGAGTGGATCAGCAGCCTGTTCTAGGCCGCCCTACAGGACCCAGTCTTTAGGGACTATTCCGTCTGGCCGCTCAGCCCCTGCATGATCGAACGGTTGATCTCGATCAGGGCTGTGAAATCGTCCTCGCCACGCGCCACGACCGAGGTGTGGCGGCTGACAAACAGGCTGATGGAAATAATCTGCGCGCGCAAAGACTGCGGCAGACCGTTGCCGGAATCCGAACATGCTGTCGCCAGCGTGGACCACAGCCGGCGGTTCCAGTCCAAAGCATCCATACGTTCGGCAAACTTGGTCTTGTCCAACGTCGCCGCATGCATCAGCGCGCGGGTCACCTGCCCGAACAGCCGGTATTCGGCCTGACGCGGGGTTTCAGCCCGCGTCGATGCTGTCTTGTACGCCTGTAGCGACATTGCCGAGCCTCTGCTCTTCGTAATCAACAATCTTGCGGGCGCTCATCAGCGCCTTGTAGTGCTGGCGGTTCATAACGTGGCGCGAACAGTTCACGCACTCGTTGAGAATCTCGGGATTCTGGATGACCCCCATGAATTCCGACAGTCGAAGCGCAAACTCGTCATAGAATTTGCTGGCTTCATTTTCGTCCAGATACATCATCATGACCGGGAAATAGATCCGGCGGGCGGGCGTGTTCACGTCCTCCGGCTGCATGATGTCTTTTTCGCGCAGGACGCTGGCCTTGTTTTGCAGAACCAGCACACCGCGACGATCACCGTTCTGGACAACGGCTCCGTTCAGTACAAATTTCTCGCCAGGTTTTAGCGACAGTTTCAGAGGCAAGACTACAGTCTCCGTAATTGCGCCTACCGTGACGGTAGTCGGCTGATGGAATGTAACCGGACGTGGTTAATCATCTATTCCGATTTGCTTCGAACCGTCACCTTTAACGGCCTCTTTTCATCACCTGCGACAAAGTTTTTACGGAACGCCGATGTGCCGGACCCGTTGTTTCATCAGCAACGCTGACAGGAGGCCCCCATGGTTGTTCCTGATTCTGCCTCCTATGCCGGAGGCGATCCGCAGGACGTAGCCGAGACGTTTGACGAGACCCATCTGGATGACGAGGGCGAAGGAGACTTCCTGCTCGACGAGATGGACGAGGTATTCGACGCCACGCGCGATCATAACGGCGAGCGCCCCTCGCGTCTCTCTCCTGCCGACAGCGACCGCCCCGATCCCAAGGCCCATCTGGTTGCCGAAGCCGATGCCTTGCTCGGCGAAAGTCCGCCCCCCGACGACAGTGACGATACAGAATCCGCCACTGTCGCAGCCAGCGAGATCGAACTCGTCTATGGCGGCCTGATGAGAAACCATCGCGGAGCGCAAGGCTCTGCGGCCCACTGGGAGGCTAAACGCCTGTCCAGCGAAGACATCGCCGATCTTGGCTACGACACCGATCTTCCGCCTGAAACGCCATAAGGAGAAACGTCCATGACGCAGAAGTCCCACCAAGACATGAAGGTGCAAGAAGACGTCAATGCTCCGATGTCCCGCAAGGCCAAGCTGCAACACGGCAAGCCCGACCAGCTCAAGGAAAAGCTGAAGGAAGCCGAAAACCGTCAGGAAGCCCTGATCGACGAAGCCGTCGAGGAAACCATGGACGCCAGCGACCCGCCTTCGCCTAAACACATCACCTGACCTGTTCAGGACAGTATCTTTAAGCTACCTGCTCCTGAAAGAGATTTCAGGAGCAGGTTTCGTATGAGCAGCCGGTTCGAAGGCACGTCCGACTATATCGCCACCGACGATCTGAAGATCGCGGTCAACGCCGCCGTGGCTCTGGAGCGACCGCTGCTCATCAAGGGCGAGCCGGGCACCGGCAAGACGGTTTTGGCCTATGAGCTAGCCAAGGCCATGAATGCGCCCCTGATCACCTGGCACATCAAGTCCACGACCAAGGCCCATAACGGTCTGTACGAATACGACGCCGTCAGCCGCCTGCGCGACAGCCAACTGGGCGAAGAGCGCGTGCATGACGTCCGCAACTATCTAAAGAAGGGCAAGCTGTGGGAGGCCTTTACCTCCGACGTGCGCCCTATCCTGCTGATCGACGAAATCGACAAGGCCGATATCGAGTTCCCGAACGACCTGCTTCAGGAACTGGACCGCATGGAGTTTTTTGTTCAGGAAACCGGCGAGACCATCAAGGCGGCGATACGCCCTGTGGTCATCATCACCTCGAACAACGAGAAGGAACTGCCGGACGCCTTCCTGCGCCGCTGTTTCTTCCACTATATCCGCTTCCCCGATGTCGAGACGATGAAGGACATTGTCGAGGTCCACTTCCCCGGCATCAAACCGCGTCTGGTTTCCGAAGCCCTCAAGAGCTTCTACGAAATCCGCGATACGCCGGGCCTCAAGAAAAAGCCCTCGACCAGCGAGCTGCTGGACTGGCTGAAACTGCTGCTGGTGGACGATATCAGCCCTGAAAGCCTGCGCGAGAAATCACCCAACAAGCTGATTCCTCCGCTTCACGGCGCGCTGCTCAAAAACGAGCAGGACGTGCATCTGTTCGAACGTCTGGCCTTTATGGCCCGCCGCGAAGGTATGCGTCCCGGTTAAGGGTCGTGTTTGGATAGCCTTATCCCTGACACCTTGGATTACTGCGAATTCACTGGTGACGCTGGCGGAACCGGCACACGATAGGGCTATCAGGAGTTGGATTATGTATAAGTTCTGCCTGCCTATTCTGTCTGTCCTTGCGCTCGCGGCCTGCGACTCTGATCAGAGTGTCCGCATTTCCCGTAGCGTCGAGATCGACACCGATACCAGCGCGGCCTCGTCCAAGGCACTCAAGGTGATCAGCGCCTTGCAATGCCCGTCGGATCAAGGCGTGCTGACCCGTGTCGGATCGGCCAGTGTTGACGGACAGACCTGCACCTATGCAGGGCCTCGCGGTGCTGAAATCCAGCTTCACCTCGTCTCCCTGAATGGTGAATCCAGCTCGGATGCGCTCATGCGCTTCCAGAACGAACTGGTCCCTGCCGCCGATGGCACCTCGGCTAAAGCCAATGCCACGGTCAGCACCTCGACAGATAAAGACGGCACCGAGACTGCAACGGTCACCGCGCCGGGCGTCAATATCGCGACCAAGGGCGAAGACGCCTCGGTCAAGTTGCCCGGCCTGAACATCGAATCCAAGGGTGACCAAGCCACAGTGCGGATGCCGGGCATGTCCATCGAGGCCGATGGTGACCGCGCCCAGATCCGTATCGGCGGCATGGTCATCAAGGCCGACGACAAGGGCAGCACTATCACGGCACCCGATGGCACCGTGAAGATCAAGGCCAACGAAGCGGGCACGGTTGTCCAGACCCAGTCAGGTCAGGCCGTTCGCGCCACCATGATCCATATCGACTCCAAACCCGCCCCCAATGCGTGGCGCGTGGTTGGCTATGAGGCGCGTGGTCCGTCGGGTGGCCCTATCGTGGTGGCCACTTTCCGCACCCGCGACCGTGACGAACAAGCCATTGTTGAGTCCGTTCGTGAACTGGTTGTCCTCAACGTCGGGGATTAATCGCTTCTTTTACGTCGGTCGGCCTTGAAAGCGTCGCGAGGGTAGTTCACCTGCCTGCCTTATGAGCAAGACGACGACCCTGGCCGCACACGACGACGAACTGGCCCCCCTTCCCAAAAAGCCTCGCACCCCCAAGCCCCCGCGGGCATGGCAGCGCATGCTGTCAGGACGCCGTCTGGACCTGCTGGACCCTTCGCCCTTCGACATCGAGGTCGAGGACATCGCCCACGGTCTTGCCCGCGTCGCGCGCTGGAATGGCCAAACCATCGGCGAGCATGCCTTCTCTGTCGCCCAGCACTCGCTGATCGTCGAGGAGCTGTGCCGCGTTATCCGCCCCGGTCTTGAACCGAAATGGCAGATGGCCGCCCTGCTGCACGATGCATCCGAATATGTGATCGGCGATATGATCTCGCCGTTCAAATCGGCGCTGGGTTCGTCCTACAAGGATTTCGAGGCCCGTCTGGAAGCCGCCATCCATGTGCGTTTCCAACTGCCGCCCAAGACGCCGCAAACCATCAAGACGCTGATCAAAAAAGCCGATCGCGCCTGCGCCTTCTTCGAGGCCACCCAGTTGGCCGGCTTTAACAAGCGCGAGTCGGTACAGATTTTCGGTGCCCCGCCTGCTGGCTATTCCATCACTCTGGAACCCATGCCCGCTTTTGACGCCCAGAAAGCCTATCTGGACCGTTATCACGAACTGGCCGAAGCTATGGGGCTCAGCACCCGCGCCTGACGGCGCACCACTCCGAAGACGGCCATAATGGCAGGGCGATAATGACGGACGGCGAACATCCTATGCCAGCCTCCCCTAACGAGACGCAGATCGGCGTCCGCATCGGCCTGTCCGTCGTCATCATCGCATTGCGGGGCCATCAGGCAGTGGTTCTCACCACCCATGCGCCCGACGGGGCCGCCGCCCTGCCCTTCGGGCCGTTCGATCCGGTCAAGGATCGCACCTTCGAGCTGGCCCTGCGGAATTTCGTGACCGAACAGACCGGCTTTCCGCTGGGCTTTGTCGAACAGCTTTATACATTTGGCGACATGGGGCGCGCCTCGCCACGCGCCACCCCCGGCCCTGTACGCGCCCGCGAGGTCTCGGTCGGCTATCTGGCCCTGACACCCAGTTCGCATGCCGACACCGGCCACGATGCCCACTGGACGCCGCTGTTTGACATTTTCCCGTGGGAGGACTGGCGCAAAGGGCCGCCCGCCTTGTTGGATACCCTTCGCACGCACCTGCTGGACTGGGCCGGTCAGGATGGAAAACGTCGCTCGCGTGCCGAAACCCTGTTTGCACTGGCCCCCGAAGCCCGCTGGAACGAGGAAAAGGTGCTGGAGCGCTATGAGCTACTCTACGAGGCCGGTCTGGTCGCAGAGTCCGCGCGTGACGATGAGCGTGACGCCGCCATCCTCCTGAATGATCTGCCCATGGCTTCGGACCACCGGCGTATCGCCGCAACCGCTCTGGGCCGCCTGCGCAGCAAGCTGAAATACCGTCCGGTCCTGTTCGACCTGATGCCGGACGAGTTCACCCTGTCATCCCTGCAAGCTGCCGCAGAGGCGATTTCGGGCCTGTCCCTGCACAAGCAGAACTTCCGGCGCGGCGTTGAACGCACCGCACTGGTCAGCGCCACAGGCCGCTTTGCAACCGATACCGGCGGCCGTCCGGCCGAGCTTTTCCGCTATGCCGGTCCGGATATCAACGGTGGCTCTGCGCCCGGTCTCACCCTGCCGGGACAGCGTTGAACCATATCGGAATTTTTTTGAAAGAATCGGCTTGCGGCCCCGGAGCGACTTGGCTACATAGCGCTCCTCGCTCGGCCCCACAGGGACCAACGATCTCGCGGAGAGGTGGCAGAGTGGTTGAATGTACCGCACTCGAAATGCGGCGTACGTGAAAGCGTACCGGGGGTTCGAATCCCCCCCTCTCCGCCATATATTCACAAAATAAAACTTCCCCTACGGGGACCACGAACAAGATCGCATCTTGGCCGTACAAGCTTTGCTATAATATTCAGCCCACAATTCAGCACACTGAGTGCTTATACCAAGTAGTTTCGAGCCGATATTTTGGTTCAAGCCTCTGCGTATCGCCCCGCTAAAACACCATAAAACCAAGCTTTTTAAGGCCATGACCCCTGTTTGGGGGATAGTTTGCCTTTGAGTGCAACATTACAGTGGTATTTAAAGTTATATCTTCCTTAAGCGGTTTCTCGCGAGGGGTTTTTTAAATGTTTCAAGAGTTGCTACCCGGCATCTCGCCCGAGAGTGAGTTTGATGCCTTTAATCTCGCTGGCGGCAGTGACAATGCAGCCCTGTCTCCGCAGCTTTGCAACTTCGCCCTGACCAAGTGGCTGGATAACGAAAGCAAGGCACGCATGCTCGTCTCGTCGGACATGGTTGTCCGCTGGATGAGCGAAAAAGCAGAAAAGCTGGTCGAAGCGGGCATCATCCGCATTCGCGAGGGCCATCTTGTTCCCCGCTCGATGATGGTCACCAACCTCCTGCACAACTGCACCACCGAAACCTATAACTGCGCTATCTCGATGGACTGCCAGCAACGGGCATGGGTTGTATGGGCACGTCGCCTTTGCGAGCCGCCCGTTTCGCTGATCGGGGTGATCTTCAACCCGCCGCGCCTGTCATCGCGCTTCGAGGCTCTGGTCGATACCCATACGCTGACGCCGACAGAGGGCCGCGTGGTGGAAATGCTACTGAACGGGTTTGAAACCGGCCGGATTGCCCAAAACCTGAACATCTCCAGCCAGACGCTGAAAACCCACATCAAGCATATCTACAGCAAGCTGGGCGTCAAAAGCCGTGGCGACCTGTTTGCACAGGCCGCCGGATTCGCCAGACCCTGATGTTCTGCAGGCCCATCACCTATAGTGTCGAAATCTCGATCGTCAGTTCGTCATTATAGATACCGGCCTGCGCGCCCTCGACCTTGCCGAGTGTCAGCACCAGTTCAAAAGCCTGGCCGGCATAGGTTCGCGGCGGATCGATATCGCGAACCGCAATCTGGTTTAAATCCAGAATACTGCCATCAAAACGCACATTGTAATCGAGGGTGGCCGTACCCTCGCCCACGACTTTCAGCTTCCCGTCATTGGCCGATTTGAAGGTCAAGCGGGCCGGATTATTGGCCCGGGTCTGGACGTACAACTGGCGCACCTTGCCCGTCTCGGCCTTGCCGAAGTCCACCACACTGACCGACGCACCCGACCCGAAATCACCGCGCGAGCCCGACAGGTTCATCTGGGCGCGCGGCAAGGATGTCAGATCCAGCACCACAGGGGCCTGCTCATAGGCCACTGCGGTTCCCGGTTGGCGAAGTTCCATCATCAACCGCTCGCTATACTGACCCGCCGGAACAACGGCATCATCAAGTATGGCCACATCGAACAGCACCTCCGCCGTCTCGCCGCCCTCCAGTCTGGCGGTGAAGACCGATGGCACAACCGAGCGCGAAACACCTGCCATCGGACGCAGCTCTATTTTAAGCCCCGTCGTCCCGACATCAAAGCGTGTCATGGCCTGCCGCGTCTCGTCGACCAGCGCCAGATCTGCCTGACAGGCTTCGCTGCCCGGATTGCTGATCCGGAACTGCAACCGCGCCGGTGCTGTCGCCGGAATAAACGGGTCATAGTCCAGCCGCACCGACGGCGGCATCCCCTCGACCTTGAGCATACAGTCCTGCGCCCTCGCCTCGGCCGCCCACAGCGCAAGCACCGAGACAAAGGCAGACAGAGCAAGCTTGTCCAATGGAGCCAGACGTCCCTGATCGCGTGACACAGCCCTAGCGCGGGGAGATTTGCAATGTACCGACATCGACCATTCCTTCACTGTCTTCGGGGATTACGAAACGGGCCACCTCGCTGCCGCCAATCAGGATGCGATAGCGACCGGGGGCCAGACGGTCGGCGACAAACCGCCCTGCACGGTTGGTAAAGAAGGGACGTGCCTGATCCCGATCGCCGCCCTCGGCGACAATCTCGCCTACGGCCAGCACCAGTGCGCCTTCCGGCCCGATCAGCGAGCCCACAGCAATGCGCGAGGCATCGCTGCCGATCTGCTGGCGATAACCACTGCCAAAGGCAGGGAAGACATTGATGGTCCCCGAGCCGATGTCATAGCCCGTCGGCAATGGATCAACCAGAATGTCGAAGCTGTTAATGCCATAGCTGCGCTGGATGGGGATCAAGGGCGGTCCCAACAGGCCCGACTCGGCCACCTTGCGCGAACCGGACATGATGGTGACGTCCGACTGCGCCAGCGACTTGTGAACCGGCGCGATAATAAAGGCATCGTCAACCGGTCGGCCGATAGCAAAGGCACCATCGGCAAAGCCGATGAAGCTGCGCACCGCCAGCACAGACTCTACGCCCGCGCTTTCCCCTTCCAGACGATCATAGGGGCGGTTGTGGGTCAGCTGGGCCTCGAAGCGGTTATTGATGTAATCCAGCCGTCCCGAAATATTGCGCCTGCGGTCGTCATTGGTGAAACGCGCCTCGCCGCTCAGATCATTGAGCGAACCGGTCGAATAGCGCCCGACGACCAGTTCCGAACGGCTATCGTCACTGTCATAGCGGGCCTGTGCATTCCAGCGACCGCCCAGAGGCATGGTCAGGCCGATCGAGAAGCGGACACCGTCCTCTTCGCGCGCATTGGTGAAGCTGACATTGGACACCAGATTGACGCGCCCGAAGCTGCGGCTCACGCCCAGATCAATCTGGTGACGCCGGAACCCGTCCAGCCGCGCCTCGGCCACGCCGACACCCAGACTGAGGCCCAGCTCCCATGGTGCATTCCACTGTACCAGAGTGCTGAACCGCCATGCTTCAGGGTTGTTGCGATCAGGCTGGAACACGTCGACAAAACCGCTGCTCGTCCCCATCAGTGTGGCCGTGATCCTCAGATCGTCCGGATCGCGTAAGCTGAAATTCTGGCGATAGCTGAGCGAGGCCGCCACACCGTTTCTTTCATTCAGCCGATCGCGGCTGGCCGCCATTTCCAGCAGCATCAATCCAAAGCGCGAGCCCCAGATGGCCGAGCCGCCAATCTGTTGCACATCCTTGGACGCCTGCCCGTTAACACCCAGGGTCAGGCTGTCGCCAAAGCCCTTGCTGACGAAACCTGTCGCCAGAACCGGCCCGTCATATTCAAACGGTGTCGACCCTTCATACTGACCTGCGGCAAAGCCGAAATCGACCACGCCGTCGCCCAGAAGGTCCGATCCGCTGAACACATCAAAGACCGCAATCTCCCTGCGTCCCGTCACGTCATCGACCACCAGTTGAACCTGATTGGCACCGGTGCTGAAGGGAAAGTCCGCAACCGAATAACGACCAGGCTCCAGCCTCAGGGTCTGGGACATCAGGCCGTTGACGATCACATCGACCGTCGCGGCACGCTCCAGAGTAAACTCCTGACGACCTGTCGGACGGATATTCTGGAAAGGGCGCACTGCCGCATAGGCACGCTCTACCCCGATGCCAACCACACGGCCCGAGCCCTGAAAGCCGTCGGCAATCGGGGTAAACTCGCCCGCCATGGCGCGGATGCCCGACTTGAAGAAGTCTTTGACCAGCCGCGTCTCCGTACGCCGCCAGCCACTGCCTTCACGCGCGCCGTCATATTCCGCGCCCGTAACCAGGGTGACGCCACCAAAGCCGCCCCAATGGACAATGCCGTCAATCGCACCGCGAAACGGGGCTGTATCGCCGTCATCATGCAAATAGCGCTCGGCCAGCGAGATATTGGCCCCCGCCGAGAAGCGGGCAGGCTGGGGAAAGGACGCCGGATCGGGCGGCGCACGACTTCCGCTCAGGCTCATAGCCGTTGCGTTCAGACTATCGCCGCCCGCAGTGGCCCGCAGTTCCAGCGCGGTCGTTGAAAACGCCAGCGCAAAACCGGCAGTGTCCAGATCGGTAAAAGGCACACGCTCGCGCCCTGCTGCCGCCTGTCGCAAAGCGGCCAGTGTCTCGGGCGTGACCACGGGCTGGATCAGATCAAAAAAGCGCTGCGCATCCACAAGGCCATTGCCCTGCACATCCACATCCGCGCTGACCATGCCGACAAAGCGGCCGTTCAGCGTCAGTGGCACATCAATCGAGGTATAGACCCGCGGCGTCCCCGGCGAGACGGCCTGCGCCACCACTGGCACAGCCATGTCGGGGGCGGCCTCTACAGGAACGCCCCTGACGTCCTCTGACACCTCTTCAACTGATCGGGCCGGCGTTCCGGTGATCGGGGCCGCTGCCGCGGTCCTGGGGCGAGAACGCGCAAAGCTGACACCCGCCTCAGCCGGAACGCCCGTGTGAGAGCCGGACAGTGCGGCGTCCAGCTCCGGCCCGCCCGACGACACCGACCCGTCCGAATAACGGTTCGTAATGATAGGTGCGTCGGGATCGTTACTTTCCGCACCGGTCGCTGCCTGGGCAGTTCCGGCCAGAAAAAGCGTCATCATGAGAACAGCATGCGAGCAACCCAGATAGGCGCTACGCCCCCCTGCCGTCATGTGCTGAACGGACATGTTTGTATCCGTTCATTTCAATTGGATGGCGACCGTCACATTACCGGTCATCGCCGCAGCCTGAGCCGCAGGAATTGTCATGCTCCTTTTGCCCCCGGGGAGAATGGCCCCGAACGCGCCGAACGCGACATTCTCTGCATCAACCACAACAGGCGCACCGCTTTGTGGCACCAGCGTCCATTCCGCTGTCCGCAACAATGCCACGCCATCACCCGTATTGCTGACATCGAATGCCAGATCATTATTGGCCTGACGGACCGTCGGACCGATGACCAGATTGGGTTTGGCCGAGGGCGGCTGGACGACCATGTGGCTGACAAAATCAAAGCCGATTTTGACCTGCGTCTGGCTGTTGTCACTATTGTTCAGGGTCGTGAAATCGACCGGCAACTGGCTGACCACAACCGCATAGAGTCGCCCTTCGGTGACCGAGGGATCACCCACATAGCGGATCTGGATCGCTTGCTCTCCGCCCGGCTGGATAATGATCTGGGGTGGAAACAGGATGACATCGGCATCCTCGGGGGTCCGAACCGCCGTCCCTTCATCGGTGATCGTCACGCGATAGGGATTGATTTCCAGCGTAATGGGCATCGCATCCGTATTACGGATCATCAGCCTGTAATTCGCGTTCGAGCCTGACGGAGCGACCGTCGCAATCATGGGCTGGACTTCGTGCGCATCCACCACGGACGGCACAACGAGGCAGGCGGCGGTCACCAGACCGGCGCATGCGGCAATAGCTGCTCTTTTCATGGAATTGACCCCAGAAAGAAAAGGCGGTCGGGCTGCACAACCCGACCGCCGCTTGGCCTTAGATGGCCGACAGTTCGAAGGAGAAGGACTCGTTGTAGGTACCAGCCGGAGCGGCATTGGCCGGATAGAAGGTTTGGCCCAGCGGTGCCGGTCCAGGAGCAGCCACATTCACGTTCAGATAGAACTGGGCGCCACTGCCGTTAGCCAGAGATTGGCTATAGCCGACTTTGTTGCGGGTAAACTTGCCCGAACCTTCCGCATCACCGGGGGTGGCGTCGGTGGTGTTGATGTCGAACGCATTATCAGCAGCATCAAAACGCATGGCATAGTTGATCAGGTTGTTGCCATTTTTGAAGTCGCCGTTCAGCGGGTTGACGACCAACTGGGCCGTGCCGCCGGTGTTGCAGGCCAGTTCCAGATTGGCGACCATTTGTTCGGCTTCATGAGCTACCGAAGCGGTGCCGCTGGAGACGTTTGCAAGACGGATACCGCAATACGGTGCGACAGTCGTGTTGACGGACAGACTTTCAGCCTGCGCAGCACCACCGGCAGTAAGTGCCGCGAGAACCGCAAGACCAGATACAATACCAACTGCTTTCATAACTATTTCCTCCCAGAACCCAAGCCACTATTAAAGTTAAAGCCCGGATTTAAGTTAATAATCGCATCCATTATTGTTTACGATTAAGGAACTCGACAGCAACTACGCGCTGACACCCTCAAAATGACAAAAGTCCTTTTCACTTCAAAAATAGTCACCCGTTAATGGTATGTTAACGAGATTTTTTGGGGGTCACTTAATGTAAATAGTCACTCAAAGGTACATTAGTTTTTCGATATTAACGTTTAAATACAATATTCTAATCAAAATTCACCGATATCCTTAGGCGCATTAACTGGCTTTTTGACATCAAAAGACAGGACCGCGCTTGACCCGCCCCACAGCAAGAGGCCACTGAATACCTATCGGTTTCGGGGAGACTCCTGACAGTTCAATGATCAATCTGACATGGCGGTCGGGGCGCGACCTGTGGACGCGCATAGTAGAACGACCGGGCGCACATCTGTCCGAACCTGAAACCCGCAAACTGGTCGATGACCTTCGCGCGATTGCCAGCCTGACCTTGAATGACAGCGAACTGGAATATGGCGTTCTGGGTGGTGATGCCGAGCGACTGAAGAACTGCGTCATCACCATCGTCTATCAGGCCGAAACGAAAAACGGCCCGCGACGCCCTATCGCCTTCAATGTGCTGTCGCTGCTGGATGTGGAGCTGGCCAACCGTCCGACCACGGTAATGCACCTCGGCCTCGTCATGGTCGACCCCGGCGTGCGCGGACGCGGCCTGTCAGCGACACTCTATGGCCTGACCTGCGTTCTGATGTTCCTGACCGGTCAGGGCCGTCCGCTCTGGATTTCCAATGTCACACAGGTTCCCGCTGTGGCCGGTATGGTGGCCGAGACGTTCTCGGACGTCTTTCCATCCCCCCGCCCCGATGCGCGCCGCAGCTTTGACCATCTTAGTCTGGCCCGCCAGATCATGGCCCGCCACCGCGCCGCATTCGGTGTAGGCAACGAAGCCGGATTTGACGAAGCCCGCTTAGTCATCACCGATGCCTATACGGGCGGATCCGACGCCCTAAAAAAAACCTTCGCGCAAGCGGCTCCGCACAGAAAGCAAAAGTACAACGACTTTTGCCAGCAACAGCTGGACTATGATCGCGGCGACGATCTGATCCAGATTGGCCGTATCGATATGGCTGCGGCCAGCCAATATCTGCGCAAGGTCGCCCCGCCCACCACCGCCATCGGCCTGACCGGACTGGTGCTGTTGCTGGGCGCACGCATGACCTTCCTGCCCCTCATCCACTGGCTGTCGCCCAACCGCGCCTGGGGCGTGCTGCGACCTGCAAAGACAAAATGATGACCCAAGAT
>NZ_JAVXCU010000042.1:0-21668 GCF_036659295.1 Brevundimonas sp. | reverse complement strand
GGCTTTCTAGGGCTGCTGATCCGCAAAGCCAGCGATCTGTCCAAACGCATCGGGGCTGCGGGCATTTGGATTGTCATCGGGCTTTGCGGCTCGGTGGGCGGGTTTTTGAATAATACGCCGGTCGTTGTCCTGGCTGCGCCCGTTATACGCGACGTGGCCAAGTCGCTGAAGATGTCGCCCAAGCGCTTTCTGATGCCACTCAGCCACGTCACGGTGATGGGCGGGCTGCTGACTCTGATCGGGACGTCTACCAATTTGTTAGTCAACGACATGGCCCGAAATGCAGGACAGCCTGTATTCTCCCTGTTCGAGATCACGCCTGTCGGCCTGTGCATCGCTTTGACCGGCGGTCTGTGGATGTATTTCATCAGCGCACGCCAACTGCACCGCTCGGGTGAAAAAGAAGAAGCCGAAGCTGCGCGCCTTGAGGAAGAAGAAGCTCTGCGATTGAAACAGCAGGCGCGCCGCGAGTTTCGGTTTATGGGCTTCCGCCTGCCCCGTCTTGGAGAGAGCCGCAACCAGACCGACGGATCTGGCGATGGCAGTCTCGGGGATCTGGAACTGTTCGGAGCCGGAGACCGGCCCTTCCGTCTGCGCCCTGCCCTTATTTCCATGGGCGTCTTTATTGCCGTTATTGTAGCGGCAGCTGTGGGCTGGGTACCTATCGCGGCTGCGGCCTTTGCGGGTGCGGTGGCGTTGATCCTTCTGCGCGTGATCACACCCGAAGAGGCCTATGCAGGTCTACGGCCCGAAATCCTGCTTCTGATCGCAGGCATGGTGGTTGTGGGCACAGCCATTGAAGTAACCGGCCTTGCTCAACAAGGTGCCGGATACCTCATCGACATCATCCGTCCACTTGGGCCGCTAGGAGCACTTATCGTGTTTTACGGTGTCACCCTGATCGCCACCGAACTGCTGTCGAATGCCACGGTCGCCGTTCTGGTCACACCAATTGCCGTGGCCGTCGCCAACAGCTTGGGCGTGGATCCCAGACCATTTCTGGTCGCCGTCATGATGGCTGCCTCTGCCGCCTTTGCCACGCCGTTTGGCTATCAGACCAATGTGCTGGTCTTTAACATGGCCAACTATTCCTACATGGATTTCGTTCGCGTCGGCGTGCCTCTGAACCTCATTACCTGGGCTACAGCCATGGTCGCGATACCGATCTTTTTCCCATTCTGAATTTGGGTGCCGTCAGCTTAACTGAGCGAAGTCGAAAGACCCCTACCCTCCACGCTATCAGACGGTAGTACCCCCCAAGCGGTATCTGCATCGGCACGAAACGCCGAAGTGTGGATCTGCTGTTGGATATTGAAGGTGTTGCAGATCGCCGCGCGGGTTGTAAGAAATCTCTGAGCTGAGGCTTGAGATTTGAACTTCTGCTGCTGCCGTTCTCGTCGTCAGATCGGCAGATGAGAATTCTCAACGCGGTTATTGTCTCGTAGTCGTCCAGGACAATGGAGATGCCGCAGTTCCAACTGATCGAGTGCCGCACCGTACGATGCCAGCCCGTCAGTCGTGATGCTTTCGGGCTCAACCGGCTGATTGCGTAGAAGTCGTTTGAGCAGCTTTAAGGCCGCCTCTGTGTCCCGCCGACGCTGGACGATGACGTCTAAAACCTCTCCTTCTTCATCGATCGCACGCCACAGATACATGCTTCGCCCGCCGATCTTGCAAACCATCTCGTCCAAATGCCAGCGGCCTGTAGGTAGTAATTTTCGCTTCTTCAAACGACGGGCAATCAGAGGTCCGAACTTGATCGTCCAACACCGTATTGTCTCGTAGCTGACGTCAATCCCACGCTGCGCCATCAGCTCCTCGACATCGCGGAAGCTGAGGCTGAAACGAAAGTACAGCCACACTGCATGACGGATTACCTCGGCTGGAAAGCGGTGTCGCTTAAACGATAACTGCGTCATACAAACGCCTTCTCCACCAATGGCTTGAAGCCTTCGAATTGGAGCATCTTTAGCGTTAGACTGTCAGCACCCGGGCCACCACTCTAGCCGCTGCAGCTGCCAACCAAGTGGATGCCTATGAAGCCACGGTTCTAGCCTGGGTGGAGAGACACAAAAAACACCCCGGCGGTAACGTCGGGGCGGTGACTGTGGGCTTTACCCTCGACCGGCGAGGTAACCTACGCGCAAGTCATATTGTGTCCGCAAGTGGCAATCCAGTGCTGGACCATGCTGCTATCGACCAACTGAAAGAGGCCAGCCCCTTCCCTCGCCCTCCTGCCAATACCGAATGGCGTACGCGCGACTTCCGCGTACGCATAGACTTCAAACGGCGGCGAACCTAGCCTCAGTGCTCATAGCTAGAAGAGCGGTACAGTCAGTTGGTGCCGTCAGGAAAACCGAGCCCGACTATGGCTCCGAACCCGAAGCCTGACTGCCGCGCTCAATGAGCAAAACCGAGGGGGGGGGGGGCAATGACGGCAGAGCCCCTCGCCTAACCCAACATTCCTTGAAGTCACGCTTCTCCAGTTCGTTCGCTCCCCCTCTAAAGTCTCGATATTTCCTCGTCAGGAGTGATGTTAAAGCGTGCCAGGACTGTGGTTTCAAACGGCTTGGCAAAGATGGTGGACACCGCCATCAACCGGGCCTCGGCACGGTCTTCATATAGATCGAGCAGAACAAACCCTTTTGCCGACTGGTCGCAAAATACCACTTCATCATTGGCCTGCATCAAAGCCTGTCCCAGCGGAAAACCGCCAAGGGCGTCAGCAATTGACGGACTGGAAACCGAGGCAGTGCCCAATTCAAATGCACGGCGATGGCCTGATGCATCCTTCAGATCATTGACCCAGAAGGCATGGCTATCGCCTGAAA
The DNA here is from genome assembly GCF_036659295.1 of Brevundimonas sp. Lineage (GTDB taxonomy): Bacteria > Pseudomonadota > Alphaproteobacteria > Caulobacterales > Caulobacteraceae > Brevundimonas. The sequence goes on along the minus strand of NZ_JAVXCU010000042.1, from coordinate 18,837 downwards.
GAACGATGGGCTTGACCCCTGCTTCGGCAAAGTCGGCATAGAGGCGCTCGCGGTCTGCCGGATAGCCGTCCCACGCATCAAGATTGAACGGCAAACCCATTTTGAAAAGGAACAGAGCCTGCTCGAACTGGTCTCGATAGGCCTCCGGGATTTGAGCCATCAGACCTGCGACCTGTTCGGCGCTCATCATACGCGATACGTCGGGACCTGCAACACGCGCCATGACGACCTGATTGCCCAGCACCTGCCATTTACGACCGGTCCCTTTGGAAGCCGCCAGTTCATTCTTCAGCCAACTATGCTGGCCACTGGACATCATGGCGCGCGACGGGTCATCGCGAAGCGCTGCGAAGGCCTCGATGTCCAGCACAGGTTCACCGTCCGGCCCTTCTTTGGCCGTAAGATCGGACGTGTACTCCAGCGCCTTGGTACGACCCGTCAGGCGCGTTTCCACCATCATCAGCGAGGCAAGGTCGCCGAAGTGGAAGCTGCGGTTGATCGCTTCACGCATTTGTCCCGCCGCAGCCTCGCGGATAGGCATCCACTCGTAATAGGCTTGAAGCGCGGTGGCCTTGCGGGTGGCAAAATCACCCTCGGTCTCGGGCTGATGATTTTCGGCACCGTGCATCCAGGCATCGTTTGCCGTCTCGTGGTCGTCCCACACACAGATAAAAGGCGCACGCGCATGTGCGGACTGCAGGTCGGCATCCGTTTTATACTGAGCATGGCGGATACGATAATCGGACAGGCTTATGATTTCATGGGCCGGTTCGTGGATGCGGTTCAGCATAGGGCCTGTGGCCATGCCGTAATCGCTCGCCGAAGCACCATATTCATAAATGTAGTCGCCCAAATGCACGACCGCATCCAGTTCCGGCAGGGCAGCTATAGCCTCATAGGCATTGAACAATCCGCCCGGATACAACTGGCATGACACCACCGCCAGATTGACCGGGCGCACGCCGTTGACCGCCAGAGTGCGGGTGCGTCCCTCAGGAGAAGCCACCTCGCCCACAAAGAACTGGTAGCGGTACTCCGCACCGGCCTTCAGGCCGGTGGCATCGATCTTGACCGTATAGTCGCGATCCTGCCCCGTCTGGACATGGCCACTGGTCACAACTGTTTCAGACACAGTTTCCAGTACACGCCACTGCACCATTACAGGGCCAACGAAACCCTCAGGAGGTGTAATGCGCGTCCACAGGATCACGCGATCACTCAACGGATCGCCCGAAGCCACACCGTGTGCAAAACGCACGGCAGGTGATTGCCTGGCCATAGCGGCGGAGGCATAGCCCCCCGCCGCACCGGCACCGAAAAGACCCAGAAGGCCGCGACGGTTCATCTTCATCGGATCAGGCCCTAGTAACGGACAGTGAAGGCAAGGCCATAGGTCGTCGGTCGGCCGGCAATGAAGGTCGGCAAACCAAGGGCATCTCCGGTGTTACCGGCATCCTTGATGTATTCTTCGTCCAGCAGGTTCTCGCCAAAGGCCTCAACGGCCCAATTCCCCGATGCGGGCTTGTAGCGAACACGAAGATTCAGCAACCCGTAGGCATCCTGATATTCGTCCTGAATCAGGTCCGGCACGAAGTTCTGGGTTTGCAGGGCCGGAATGTCGTTATTGTCGTCGAAGAAGACCTTCGACTGCCATGTATAGCTGGGTTGAACCTCAACCGTGCCGTTTGCAGCCACAATGCGCCATGTCGCCCCGACCGAGGCCATATGATCCGGTGACAGGCGGAAACGGTTGCCGTCATAAATACCGGTTTCGAAACGTGAATGGTTCCAGCCATAGGTCGCAAACACGTCCAGAGCATCATTGGCCATCCAGAAGGCCTGTGTCTCCAGACCGTAGGATGTCGCCTCGCCCGCATTCGTGGTGATGAAGCGGGTGCCTTCCTGAACCGTGGTCTGGAAGTTGTCGTAAGCATAGTAGAAGCCCGCCACGTCAAAGCGCAGACGCCCGTCGTTCAGTGCAAACTTGCTGCCCAGCTCGAAGCTGTCGACGGTTTCGGATTCCACGACCTTGAAGACCGGTGCCGCCAGAGGGGCCGATGGACCGCTGACACTCAGCACTTCAGGACGGCGGCCACGGGCATAGTTTGCATAGAGGCTGGCATCATCCGACAGCGCATAGCGGGTGGTCAGACGCCAGGTGAAACCGTCATCCTCATGATCTGCATAGATGAAGTCGCCATTATTGGCCGTTGGTTGGGCCGTAATACCGAACAACGGAACCATGGACGCAGGAAGCTGGCCAATGGCCGGATTGGCAAGAGCGCCAAGCAGGGTTGGCACCTGACTGGCAGGAACCGCGCCTTGAATAATCGCCAAAAGACCACCGGCGACCGAGCGGCGATCCACCGATGAAGCATAACCTGTTGTCTTGTCATCACGGGTGTAACGCAGCCCGCCCGAGAATTCGAGGCGGTCACTCGCTTTGAAGGTCAGGTCACCGAACAGGTCAAACGAGGTCAGTTCGCTGGAATTAACCGGTGTTTCGATATGTGCTGGATTCAGATTATTGACCAGCGACGGCACCAAGCCCCCCGCCCCCATCGGCGTCAGCACACTTTGCAGAAACAGACCTGAAACAGTCGGATACATCGAGATCGGGAGGGTATTGGTGCCTACCCCCGTCGGATTACCGTCCAACAAACCCGAAAGCTGGGCCAAAGCGATACGCTCGTCAAACTGGGTCGGTGTGCGCTGGTAGCCTTCTTCCTTGAAATAACCCGCACCTGCAAAACCGGACAGGCGGTCATTCAGTTCGAAATTCAGCCGGAACTCCTGGCTCCATTGCTCGCCATAGGCTTCTTCGGCAGCGGTCAGCAGAGGCAAGGAAATGCCATCCGCGTCAAAGGTTTCATAACTGTCGAACTGGCGATAGGCCGTGGTCGAGTTCAGGGTCATGTTCGGCGACAGGTCCCACTTCACCAGACCCGTTACACCCCAAACCTCGCGGTCCAGACCCAGCGATTTACCGCCATCAAATGCACCGCCCGGCGTCAGTGCAGCTCCCTCCCATGGTGCACGACCACCCAGAACCTGGCCCGTCTGCGGATTGGCAGGATCATAGTGGATAGACTTGAACGAAGTGCCCGAAGCATCGTCCACCTGATAGTTGGCGATCACATCGACGCGCAGGGCATCGCTTGGCATCCAGCCAGCCGAGACGCGCAATGCCTGTGTTTCGATGCCGTTATAATCGTCGCCACCGTTCAGGTTCTCGACCGAACCGTCACGTGTCTTCATGCGGGTAGCAAGACGAAGCGCGAAATCCTCGCCCACAGGCAGGTTCACAAAACCTTCGACCGAGCGATATTCGAAATTGCCCACCTCGGCGCGCACCTCGGCGTCGAACTGGCCCAGACGGGCACGGTTCTGCACAAGGTTCACGGCACCGATCAGAGCACCACGGCCATAAAGGGTCGATTGCGGCCCCTTGGCCACCTCGACACGCTCCAGATCAAACAGTTCGACATAGGAACCGCGTGACTTAGAAATCGACACCCCGTCCTGATAGACCGACACGCGTGGCTCGGCAGTCGCTGCACCTGAGTCCGATGTGATACCGCGCATCACAAAGCCCGGATTGTTCGGCGACTGGTTCTGCACCAGAAAACCTGGCACGAAAGCCGATAGCTGCTCGAACTCCTGAATGCCCAGATCCTTGAGGAACTCGCCATTATAGGCGGTCAGGGCAAATGGTACCTCGATCGGGTCTTGCGCGCGCAATTGCGCTGTCACCACGATTTCGCCCAGAGATGTCGCACGGTCCTGACCGCTTGCCGGTTCCGCTTCGGCAAATGCCTGTCCGCCATAAAGCGACAAGGCCGCAGTCCCCGCCAACAACATCGCCTTGGTTGCCAAAGTACGCATGCATTCCCCTTCCGTAATGAGAGGGGCCGACAGCTAACTATCGTCGATGTAAGGAAAAAGACGCTGCCATAACCACGCCGTGAATGCGGCGCGGCACTTTCACAACGACTGCTCCGTACGCCGCACATCCTCATTAGGAAATGGTGCATGCAAGGCAAAGACGTGTGCGGTTTATGTGTGCAAGCTCTGGGCTTAGATTTGGGATTTGAACCTTTGCTGCTGCCGTTCACGTCGTCGGATCGGCAGATGCAAATTCTCAATGCGGTTATTACCTCGAAGCCCGCCAAGGCGATGAAAATGCCAAAACCCAGCAAATCGAGCGCCGCACGGAAAGCGGAAGTACAGCCATACGGCATGACTGCTCACCTCCGCTGGAAATCGGTGCCGCTTAAACGATAGCGGATTCATAAAACACCGCCCTACCAATGGCTTGCAGCCATCAAGTGGAGCACCTTTAGCGTTAGACTGATAGCGCCTGCCAGATAGTCAGAGCGGCTTCACAAAGTTCCGTCCCCTCACGTTTCAACAGATCGATAGCGGAATCTGCGCATCTCTCAGTCCTCGTCAGGCTCCGTTGATCGGCCACCACTCAATTCGGGCTGATAAAGACCTGTGGCGATCCCGACTATAAATCCTTCGGGCCTTATACGTGGCCCGAAACGCTGGCATGGATCAGGTAATGTGCTCGAACGCGTTTCCCGCTCTTCCGTCCCCAAGGCATCTGCAACCATGTCGCCGAGGGGCTCTGCAAGCCGGTGGGCGTCTCCAATGCGGGATAGAGACGGTTTGTCCGTTCCAACCACCATCGCGTCTCGACGCCACACGATTGCCGCTGCCTGTCGCCCATCAGGTGACAATAACTCAGCCTCTGCACCTAGACCGCCCAATCCACCCGGCGTCCGGACTTTGATCGGTCCGGGAATGAAGAAATTAGCGACCGCAGCAACCGCAGACCCCGCCTGATGCGTCGGAGCAATGTGAGTTACACCTACTCGAACCACACCAGCCTGCGGGTCAGAGTGCTCAGTGACCTCGAAATACTCGCTCAGTTCGTAGCAAATCTGGCGATCCACCTCGGACAGCACCATGCGCCGTTCTTCTTCGGACAGTTGAAAATCTACAACGCCGAATATCTCGGCGGGCATTATCCAGACGCGAGTGACCGAAGATACCAGCGCATCATCTCGCCTTTGCAGCACTGATGATCTTACCACATCGGTGCGCGGCTGAAGTCCCTCATAACTGGATAGAAAGCCTGATCCCGACTTTACGGCAGTGGTCGTGCAGGCACTTAACGTGGCCGCCGAGAACACCAAAGCCACCAACTTGCATACAGAGCCAACCATTCGATCCCTCCTGCTTTTGTATATTACGTAGCAAGAGGGACATCGGATCTGATTTCAGTTTTCACGCACGATTGTGAGGGAGCAAGTGAGCAGCATAGCGCCCTACTCACAGACGAAAAAACAGCATGGCGGTCTCACATCAACCTTTCAGAAGGGTCAGAGATCAAGCCATATGATTAAGATCGATTTGGATCACATCGGTCCGCCCTGATCGGAAACCCGCTTCGCAATAGGCTAGGTAGAAACGCCAGAGATTGCGGAAATGATCATCGAACGCCTCACCGGTTTTGCGGATTTCCGGCCATGAGGTGTCGAAACGGCGGCCCCATTCAGCAAGAGTATTTGCATAATCTTGCCCAAAGCGCTCGACCGCCGTCTGGTTCAATCCCGCCCCCGCGATCACCGGTGCCATCTTCGCCTCGGAGGGTAATGATCCACCGGGGAAGACATATTTCTGGATGAAGTCGGTTCGCGCGTCGTATTCTTCGAACAAAGCATCCTGAATGGTAATGATCTGCAATCCCGCACGACCGCCGGGCTTGAGGACGTCGTGGACCTTCTGGAAATAGGTGGGCCAATATTCGCGGCCGACGGCTTCGAACATCTCGATCGAGGCAACCCTGTCGAAACTTCCCTCAACATCACGGTAGTCGATCAAACGTATATCTGCCCGCTCGGCCAGTCCGGCTTCGAACATACGACGCCGCGCATAGTCATACTGCTCTTGCGAGATTGTCACCCCGGTTACAACCGCCCCCACCTCGCGTGCAGCGAATTCGGCGAAGCCGCCCCAGCCGCAACCGATTTCAAGGAGGCTTTGACCGGACTGCAAATTCATAAGCCGCGCCAAGGCGGCGTATTTGTTGCGCTGCGCCTCCTGCAACGGCTGGTTCGGTGTCTCGAACCGCGCCGAGGAATAGGTCATCGAAGGATCAAGCCACGCAGAATAGAAGGCGTTGCCCAGATCGTAATGGGCATGGATATTTCGACGCGATCCACGACGGCTGTTGCGGTTAAGCTTATGGCCAAGCCAATTGACCGTCTTCATGAACGGGTTGCCATCGAACAGGCGACGGATATGGTCATAATTATTGACCAGGGTTTCCAGAAGAACTGCCAAATCTGGCGTGTCCCACTCACCCTCCATATAGCCTTCTGCGAACCCGATATCTCCGCTCTTGAGAACGCGGGCCGCAAAGCGTGGATCGCGTATGAGCAGAACCGCCGCGTGTCCTTTGACTTGGCCATTTAACTGGCGTGTCGTGCCATCGGGCAGACAAACGGTGAGATGCCCCCACGTCCAGTTCGAAGACAATAGACGCAGCAACAGGTTGAGTACGGGCGATGAATGCCCTTCCTTCTGGTCATCGTAAAAGGTCGTGGTCATGATCTCACAAGCCCCTTGCCCATAAGCAAATCATACTCCTTCTTCGTCCATTGGTCGCACAGAGATCAACTTCAGTGCCTCAAGTGCACGTGCTCGCGCCTCGGCGTGATCCACAATGGGTCTGGGATAGGTGTGCCCCAGTCTAATGCCGGCATCGGCAAGGACGGCGCTTGGCGCGGTCCACGGCACATGCAGCCAGCGATCCGGTAGGGCTCGTAATTCCGGAACCCAGCGGCGCACATAGCGTCCCGCAGGATCGAATTTTTCGCCCTGAGTTACAGGATTGAAGATACGGAAATACGGAGCAGCGTCGGCACCGGAACCGGCAACCCACTGCCAGTTTTGAACATTGCTGGCCAAGTCTGCATCCACCAGCGTGTCCCAGAACCAGGCCTCACCCTCGCGCCAGTCAATCAACAGATGCTTGACCAGAAAAGACGCGACCACCATGCGCACACGGTTGTGCATCCAGCCGGTAGCCCACAACTGACGCATCCCCGCATCGACCAGTGGATAGCCTGTCGCTCCGGTTTTCCATGCCTTCAACCCCTCGGGATCGGATCGCCAAGGCATGTTGTCGTACTCGGGCCGGAAGGCGCGCTCGGCCATAAAGGGAAACTGGTGGAGCAGATGGGTCGAAAACTCGCGCCAAGCGATCTCCGTGATGAACTTGTCAGCCTGCGCAGGTGCGACGTGCCCTTGGATCGAAGCGGCGCAGACGGCTCGTACTACGCTGCGCGGACTGATCTCGCCAAAGTGCAGATGTGGAGATAGGCGCGACGTACTGAGGCGCTCAGGAATATCCCGCCCCGCTGCGTAATCTGCCAGCGCGCTCTCGATAAAGGCTGTCAGAGCCTCGGTGGCTCCCACCTCCCCCGGCGTCCAGTCAAAGCTTTGCGACCAATCGGGCACCGAGGGATGCAGTGCCCAAGTGTCGATGTCTTCGCTGCTTGGTCCTGCGGGTAAGATCAATGTCGCGGGTACAGGCGTCTCGGGCCGTTCTGGCAAATCCTGAAGCAGCGCCTTCATGAAAGGCGTAAAAACCCGATAAGGCTTTCCGGTGCCGCTCAGAACACTTCCCGGCCGGGCAAGCAGGCTACCATTGAACCCGTGGCACTCGACACCCTCGGCCTTAAGAGCGTGAGCAATGTCTGCGTCATTTGCGAAGGCATCTGGCTCGAAACGGCGGTTCATGAAGACATGATCGGCCCCCGTCTGTTCGATCAGACGAAGCAGTTCAGCCTCGGCGTTCCCGCGCCGTAATATAAGCCGCCCGCCACGCTGGCGCAGGTCTGCGTCGAGTGCGCGCAAGGACTTGTCCAGCCACCACAGTGAGGCGGCCCCATGCGGACGACCGTCGCCGTCATCATCTAGAATATAGACCGGCAGCACCGGCCGACCTGTCGCGGTCGCCGCTGTCAGTGCCGGATTTTCCGCAAGCCTGAGATCGCGCCGGAACCAGACAATAACGGGGCGTGCCGTGTCACTTCCCAAGACGGCTCTCCCGCGCTTGCGTTTGCAAAGTCACCGGTTCCGCAACTGGAGGTGGCTGACGGGTCAGCGGCACACGTTTGAGCCACAGCTTGAGCGCTTCCCAGTGTATGGCCGCTACGACTTTAAAGGTCAGGAATGGCAGTGCGACAGCCGCCGACAACAGGCTGGAGTCTGTCAGGACATTACGCTCAGCTGAAAGAGAAGCGGTGATCAGAACGCCTTCGGCATCAAGGCCGTTGATGGTCATATCCAGATGCTCGTCCGGCACATGTCCCCGAAACTCGTAATCCATCTCCATTCCCATAAAGGGCGAGACATAAAGAGCCTTGGCCGCGCCCTGACGGATTAAGCCCGCCGTTTGATCCTCGATCGGAACTGGAATGACATAGGCATGGCGCACACCAAAGGTGCTCGTCACTTCATAGACCATCGCAACAAGTCGACCGTCAGTATGATGGCAATAATAGAGATTGATCGGGTTGAAGACGTAACCCAGCACGCGGGGCATGGTCAGAAGACGGATCGGGCCGCCCTTAAGATTGATCCCTGCCCGCTGTAGCCAAGTTTCGATCTGGAGCCGCAATCCCTCCCCCGATCCGTCACCGTAATCACGATCAAAAAAGGACAGCAGGTTGAAGCGGTTTCGCGAGAACAGGCACAAGTTACGATCCAGCCCGTCAAGCTCGGCCATATCCAGCAACAGCCAGAATACGCGATAGTTCAACTGATGAATTCGCGGCCGCAGCCGCCTGTGCATGACTGCCCCTCGATAAAGGGCCGAGGCTTGGGTCACGCCACAGCCTCCAGCACGCTCGGCGCAGATGGAAGGTGGATACGCCCGCTCTCGTTCTGAACCGTCCAGGGTCGCCGAACACCGCCCAATTGCTCGGCGACGGCTAGTCCTGATTGCAGGCCGTCCTCATGGAAGCCCGCGCCAAAATGGGCACCGCAGAACCAGACGCCGCCATGCCCCTGCAAACTCCACAACTGCTTTTGAGCCTGAATCGCTGCCGCGTTAAAGATCGGGTGCTCGTACAGCTCGCTACGCAACAGCGTGTCCGGTTGCGGCGGACGTGGCGGGTTCAGTGTGACGAACAAATCCTGCCCCGGAAGTCCCTGAAGCCGGTTCATCCAGTAGGTGACACAAAGACCGCCATCGGCCCCAATATAATTCCAACTGGCCCACGCGCGGCGACGACGCGGCATCAGGCTCTTGTCCGTGTGCAGCACTGTCAGGTTGCGACTATAACGGAATGCCCCCAGCAACTCTTTTTCGCGGGGCGTAGGCTCTGCCAGCATAGCCAGTGCATGATCCGCATGGGCACCGATAACCACATGGTCAAAACACTCGGTCCCGCCCTGACTGTCATGAACCACAACACCGTCTGTCGTGCGGCGCACAGCCGTTACGCCACGGTCGAGACGGATGTCTGGAATAGACCGCGCCAGCCGCTCGACATAAACACGACTGCCCCCTTCGACCGTGCGCCAAAGTGGCCGACCGACCAGTTTCAACAGGCCGTGGTTGCCGCAGAAACGGATGAAGGCCTCGGCCGGATAGTCCATCAGCGTATGCGCAGGCGAAGACCAGATTGCCGCGGCCATTGGCAACAGGTGATCATCCCGAAACGCCTCGCTGAACCCCTGTTGTTTTAGGTACTCGCCCAGCGTCAGTTCGGGGTCCGTCAACGCGGCAAGATCATCCGGTGCCTGCCGATAAAAACGCAAAATCTCGCTCATCATGGACCAGAAACGCGGCCTTACAAGATTGCGACGCTGGGCAAACAAGCCCGGTGCGGCATACTCGAACCGCCCCTGCTCCAGCGAAACGGCGAAAGACATATCTGTAGCGCGTGTCTCGATACCAAGGCGCTCGAACAAGGCGATCAGGTTTGGATAGGTGGCGTCGTTAAAACAGATAAATCCTGTGTCCACCGGCACCTCACCCTGAGGCGTCGCAGCCGTAACCGTATTGGAATGGCCGCCCAGTCGTTCAGCTTTCTCGTAGAGCGTTACCCGATGCCTCTGTGACAGCAGCCAAGCCGAAGACAAAGCAGCAATGCCCGAGCCTACAACGGCAATCTTCAGCGACCCATCGGAACTGGCGGCTATATGGAATGACATGTGACCTCCGGCAAAGCTCGCGAGCAACGAGATACGAACCTGGCTGATACGACCGAAGCGGCCGGACGGATGTGGAATGATCCAGACTTTTGCGTGAAGCGTATTACACTCCATGCATGTCGCGACCTCGCCCTCTCTATCTTCTGAAAAGTTTGTCGACCGGATGAGCGCCGAACTCGAAGACGCTTTCGTATATGACCGGTTGATCGAGGCGGTCGCCATGCGTCGTGATCGAGACGCCTTCGCCCGATTGTTCGAACACTTCGCCCCTCGCCTCAAAGCGTGGCTGATGAAATCCGGCGCAACCGCCGTCGCCGCAGAAGATTTTGCTCAAGACGCCATGCTGACCGTATGGCGCAAGGCAGACCTGTACGATCCCCGCAAAGCACGGGCCGCGACATGGATTTTCACCATCGCACGTAACCGTCGCCTCGACATGTTGCGCCGCGATGCCCGCGCCCTGCCCACACCCGAGATCGAGTTGGCCGCACACGAAGTCATGCGTCCGGATGATATTCTGACGATAGTGGACGACGCGCGGCGTGTGCGGGACGCCCTGTCACAGTTGAAACCCGATCAGGTCGAAGTCCTGCGCTTGGCCTTCTTCCTCGAGAATCCTCATTCTGAAATCGCCCAGCATCTCAATCTGCCATTGGGCACGGTAAAATCCCGCATTCGTAACGCCATGATTAAATTACGCACGATCCTCGAACCATCCGAGGAGGCATCCAAATGACCACCGCTGCCCATAACCCTTCGGAAGAGCGCCTGCTCGCCTATGCTGCGGGAACGCTGAGCCCACCGGAAGCCGTGGTAGTTGCCACTCATCTTGCATTGCGTCCGGCCAATGATGCCTGGGTGCGGCGTCTGCAATCCGTCGGTGGTGACTTCCTGGAGAAAACACGCCCGACGGCCCTGTCGGATGGGGCTCTGGCCCGCGCAATCGCGCGTATCGACAACGATACGGGTGAGGCACGAATTACGCCGCCGCTGAACGATATGCCCGAACTACCCGAGCCTTTACGGCGCTACGCGCTGGGGCCATGGCGCTGGATTGGACCGGGTATGCGGGTGCGAGATGTCCACGCCCCACGCGACGGTGACTGTCGGGTCATCCTGCTGAAGATCGATTCCGGTCGCGAGACGCCGCGCCATACTCATGGCGGCGTAGAACTGACCTGTGTCCTGTCCGGCGCCTATGCGACAGAGACCCATCGTTTCGATGTCGGTGATCTGGAAGAGGCCGACGAGGACGTGTTGCATCGGCCGCGTGTTGTATCAGACGAGCCCTGCCTCTGTGTCGTCGCTCTGGATGGCCAAATCCTTCTCGACGGCTGGTTCGGGCGGCTGATGCAGCCCTTTGTGCGCCTGTGATCGGCTCTCTACTGGGTTTATGGGCGGCTGCCGCTCTCTTCTTGGCTCTTGTGATGGCCACCGCGTGGCTCGTCCAGCGCCGCACGGGTCAGGGCGGATGGGCAGACGCCTTCTGGTCTTTGGGCCTTGGCTCCGCAGGCGTCTTCGTCGCACTCTTTCCGATAGACGATACCGCGCCTTCCGCCCGGCAGATTTTGGCCGCCTGCCTGATCGGTGCGTGGGGGTTGCGCCTTGGTCTGCATATCGCCAGACGCGCGCGTTCAGCGGAAGAAGATCCGCGCTATGCCCGCCTGAGACAGGATTGGGGGCCGCATTTCCAGTCCCGAATGTTCGGTTTCCTGATGCTTCAGGCCGGTGCCGCCGCATTTTTGGCGCTCAGCATCCTCGTCGCCGCCCGTAATCCCGCACCCGGCCTTACCCTTCAAGATATCATCGCGACCATGATGTTTATGGCAGCTCTGTTCGGCGAAGGAATAGCCGACCGTCAACTCAGCCGCTTCAAAACAGAGCCAGCCAATCGTGGAAAGGTCTGCGACACCGGCCTCTGGGCTTGGTCCCGACATCCCAACTATTTCTTTGAATGGCTGGGTTGGTGCGCTTGGCCAATTTTTGCAATCAACCTCAACGGTGACTGGGCGTGGGGCTGGCTGGCCTTGAGCGGGCCAGCCTACATCTACTGGCTACTCACAAGCGTTTCGGGCGTCCCTTTGCTAGAGGCCCATATGCGTCGCTCACGACCAGAGGCCTTTGCCGCCTATGCCGCCCGCACCAGCGTCTTCTTTCCGATGCCTCCGCGAAACTAGAGAATACGCAGCAACCGCGTAGCCAAGGCGCAAGCAATCGCCGACGAACTGCCGCTAACAATCACGCCCCAGGTCATATCAATCAGCGAAAGTTTCAGGCTCCACGTTTTCAACGTCGCCAGATTCGTAAGGTCGTAAGTTCCATAGGCGAACAGACCAAACAGTCCGCCCCACAACAGCGCCTTCTTCCACCCGCCCTCGGCAAGGCCCGGCAGAACAGCGAAAATCGTCAAGCCCGCAGCATACAAGGCGTAGAAGGCGATCGCGGGTGCCAGTCTAAAATTGTCCGCCAGCATAGAACCGATAAAGGGCCGATAAAGCCGGTCTCCCATGCTGCCCAACCAAGCCGTATCGATCACGGCAAAAACGACGAGGGTGAGGATATAAGCGGTCGCGATATTCATCTGACGGGCTCCTGATATGCCTCATAAATACGTTCGAACTGACCAACCGGATTATACGAGGCTTGCAGGCTAGCTGAGCAAAACTAAAAGTCAGTATTATCGTGTCGCCTCGCCACCAGATTGGCGGTGCTGCTGCAGTTTAGAAGCGACCCTATCATCGGGTGAAAAACTCGACCGGAACGGTCAGGGTAATATTGTCACCGGCCATATCAGCGGGTGGTGCGGGCAAAGGTTGAGCGCGGCGGACCAGTGATAGCGCCTCGCGATCAAGTGAAGCATGGCCCGAGGTCCTCTCAAGCGCTGCGGCCAGCACCCTGCCTTGCCGGTCCATCGTGAAGGTGACAAAGGCCACGCCCTGTCGTCGCCGCGCGCGGGCTTCGGCAGGATAGCGTTTACGCTGCTCAAGATGGGCAAGAACACGGCTTTCCCATGTATGGGGGGCAGAAGTGGCTACAGGTGCAGGCGTTGAAACTCGGCTGGGTGGCGCTGTTGTTTCAGGTGCTGGCGGGGTTCGGGTCGTCGTTTCCTGTCGCACCACGGTTTGCGAAACGATCAGCGGCTCAACATTGGCAAGTGGTGCGACCTGCAAGCGAGGCTGGACCACCGATGATGGAGCAGGTGATGATACTGCCGCTTCGCTTTGCACAGGGCCCGGCGGTTGCTCGGAACTAGGAAAAGGCGGAGCCTGCATCCTGACCAGTTCCACCTCGAACGCGGCCTCCGGCACCATTTCAGCAGGCTGCGTCGCAACCCAAAAGCCGCTTGCTACAATCACGGGGACGCCATGCGCGAGCAGCGAGAGCATCAAACCCGTGCCCCATTTACGTTTCCCGCCCGAACTTGCCCTGTTCCTAAAATCAAGGGTAGCAGGCCGCTTGGCCAGTGGCGTACTATACGTCATCGGCATCAGCCGTTTCGGGGCGCGTGACCAAAAACAAAGCGCACATCATAAAAATTACAGCCGTGACAAACCCCAGCCAAAAGCTCGGGCGTGCCAGAAAAACAAAAACAGCATAGCCCGCTGCCATGCCAAGGCAGGCGGCTATCTTGGCGCGGCGAGGCACCGCACGATGAGCGCGCCATGCCCTGAGTGTTGGACCAAACCTCGGATGATCCAGCAACCAGCTTTCCAGTCGCGGCGACGAACGTGCAAAACATCCTGCCGCTAGGATCATAAAGATCGTTGTGGGCATCAGCGGCACAAACGCACCGATGATGCCCAAACCAACGCAGAGCAATCCCAGAACCAGCCAGCCGGCTCTCAGTGATCGACGCCCCAACGACACTGTGTTGCGCTCAACCAAGCGCGGCATTGGCCAGAGCTTGCACACGCGCAAAAGCCGCATTGGCCCCTGCAATCGCTCTGTCCTCTTCAGCCTCGGTCAAACTGGCCGCATCCAGCGCCGTGGTGAACGCGCGCCAGTGCGCAGCCGGACCGCCGCCAGCCGGTGCCAGATGCTTTGCACCGTGCGTGTCGGAAAGGCCCAGCTTGGCGGCCTCTTTGCGTAACAACGCGGCACCCAAGTTCGAGCCTTCGGCCACGTACAGCCACCCCAGAGCGGTTGGAACATCCACCGCTTGGCCTGTTGCAAAAACCGCAGGCTGATCCACAGGAGGAAGCGTCAAACCCAGATCGGAAAGATCCGAAGCGATGAGAGCTACACGTCTGCGCTCTGCTAGGCCCGGCAACAGATCACGCAGGCTGGCATCATCATAGAGCGCATCGATATCGCGATGGAATGTCCATTGGACACCGGCAAAGCGACTATATCCCTCAAGCGTATCAAACGAGGATGCCTCCATGATCGACTTGTCCAGTCGATCATGGATTTCGTGCGTCAAAGCCTTCAACCGCTTGGATCGCGGCAAATCATTCAAGGCTGTCATCATAGGTTCCTTGTTGGGGGATCAGAAGCGATAGCTGAGGCCAATGCGGACCGTGTGCAGGTCGGCATCTGTGCGGGATTTGCGGCCATTCACGATGTCCGAGCTTCCCGGCGTGGTGACCCATTCTCCAACGAACCAGCCACTATCGTCGAAAACGAGCTCTCCGGTCACCGGATCGGTCAAAAATTGGTAGGATGTGGACTCGCGACCGACGCCAGCTCTAGCCTTGTCAAAACTGACATTAGCCCTACCGAAGTCGGCGTAAAGGTACTCTGCCCTCAGTGACAAACGCTCACCGATTGCGCGCTCGAAACCTGCGCCTAAGGTCCAACCCTCTCGGTTAATCTTGGTTTCTTCTGTGAAGTAAACATCGACACTGTCACCATAGGCTTGTCCCGGATTGTTTGACCGGAACTGGGTGCGTGTTTGCGTCTCTCTCAGGAACGCCGCGCCGCCGGTGCCATAAACCAGCGTACTTCCCAGAGAGTAACCGATACGAGCCCGCAAGGTCGAAAAACGGTCCCAGCTATAATCGACCGACGATTCCAGATGCTTGTAGAAGGCCAGATTTCCGGCGTCTGGCTCGCTCACCATTACGGATGATGAACTGTCCAGTGCGCCAGTCGCTACATCGGCTTCAAGCCCCAGAACGACATTATTGGCCAACTGCCAGTTGAAACCGGCATGCAATGACGGCGCTACGTTTTCGAATGACTCGTCAATCCGGCCACCATCTACAGAAAGACCGAGCTTGTCGGTGACAGTGCCGGTCTCTTTGCCAAAGACGTAGCCAAAGCTGGCTCCAACATAGGCACCGGACCAGTCGATGCTATCTGTATTGCCGTTACCTGCGAACCACGACGGAAGCGACCAAAGCGTTTCATCACCACCGAATTGGCCGGTCAGACCAATGCGGAAGGTGCGTCCGGGCGCGGGCATTTTGCCGAGATTCAGCGGCTCGACATAGTAGCGGTCGGTAAGGTTTTCGACACTCCAGTCAACGGTCAGCCCCTGAGAAATCCTGTACTTGCCCGTCAGATCGAGGGTTGCGTGAGCATCCCATGGCACCGCCGCCAACAGAGGGGCATAACCGTTGTCGGTCGGCTCGAAATCTACTGCCCTTTCGCCACGATAAACCGCACGGGCACCAAGGTTCAGGCGATCACCGAAGAAGTCCTTGCTGACCGTCAGATTGGCCGCAAACTCGGGTGGAATATAGTTGGTGGCATAGTCGGATGCCAGCGAACTGGAGACACAGGTTTCATCCGGACGGCAGAACAAGATCTTGTCGTACCAGGTTGCTCCGGCATCGATTTTGAAATCGCCAATACGATAGTTTGCGCTGGCTTCCAGACCACGGAACTGGGCGCGATCGATATTGTACATCTGCATCTGGAAGATGCTGCGGATATAACGACGCGCGATATAATCATCGGTTTTGTTATCGAACCAGACCAGTTTCAGACCCAGTTCGTCATCATCCGAAAACAGGCTTGAGCGAACATAGTTGACGCCCAGTTCCCAGTTACGGGCCTCTTCCTTATGCAGGTCAGGATTGGCCACCATGAAGAAGCCTGCGGTCGCTTCCATCAACGACGGCAAACGGGCGGCCTGTTTGTAGCTGGCGAACACCTGCCAACCATCGGCCGGAATAAGCGTGGCTCCCAGAGAGAAACTGAACGCATCCTCGCTACGGTTGAACACAGACGACTTGCTGGGCAGGCTCTGGTAATCTTTGAGGGAGTAGTCCTGATAACGCAGGCCACCATTCAGGGTCAGCCAGCTTGTCGGCTCCAGTTGTATCTGTCCGAACAGGCTGAACTCTTCGCGCTCTCCCTCGCGTCCGGGTGTCCCCTGTCCAACAGCTAGCCATTTGCCGACGGGACCTGTGTCTTCCAGCAGGTAGGAAACCCCATAATCTGCCGACAGACGGCCCATAGGCGTCGCCATGACCGAACTGTTCGAAATATCGGCCCCTGTAGTGTCCACATAGCGCTCCAGGATCGACGTGTTGACCAGAGCTGCGGAATTTTCACGCATCTGCGTGAACCAGAGGTTCGCTTTCAGATCCACCAGATCATTGACCGGATTCCAGCGATAGCGGGCAGTGAAACGGTCCAGACTGGTTTGGGACAGGTCAGCGCGCTGGTTTACTGTGCTTCCGACAAAGACATCCGTTGGATAGTTTTCGCCAAACGTCCCCCAGTAGCCGCCATATCCCAGTTCCAGCGCGTGATCGGCGGCTAGCCTGATCGTGGCTTTCAGCAACACAGATTCCGTCTCACTGGACGTGTTCAGGACTTCCTCGCCACCCACAAATGGCGTTGACCCTATGCTCTCGAAAAAGAACGGGGCATTGGCGCATATGTTTGCCAGACTGCCGCTCGCCTGCCCTGAAGCGCAGAACGCAGACGGACCATCCAGACGCTGCGGTACACCATCGCCACGCGTACCTGCGTGATAATTGCCAGAGCGCCGGAAAGCGTACCCTGCCACCAGATCAAACCTGTCCGTTTTTTGGGCAAAGACAAAACTGCCCGAGCCACCGGTCGGTTCAAGGAAAGCCGGTCTCCCCACGCCTCTCAATGCGGCCATAGGGCGCTGGGAGCCGCTGCTTTCAAACAAAAGGTTGCGGGTTTCTGTGCTTCGCGGTTCGGACGTATTGCCCGACATCGATATCCGGAACTTCATCCCCGAGGATTGCCCCTCAGGCACAATATCATTTGCCGTTAGAGTGCTCATGGTGATCGAGCCACCAATCCCGCCTGCGATTGCATTGCCCATAGACGGGCCTTTTTCGATGGCGATGTGGCTGATGAAGTCAGGGTCGACAAAACTGCGGTTACTGGTTCCTTGATAGCCCCGATAGACGGTTGTTCCGTTCAGCGAACCGTCAACAGTAACCGGCACACGGCCCTGCCCCTGCATGCCGCGTATGTTCACATCCAAGCCACCGCTATTACGCGACTCGCCAGACAAAACGCCTGTTACGCTTTTCAGCATGTCTGCAGGCGAGGTACCCGGGTAGTCGTCGAGCGTAGCGCGGGTAATAACGCTGACCGAGCCTGGAGTGACATAGGTGGTTTCAGCCGTGCCATCCCACCCTGCGACCGAACCGTTACTTTTGTTGCCGCCCGTTGGCGATCCGCTAGCGCCTTCGACGCGCACTGTACCCAGTTGGATCACGCCCCCTGTCGCTTGCGGAGCCGCCTCCAGTCGAACCGTGCCTGCTCCAGTCGAGCGATAGGTCAGGCCCGAACCTGCCAATAGGCGAGATAGACCTTCCAGAGGAGTCATCTGTCCAGACACTGCGGTTGAGCGGACATTCGGAAGCGTCTCCCCATAGACAATGTCCACGCCGCTGGTTCGACTATAGGCCGCTAATGCCGCGCCAAGTGGTTGCGCCGGTATATCAAAACTCACCGAGGGACCGGACTGCGCCTGCACCGGATCGGCAGCGACCGCTGCGCTTAAAGCCGTGGTTCCCAGCAACAGAGCCAAGCCCAAACGTCGACCATTATTCAAAATCATTTCTTACGCGCCCCAAGTGCAGATTGGCAGGCGTAAGGCCTACCCTCACAAGACAAGACGGGCGGCTTGACCATTCGTCAGGTTGCTAATGCGATTTATTTTCAATTACTTTGTAGAACCGTCAATGCAGACGTCAATCGGGTAATGCGGACAGGCAGGGTTGAAGCCAGACGATGCAGAGCATCGCCTGCATCCTCGATACCGATGGTCAATGTGACAGGATGCGCGGCCAAGCTCTTGTCCAGCACTATTGTGTGCCCACCAGTCCAGCGGTCCACTTCAGCAACCACATCCCCCAAAGGAAGGTTCACAAAGGCCAGACGCCCATCACGCCATGCCAGTGAGGTATGATCAGAAGCTACGGGCGCACCAATGCCCTTGCGATCATATCGAATTCCCTGCCCTTTGGAGACACGCCTAACCGCTCCGCCTGAAGCCACGTTGACGAGATGCTCGGTGACAGAAACGGTTGCGTTTTTATTACCCACCGCAACTGCAAAAGCCGTTCCCAGTGCTGTCGTTCGCCCGCCCGCAGCCTCGACCACGAACGGGCGCGCCATGTCTTTTGCCACTTGGAACCAGGCTTCACCTTCCAGCAGGCG
>NZ_JAVXCU010000041.1:0-22340 GCF_036659295.1 Brevundimonas sp. | reverse complement strand
TGGTCCGACGACCAGCAAGCGTGGGGCGGCCCGATCGCCAAGAACCTCGGCCAAGAGCCGACCGAGGCCCTGATGGCAAGCTTGGGCCTTGGCAAGGGCGACGCGGCCTTCTTCACTGCCGGTGATCCGGCTGTGTTCGCCAAGTTCGCAGGCCTTGCCCGTACCCGTGTGGGTACCGAGCTGAAGCTGGTTGCCGAAGAGCAGTTCAAATTCTGCTGGATCGTCGACTTCCCGATGTTCGAATGGTCGGAAGAAGAGAAGAAGGTCGACTTCTCGCACAACCCGTTCTCGATGCCGCAGGGCGGCATGGAAGCGCTGGAAACCCAAGACCCGCTGACTATC
This sequence comes from Brevundimonas sp., assembly GCF_036659295.1. Taxonomy (GTDB): domain Bacteria; phylum Pseudomonadota; class Alphaproteobacteria; order Caulobacterales; family Caulobacteraceae; genus Brevundimonas. The sequence continues at coordinate 21,998 of NZ_JAVXCU010000041.1, read as the reverse complement.
CGTGCCTATCAGTACGACATCGTCTGCAACGGCTATGAGCTGTGCTCGGGCGCGATCCGTAACCACAAGGCCGAGATCATGCTCAAGGCCTTCGAGATTGCCGGTTACGACTCGTCGGTGGTCGAAGAGCAGTTCGGCGGCATGCTGAACGCCTTCCGTTACGGCGCTCCTCCGCATGGTGGTCTGGCTCCGGGTATCGACCGTATCGTGATGCTGCTGGCTAACCAGACGGCGATCCGCGAAGTCATCGCCTTCCCGCTGAACCAGCAGGGTCAGGACCTGATGATGAACGCTCCTTCGGATGCCGAAGAGCGCCAGCTGAAGGAACTGTCGATCCGTACCCAACTGCCGATCAAGGTCTGATCGGCAGCCACACGGTGACTGACAATTGAAAAGGGCGGCCCGCAAAGGCCGCCCTTTTTTAGGGTCGATATGACAGGGTCAGCAACTGACGACACGCAGCCCGCGCGGCAGGCGGGTAGAGCCATCACCACAGGCCTGGTTGATCTGGCTCTGGGTCAGGTTCTGGGCATCCGACAGGTCGGTGCCGCGAATATCTGTGCGACGCAGCGAGGTGTTCTGGAAATTGGCCATGCTGAAATCACTGTTGCGCAAGCGCGAATTGTCCAGTCGTGCATCGGTGAAGTTGGCGCGGCTGAAGTCGCTATTGCTCAGATTGGAGGCAAAAATTTCGGCATTGGAGAAGTTGGCGCGCGTGGCATCGACAGTGCTGAGCGTGACGCCCACCATACGGCTGCCCGAGAAGTTGGCGCGCGTCAGATCGGCGGTGCTGAAAACGGCACCGGTCAGCTCGGCATTGTCCATGGTTACGCTGGTCATGTCCGAACCGGTGAAGCTGGTACCGGCTGCGACCACACCCGTCATACGGGCCTGTGTCAGGATCGTGTGACGGAATACGGACCCTGCCAGATTGGCTCCGCGAATGTCGGCACGCTCGAAATCGGAGCCGCTGACATTGGTTCCCAGCATGCTGGCACCGCGCAGATTGGCCCCCACAAAGGTGGAGTCGCGGAAGGACGCACCTGCCATGCTCGCGCCGCTGAGATCACGTCCGGAAAGTTCGCACTCGTTACAGACACCGCCCAGCGAAATGGTTCGCGCCACGTCGCGGCTTTGAACGGTCAGTGACAGGGCCTGCGCAGGCAGGCTTGTGCTGGCGCTGACAATCGCGGCCAGCAGCAGGGGTGTCACACAGTTTTTGGCAAGTGCCTTGATCATAAGCAATAGATGCCCTCTGGGAGCATGAAAGCCTACTTAAATCGGCGTAACGCTTGTGGTCAAAAGAAAATTGTTTTTCTTCAGCAGCTTGGCGCAGTCAGGCCTTGCGGCAATACGGTAGCGCTGTCGCCACAAGCTTGGGATAGCTGGCTCTGTGTCAGGCCGCGCGCCCGCGAAAGATCGGCTCCCGACAGGTTGGTCCCGACCAGTTTGGCACCACTCCAGTTTGAACCTTGCAGCCATGCACCAACCAGCGACGCATTGGTCAGGTCGGCATTGCCAAAGTTGGCGCTCGACATCACAGCGCCATAGGCATTGATGTCGCGCAGGTCGGCACCGTTCAGACGCACGCGGTTCCAGACGGCCAAGGTCATGTCGGCCTGACGCAAACGCGCGCCCGACAGGTTCAGACCTGCCTTTTCCATATAGGTGAAGTCGCCCTGGAACAGGTTGCAACCGGGGCAGGACGAACCGGCGCGGACCTGTGCGATCTGGCTCTGGTTCTGGGCCATGGCGGGCGCAGCGAGGCTGGCCATCATAAGTGTCAATGCAGCAAGCGGCATGGCACGGTTCGTCATGGCACAGTTCCTTGTCCTGTCAGGCAGTCAGGATCCAAGGTCAGCAAATCCCGTGCCGCCAAACTGTGCCGCTAACAGTCAGCCCTGCATCTGCGGAGAGACGCCGCAACTGTCACAGGTCCAGCGGCCACCACGGTTTTGCAGGGCAAAGTCGCCGCAAGCCGGACAGGCGGTCGCATCCGAAACGCTGGGTGCCGCAGCCGGTCGCTCCGGTTTTTTGCCAAACGGGACGACCACCAGATTGTCCGGTGTGGTCCCGCGGGCAAAACCCTTGGAGATGAAGCGGGCGGCCGGAACCGTTTCGGCATCGTTGTCGGGGCTATCCAGCCCGTCACCCGCTTCACCGGCGGCATTGGCCAGTTCGGCACGGTCCAGATAGGACACGCCCAGTTCGCGGAAAATATAGTCGAGGATCGAAGTGGCCGAACGGATGGAGTCATTGCCCGTCACACGGCCAGCAGGCTCGAAACGGGTGAACACAAAGGCATCGACAAACTCGTCCAGCGGCACGCCGTATTGCAGGCCAATAGAGATGGCGATGGCGAAATTGTTCATCAGGCTGCGGAAGGCGGCACCTTCCTTGTGCATGTCGATGAAGATTTCGCCCAGTTCGCCGTCTTCGTATTCGCCCGTGTGGATATAGACCTTGTGGCCCCCGACAGCGGCCTTCTGGATATAACCCTTGCGGCGGTCCGGCAGTTTGCGGCGGGTACGGTCGCGCTCGATGACACGCTCGACAATACGCGGTTGGGGAGAGGGGGAAGGGGCCGCGATTTCGGGCGCGGTCAATTCTACAGGCGCAATATCGGCATCAAAACCGAGACTGGCAGGCGGTGTGGTGCGGCGCAGGGACAGGGCGCGGACACCCTCGCGTGCGGCATGGGAAATGGCACGTGCGCCATCCACCAGCGTCTCGTCCCAGTCCAGATCGATGCGTAACGGGGCGGGGGTGTCACTGAGGCCGTCGATAGCGGCCATGATTTCGGCCTCCACATCGTCGGCAGTCAGGGCCAGCCAGTCGCTAAGGGCAGGGGGCGCATCGGTCCACTGGCTCAGATCGTGATAGCCCAAAACCTGTGCTTGGGTGGCGGCCATATCGGCTGGACTAAAGCCCAGTTGGGCAAGCAGGGGCGCGTCGTCCTCGGGATCAAAGCCCAGAACATCGCGGATGAAACCTCCATCCAGAACCGGACTACGGAAGACATCCTCCAGATGTTCTAGCGACATCAGGGCACGCTCCAGACCTTCCAGCTCCAGCTCGGTAAAGCCAAGATCGTGCAGGGCTTCGTGATTGACAGGCGTGTCGCCGGCCAGTGTGCGTGTGCCGAACAGGTGGCGTTCGGCGCTGTCGCAGTGGTCCCCATGCTGGTTCAGGGCGTGGGCCATGGACGGTCGCAAGCGGGCAACGGGTTCTGCATCGCCTGTCTGGTAAAGATCGCGGTGGCTAAAAGGCGAAAGCCCCAGACGCAGCGCCGCTTCGCCTTCCTGAAGGAACAGGCGCAGACCTGCATGACAGGTTTCGGTATCGTCGGCATGGCCAAACTGGTCTGCGAGCCGCACCGATGCGCTTATGAAATGGGCGCGGACAAAGGTTGCGGTTTCACGCGCCAGATCGGCGGGATTGTCACAGCCGAGCCTTAAGGCCAGATCGGCCAGTCCGCCCAAACCCACGGCCAGACGCGGCGCGGCTTGCGGGTTTGCGGGCGTCATCAGGACCGACAGGACGGTCCAGCCGGACACAAGTGTTTCAAGAACGCCCTGCCAGTTATCGTCCTTGTCGGCATAAAGGGTTTCAAGGTCGAACTGGATGCGGGTTTCCAGTGCGCCTTGGGTCAGGGCCAGCACATCGGCAGGCTCGAAGGCAATAATGACCTCGCCCTCGACAGAGGCCTCGGCCAGTTGCAGGGCCAGCGATCCGCCTGCGGCCAGCAGATCGCGCTCGGCCTCGATGACCAGATGCGGGTGCGACGGGCGGGATGACGATCCTAGAGGTTCGCCATGTATGGCCCGCACAATATCGGCCTCGGCGGCACCGCACCGCAGAGCGTGTGCGGCGGCACGCGCCAGTGCCGGATTGGTCTTAGGTGATCCGCAGGCCTCGCGTGGGCCTTCGCAGCGGATGACGGCATTGGTGACGCCATGCAGAGCCTCTTCGACGCTAGCCAGAGCCTTGTCGGACAGGCGTGCGCCGCGTGCATGGCGACGGAAATCGTCCAGCCGCGCTGCCGCATCGGGTTCGCTGAGGGGCAGGAAGGCCAGCGCCGATGCGGACTCGGCAACCGCAGGGGCTGTCCAGCCGCGTTGCAGGCCGAACGCGAGCGTGCGGGCGGTGGCTTCATCAAAAAGCGCTTCATCCAATCCACGCTGAACCAGTGGCTCAAGCCAGTGGGAGAGTGCCTGAATGATATCGCCGTCGCTGGCCAGTTGGCGGGCATGGGCGGGCGACAGGCGCGGTTCCAGCCAGTCCAGCCACGCCTCGATGCGGGCGTCGGTCCAGTTTGACGGGGCGCTTACAGAGGCGACAACGGACGGGCGCTCGATGCGCCGTGATTCCACCTGAAAATCGCGTCCAGCAGCCATAACGGCATTATCAAAATCGAATGCGCCACTCATGGATCGCCTCCACGCCTGCACCAAGGGGACAGCCTAGAGCGCCCGTTTAACCATTCTCAATAGATATTGTGGCCCGCACTCGGGTTACCCCCAAGATATTGGAGCAAAGGTTTTTGATAGAAGCGCGCCGGACCGCTGGACGTAACGGTTAGAGGTTTCTATGATTGCACAGCCGCTGAACTCCCTTTCCTCGCGGCGCGATTTTAAGTGAGTGCACGACGTGCTGAGCAAGATCTTTACCTGGTGGAACGGTGCCACCATTGGCACCCTTTTCACGGTGGGCAAGCGTGGCAGCCTGATCGGCACGGACGAATTCGGTAACCGCTATTTCCAGTCGCGCGACAATGTCTCGTATGACGGACGCAAGCGCCGCTGGGTGATCTATAACGGCTATGCCGAAGCCACCAAGGTTCCGCCGGAATGGCAGGGCTGGCTGCGCTATACCTATGACGAGGCCCCCAGCGAAAAGCCGCTGTACCGCCAGTCATGGGAAAAGGATCACCTGCCGAACATGACGGGCACGCCTTATGCACGTCGTCCGCAAGGTTCGCTGGTGGCGACCGGCCAACGTCCGGCTGCGACCGGCGACTATCAAGCCTGGACACCGGAATGAGTCTGCGCGGGGTTCTGCTGGGCGGCATTGTCGCCGCAGGCCTCGGTCTGTCAGGGGCTGGTGTAACCGCCGCCCTGATGGATGTACCGCAAGATGCGGTTCCGGTTCAGGATCCGGTGGGCGATGCCTTGCGTGAAAAGGCCGCCCAAGCCGCGCCTGCGCCGCAAGCACCGGCACAGGTGCTGAATACACCGGCCAGTCCGACGGTTCAGGATATTCCGGCGGGCACCACGTCCCTGACGGTGGTCGAGCCGACGCCTCAGGAAGAAGTTCCGGACGAGGAAGCTGCCGAAGAAGAAGCGGTGGCCGAAACTGTCGAAGAACCCACCAGCACAGTCCGTCGTCGCCTGCCGGTGGCTATGGTTCAGGCCATCGATAAAACCACAGCCGAGACCATGCAGTTCGAGGTCGAGGTGGGTGGTCGCCCTGTGCGCTTTGCCAAGAACCTGATCTTCAAGGTTCGCGCCTGTGAAGTGACCGGTGCCAATGAACTGACCGAAGACGCGATCGCCTATCTGGAAATCGGTGTGCAGCCACGCTCGGTGCAACCGTCCAACGAGGCGCGTCAGGTATTTAAGGGCTGGATGTTTGCATCATCGCCCAGCCTGAACGGTCTGGAACACCCGCTGTATGATGCGTGGGTGGTGGGCTGTAAGAGCCGCTAAGCAAGGACGCAGGGCATGGTGACGGAACGACAGCCGAAAAAGACCGAGACCGTCGAAGTCCGGATGCCCTTCGAAACCAAGCAGGCCTTCATGCTGCGTTGTCGCGCCGAAGGCCGGACAGCCAGCGAGGCCATCCGGGGCTTTATCGACAACGAACTGGAAACATCGTTAAAACCGCGTGCGCGCTTTTCGGCTGCAGGCAGGCGCTGGCTCGGGGCCGCCGTGCTGGCGGTGTTGGCGCTGGGCGCTGTGACGGCACCGTCGCTGGCGCAAACTTTGAGCCCTGCGCGGTCCAGCTTCGAGCAGCTTGACCTTAACCGCGACGGCCTGCTGTCCTTTGAAGAATATCGCGCCCGCTAAAGGCGTGTCATTCGATAGTCTTCAGGACGCGATCGCCTCTTAGGTTGGGCCATGTCCACGGTTTTACCAGCGAAGCGCCCGGTTTCCACGACCACGCAATAAATTTGGCCTGTCCAATGATGTGGCTGGCGGGCAGGAAGCCGATGCCGACATCTGCGCTCCAACGGCCGTCCAGCGAGTTGTCGCGGTTGTCTCCCATCATCAGATAATGACCCGACGGCACAAGGATGGGGGCGGTGTTGTCACCGGCCATGTCCGGTCCGCCATCATAGACCACATAGGCACGATCAGCGCCCAGTTGCTCCTTGAACGCTTCGACGGGGCGTAAGGGGTTATCGCGATCGAATGTGGTCCCCAGCGCGGTGTACGGCACGGTCTGGCCATTGATGACAAGCTGGCCGTTCTTCATCTCCACGGTGTCGCCCGGCAGGCCGATGACCCTTTTGATCCAGACCTGTTTGCGATCGCGCGGCAGGCGAAAGACAACCACATCGCCGCGTTGCGGAGAGGATGCCATCAGCCGTTCCTCTCCCTCGGGCTTGCCAAAGGGCAGGGAGGCTGCGCTCCAGCCATAAGCGAATTTTGACACGACAATATAGTCACCGGTCAAAAGTCCGGGGGCCATGGACGACGACGGAATGGTGAAGGGCTGATAGGCCACGACACGGAGCACGGTCGCCAGCAGTAGGCCCACAAACAGGGGCAAACCGAAGCTGATGATTTCGCGCCAGAGGCTGCGGGATTTGGACTGGGTCATGGCGACATTGGCCGACCGTATTGGCTCGGATGCCAGCAAAACCCTGTCCGGACAGCGCTCTGTCGTGTCCGGACATAAGATTTTCAGCTTGGGGAAAGGGCGCGCTCTACGGCCTCAACGCCGGACACGGGAAGGCCAAGGCTTGCGACCTCGGCCTTGATCTTCAGGGCCGGTGCCAGCTTGCGTAAATAGGCACTCTGGGGGATTTCCTGCGCGCCGAACTGCATCAGATGTTCGGTGATGAACTGGGCGTCCAGCAGGGTAAAGCCGCCACGTTTGAGACGCGCCACCAGATGCACGAGGGCGACCTTGGAGGCATCGGTCATACGGCTGAACATGCTCTCGCCAAAGAAGGCGCTGCCTAGCATGACGCCATAGAGTCCCCCGACCAGAACCTCGTCCTTCCAGCATTCGACGCTATGGGCATGGCCAAGGGCGTGAAGCTCGCCATAGAGGCGGCGGATCGGCCCGTTGATCCATGTGTCCTCGCGGCCCGTAGCGAGCGCAGCACAGGCATCAACGACGCTGAGGAAGGCCGTGTTGACGCGGATGTCGAACGGTTCGCTGCGGACCGTGCGTTTCAGGCGTGTGGGGATGTGGAAGTTATCTAGCGGAAATATACCGCGCTGGTCCGGTTCAACGAGAAAGACGCGGGGATCATCCCGCGCCTCTCCCATGGGAAACACCCCGTTGGCGTAACAGCGCAGAAGGGCGGCGGCGTCAAATACGTCGTCGCGCGGACTGGCGCTGAAAACGGGGTCTTCCTCTTCGATCAAATCAGGCTTTCGCCTTTTGAGCCGCAGCCCATTTTTCCAGCCAGTGGATGTCGTAATCGCCCGACAGAATGTCCGGCTCCTGCAACAGCTTCTGGAACAGAGGAATGGTGGTGTCGATACCGCCGACAACCGTTTCACCCAGTGCGCGCTTGAGGCGTGCAATGGCTTCTTCACGGTCGCGACCATGCACGATCAGCTTGCCGATCAGGCTGTCATAATAGGGCGGGATCGAATAGCCGGCGAAGATCGCGCTATCGAGGCGTACACCCAGACCACCCGGAGCGTGGAAGTCCGTAACCGTACCCGGCGAAGGGGTGAAGGTTTCGGCGTTTTCCGCGTTGATACGCACTTCGATCGAGTGACCCTTGAACTCGATTTCGTCCTGCGTGAACGACAAAGGCAGGCCCGCAGCGATGCGGATCTGTTCGCGCACGAGGTCAACACCGGTGATCATTTCGGTGACCGGATGCTCGACCTGCAGGCGGGTGTTCATCTCGATGAAGAAGAACTCGCCGTCTTCCCACAGGAACTCGATGGTGCCGACGCCGAGATAGCCGATGGCGGCAATGGCCTTGTTGACCACTTCACCGATCTTGGTGCGACCTTCTGCCGACAGGGCAGGCGACGGCGCTTCTTCCAGCACCTTCTGGTGGCGGCGTTGCAGCGAGCAGTCACGTTCACCAAGGTGGACCACGTTACCGTGGCTGTCGGCGATGACCTGAATCTCGATGTGGCGCGGCTTCTGGAGGTAGCGTTCCATATAGACGGCACCGTTACCGAAGGCGGCCAGCGCTTCGGATTGTGCGGTCTGGACAGCTTCGACCAGATCGTCGGCGGTCAGAGCGACCTTCATACCGCGACCACCACCACCGGCAGCCGCCTTGACGATCAGCGGGAAGCCGATGGTCTTGGACGCTTCGATAGCGGCTTCGACGGTTTCAACCTCGCCATCCGAACCCGGAACGACGGGGATACCGGCTTCCATCACGGCTTTCTTGGCCGAGATCTTGTCACCCATGATGCGGATATGTTCCGGCTTGGGACCGATGAAGGTCATGCCGTGCGCTTCGATGATTTCAGCGAAGCGGGCATTTTCCGACAAGAAGCCGTAGCCCGGGTGGATCGCCTGCGCGCCGGTGATTTCGGCAGCAGCAATGATCTGCGGGATGTTCAGATACGACTTGGCCGCCGGCGCAGGACCGATGCAGACGCTTTCGTCGGCCAGACGGACCCACATGGCACCACGGTCGGCTTCCGAGTGAACGGCCACCGTCGAGATACCCATTTCCTTACAGGCGCGATGCACCCGAAGGGCGATTTCGCCACGGTTGGCGATAAGGACCTTGGTGAACATGTTCAGGCTCAGGCTTCCAGAACGACCAGAGCTTCACCGAACTCGACCGGTTGGGCATCGCCAACGAGGATTTCGGCAACAACGCCGTCACGCGGGGCGGTGATCGGGTTCATGGTCTTCATGGCTTCAACGATCAGCAGGGTCTGGCCCTTTTTGACCTTGGCACCGACCGAGATGAACGGGTCCGAACCCGGAGCCGGTTGCAGATAGGCGGTGCCGACCATCGGCGACTTCACTTCTTCGCCCGAACGCTTGGCCGGAGCAGCGGCAGCAGCGGCGGCCACAGGCGCAGCAGCAGCCGGAGCGGCAGCGACCGGAGCCGGAGCATATTGGACCGGAGCAGCGGCGACGGTGATCTCGCGCTTGACCTTGATCTTCAGATCGTCCTTCTCGACTTCGATCTCGGTCAGCTCGGTCTCGTTCAGGATGTTGGCGAGGGCGCGGACCAGATCGGCGTCGATAGCGGTGTGTTTGTCGGACATCTTTGTCTCTTCTCGTAGTACTTGCCGTAGCCGCTTAGGCCGAACGGATGAGGTTCAGGGCCGCCTTGACGGCCAGTTCATATCCCTGGACGCCCAGACCGGCGATCACGCCGGTAGCAGCCAGAGACACATAGGAGTGGTGCCTGAAGGCCTCGCGCGCAGCGGGGTTGGACAGGTGACACTCAATGACGGGGATGGAAAGGGTTTTCAGGGCATCCAGCAGCGCCACCGAGGTGTGCGAGTAGGCTGCGGGGTTGATGATGAGGGCGGAGGCTTCTTTGCGGGCTTCCTGAATCCAGTCAACCAACTGGCCCTCGTGGTTCGACTGGCGAAACACAATGCGTGCGCCATCGGCGGCGTTTTCACACAGCTTTTGAACGTCGGCCAGCGTAGCGCGGCCATAGATTTCCGGCTCACGCTCTCCGAGGAGATTGAGGTTCGGACCGTTCAGAACATAGAGGACAGGCGCTTCGGGCATTCGCTCGTATGGAAAGGCGCACGCCACGCGCGCGGAATCGTGTGCTTTGTAGACCGAGTTGGGGGGGAACGCCAAGCATCTGACTGAATTCTTGACCCTAGGTCACAGATCGAGGGCGCTGAACAGGCTTGTTGGTGACTTTGCGGGGCATGAAGAGGCCTGTGATTGAGTTAGGCGGCGCATCACCCCATATGAAGAATCACAGACTGATGGAGTGTGACTGTGCGTATCGAAGTGAACGGGCAAGGGCGTGAGACCACGGCGGCCACTATCCTCGACCTGATCGGGGAATTGCAGTTGGACCCACGCAAGGTGGCCGTAGAGCTGAACCTTGAAATCGTACCGCGCTCGCTGCACGCCACGACGGCTGTTTCCGATGGCGACAAGATCGAGCTGGTTCAGTTCGTCGGCGGCGGCTGAACATCATCAAATCGGGTATCGCGTCTTTCGCGGGCGCACGAGTGGGGCTAGTTGTTTTGTATGACCCAATCCGCCCCTCGCCTTGATAGCTGGACCGTCGCTGGTCGCACCTTTAACTCACGCCTGATCGTGGGCACGGGCAAGTACCGTGACTATGAGCAAAACGCCGCGGCTGTGGCGGCATCGGGTGCGGAAATGGTGACCGTGGCCGTGCGCCGCGTGAACCTGACAGACCCCGGCCAGCCGGTTCTGACCGATTATATCGACCCCAAGAAATACACCTATCTGCCGAACACGGCGGGCTGCTTCACGGCAGATGACGCCATGCGCACCTTGCGTCTGGCGCGTGAAGCCGGTGACTGGAAGCTGGTGAAGCTGGAAGTCCTGTCGGAGCAGAAGCATCTGTATCCGGACATGGAAGAAACCCTGCGCGCGCTGAAGCTGCTGACGGCCGAGGGCTTCGAGGTCATGGTCTATTGCACCGATGATCCGGTCTATGCCCGCAAGCTGGAAGATGCCGGTGCTGTCGCCATCATGCCGCTGGGCGCACCGATTGGCTCGGGACTGGGCATCCAGAACCCGATCAATATCCGTATGATCGTCGAGCAGTCCAAGGTGCCGGTGCTGGTGGATGCCGGTGTGGGCACCGCCTCTGATGCCGCTGTGGCGATGGAGCTGGGCTGTGACGGTGTGCTGATGAACACGGCCATTGCCGAGGCCCGTGATCCGATCCTGATGGCCAGCGCCATGAAGCATGCGGTGATTGCCGGTCGCGAATCCTATCTGGCAGGCCGCATGAAGAAGCGTATGTTCGCCGATCCGTCCTCGCCTTTGGCCGGTTTGATCTAAGGATCGGGTACGAAATAGAAAAAGGCCGGAAGCGAAAGCTTCCGGCCTTTTTGCTTATTGGGCGGACTGGATCATCCGTTCGACCTCGGCGGGGTCGATACTGGCACTGGCCTTGCCATTGACGAAGAAGGTCGGGGTGCCGCGAAGACCCAGCGCCACACCGGTCGTGTGGATGTCGGTGATGTGGCGGGCCGTATCGGGCGAGCCGATAGCCTTTTGGGCCGCGGCCATGTCGACACCCTGTTCCTGCAGGATCTGGTTGATGACATCGATGCTGAGGGCGCGTTCGTCCATCAGGGCGGCGTGGACAGCCATGAACTTGCCTTGCTGGTTGGCAGCCAGAGCCGCGCGCGCGGCATAGTTGGACGTGACCGTCTCGCCATTATCCAGAATGGGCCATTCCTTGAAGACAAAGCGCACGTCGGGATGGCGGGCCATCATTTCACGATACGGTACCGACACAGCCTTACAGCCAGGGCAGCGATAGTCGAAGAACTGGATGACCGTGACCTTGGCATTTTCCGGACCGACAGCCGGATCGCGGGCATCATGGGCCAAAAGCTGCGGATTGGCCTTGGCTGCGGCGTCAATGGCCGAGGAGATGTTCTGGTCTTCTGCCTGCTGACGGGCGGTGACCATTTCATCCAGAATCTGCGGGTTGCTGAGCAGATAACCACGCACTTGCGGGCCGATACCGACACCGAAATAGGGCAGGGAGGCCATGACAAGCGCCACCGCCGAGACCGCCAGAGCCGCCCCTGCCAGAACCGTCGTCGTGTTCTTGGGCGCAGGTGTTTTGGCGGGCGTCACCGGAGGCGTAGACGCATCGGTGTTCTCGGGCGTTTGGGGCGCGGTATCGGGAGTATCGGTCATGAAAATCTAATCTGTAGGGATAGGAACGGATCAGGCGCCGTTCGGGGGAAGGACTTGCTGGCTGCGTCTGCGCTCGTTGCGACGCTCGGCTTCAAGGATGTCGGATTCGGATGCACCGGAGGACAGCACAATGTCTGTGGCGCGTCGCCATTCGATAGAGCTGCGGTCCAACATATCGCGGGCGCGCAGGGCGAACTCGTTGGCCTGTTTGGCCTGACCCAGCGCGAACCAGTATTCGGCAGAGGCCAGACGGGCCTCGCCTTCCTTGCCTTGCGAGGCATAGGCCTGACTGAGCAGGCGCCAGCCCATAGGATTGTCGTCCTCGCGGGCCAGAGCATATTTCAGTTCGGTTTCGGCTTTGACGATTTTCTCGGCATCGCCGGTTTCGAGCAGGGCGTGGGCATAGTTGATGCGCAGCAAAGGGGCTTCGGGCATCAGCTCGACAGCCTTCTTGTGGGCATCCAGTGCCTCGGCGGGGCGGCCTTCTTCAAAGATGATCTGGCCCTTTAGCTCCCACAGATAGGGATTTTCGGGCTGCTCGGCCAAGAGGGCGTCGACCCCCTCCAGTGCCTTTGCCGTCTGGCCGTCCTTGTACCATGCAATCGCGCGGGCATAGCGGGCGGGCAGGGACGTATCGCTAGAGGGATACAGGCGCAGCGTGTTGTTCGGATGGTCCATAAAGCCGTGGATCTTGGCCAGAACCAGCGCATGCTGGGCGATGCGCTCCTCGCTATCGGTATTGCCATAGTGGGAGGCGCGCTCCACCGGCCCGCGCAGGGCGCTGATACGCTGTGACGACAGCGGGTGGCTGCGGAAATAGGGGAAACGGCGGGCATCCGAGAACACTTCCTGAGAGCGGAAGTTTTCAAAAAACTCGACCAGACCACGACCGGATTCACCGGCCCGTTCCAGAGCGCGGGCACCGGTAATATCGGCCTCGCCCTCTTGGGACTGCATGTAGCGTAGCGCGCCCAGAGTACCGAAATACTGACTGGAAGCCAAAAGCGCCGCACCCGCATCCGGCGCACCCGCAAGGGCCGCCAGCGCACCAAGCGCCATGGTCATAATCATGGGCTGCATGCCGGCGTTCTGGGCACCGTCGCGCAGGGTATGGCGGTTTTTGATGTGCCCTGCCTCGTGGGCGATGACGCCCAGAAGCTGGTTTGGCGTCTTGGTCTGCAGGATCAGGCCGGTGTTCAGGCCCATGATGCGACCGCGCGTGGCAAACGCGTTCAGGCTCTCGTCATTGACGAGCAGGATTTCGATCTCGGACGGCTCCAGACCCATAGCGGTCAGGGTCGGGGCGGACCATTCGTCGATAATGGCCTCGATCTCGGTATCGCGGATCAGGCTTTGGGCAGAGGCAGGAAGGGCGGCAGCCATCAAGGCAGCCGCCGCCGTCCCGGCAACCCATAAATGGGCCAAGCGACGGGTGTGAACAGTGGAAAACCGGATCATGGCGCACTCCAGAGCAACGATCTTCCACCAGTTCTCACGTCAAATCATGGCCGATCAACGGCGCCACCAACCACGTTTGGGTTTTTCAGGCGGCGCGCCGATCTGGTTTGGATCATTGGCAATCAGGTCTTCGACATCCACCGCTTCAGTGGCTTCAGTCTGGACCGGTTCGATAACGGCCTGCTCGACAGGGGCCGGAGCGACTGCCGGAGCAGGCGTTTCGGTCACAGCTTCGCGGGCATCCTCGATAGCCTTTTCAATCGCAAAGGCCTGGGTCGGGGTGACGTCCAGCTTGGCCGGAACAGCTTTCTGCTCGGCGTGACGCTCCGCAGCCTTTTCGATGATGCGGTCATCGGGAATGACAGCCACGAACGGCGGTTGGTCGTCGCTGATGACAGCAGGCGATTCGGTCGCTTCGGCCTCGATGGCTGCGGCTTCACCGTTGCTGCGGGTCTTGCGGCGAACGCGGCGGCGCTTGGGAGCGTCTTCGGCAGCTTGCGGAGCAACCTCGGTCGCTTCGGCAGCCTCGACGGCTTCCGGCTCGATCATGACGGCGATCGGCAGGTCGGGATTACCCTCGACCGGCAGGCCTTCATTGGTGGCGCGATCCTCGACCTTGGCGTCGTGGATCATTTCGCCCTGATCGCGGTTGCGACCACGGCCACGACCACGGCGACGGCGCGAACGGCGACCATTGCCGTCTTCTTCCGAAGCATTCAGATCGGTTTCGATGCCTTCAACGGTCTCGACGCCTTCGACAGGGGCGGCGGCGCGTTGCGGACGCTCCGGACGTTCCTGACGTTGCGGGTTGAGCGGATCGAACCACACATACGGATCATCGAGCGACGGGGTACGGCCACGCACCCAGCTATAGACGTCACGATCACCGTCTTCGCGCGAGCGACGGCCACCACGGCGACCACGGCGGCGGCGGTTGCCACGGCTGTCGTCGTCCTCGTCATCGGAGGCGGTACGGGTTTCGGTCGCTTCTTCTTCGTCTTCCTGACGGGCGCTGCCACCACGGCGACGGCGACGGCGGCGGTTGCCACGGCTGTCATCGTCACGCTCGGCGCGGGTTTCGTCTTCGTTACCCGAAGTCTCGTCATCGTCTTGAGCGATGATGTCGTCTTCGTCTTCTTCGTCCTCGTCTTCGTCGAAGAAGGCGTGGTCATCGATGCCGTCATCCAGAACTGACAGATCAATCTGGCCTTGCGGAGCCACGAAGTCTTCGTTGGTTTCGGTGCGTTCGATATGGTGTTCGCCCTGAGCCAGCGAGTCATCGATCTGGACGATGACCTTCAGGCCGCGCATCTGCTCCAGACGTTGCAGATAGTCGCGCTTGTGGTTCAGGATATAGATGGCCACTGCGGTCGAGACACGCAGGGTGATGCAGCCGGCACCGTTACGGCCCGCTTCGATTTCGACAGCGCGCAGGGTGGTCAGCGAGGCGGATTCAGCCGAACGGACACGACCCGTACCCTGACAGCAGGCGCAGGCTTCGGTCGCCCCTTCGATAACGCCCAGACGGCGGCGCTGACGGCTGATTTCCATCAGGCCGAAAGGCGAGATGCGGCCCATCTGGATGCGGGCGCGATCTTGTGCCAGCGCGTCCTTGAGGACCTTTTCGACAGCGCGGTTGTTCTTGCCCTCATCCATGTCGATGAAGTCGATGACAACCAGACCGGCCAAGTCACGCAGACGCAGTTGGCGTGCGGCCTCGGCGGCGGCTTCGATATTGGTCTTGAGGGCGGTTTGCTCGACGTTGCGTTCCTTGGTCGAACGACCCGAGTTCACGTCGATAGCCACCAGAGCTTCGGTCTGGTTGATGACCAGATAGCCGCCCGACTTGAGCGGAACGACCGGCTGGTGGATCTGGGTCAGCACTTCCTCGATGCCGTTCGAAGCGAACAGCGGACGGGTGCCCTGATACAGATGGATCTTCTTGGCTTGCGATGGCATCAGCACGCGCATGAAATCACGCGCTTGTTTGAAGCCTTCGATGCCTTCGACCTGAATGCCGTCAAAGTCCTTGTCGTACATGTCGCGCACGGCGCGGCGGACAAGGTTTTCTTCTTCGTAGATGACAGCCGGTGCCGTCGATTTCAGCGTCGTCTCGCGGATAGTGGCCCACAGACGCAGCAGGTATTCATAGTCGCGCTTGATCTCGGCGCGGGTGCGCTTGGCACCGGCGGTACGGATGATCAGGCCCATGCCTTCCGGCACTTTCAGCGCGGCAGCAGCAGACTTCAGGCGGCGACGGTCAGAGGTGTTGGTGATCTTGCGCGAGATACCGCCGCCCTTGCCGGTGTTCGGCATAAGCACGCAGTAGCGACCGGCCAGCGACAGCCAGGTGGTCAGAGCCGCGCCCTTGGCACCGCGCTCGTCCTTGACGACCTGAACCAGCAGAACCTGACGGCGCTTGATGACGTCCTGAATCTTGTAGCGACGCATCAGGCGGCGCTTCAGGCGTTCCTCGTCGGCCAGACGGCCCTCGGAATCGCCATCGTCGTCGCTGTCGCGACCCAGATCATCATCATCGTCATCATCGCCCGTTTCGGCCATGATGGCTTCGCGGTCAGCGACCGGAATCTGGTAGTAGTCAGGGTGAATTTCGTTGAAGGCGAGGAAACCGTGACGGTTACCACCGTATTCAACAAAGGCCGCCTGAAGGCTGGGTTCTACCCGTGTGACCTTGGCGAGATAGATATTGCCGCGAAGCTGGCGGCGGCCGCGGGATTCAAAGTCGAATTCCTCAACCTGGCGGCCGTCCACGATTGCGACGCGCGTTTCTTCCGCGTGCGCCGCATCGATCAACATGGTTTTTGACATGCAGTGTCTTTCTTGGGCGCGCCAGCCCTTGCCCCGCGAAATCCTTCGCATGGATGGACCCCGTTAGCAGGGGAGCGGCTCGCCGAATGTGGAGAAGGCCACGCGCGCACATCCCACCTTCGCCAGAGGCGAAGTCGGCACTCAAAAGCCGGATGGTGTCGCAGGCGTGTTGGCCCATGGTTCTGTCGGTCCGGGGATCGGTCGCGCCCGTCAGTTGAGGCTGCGGTCCGAACCCGCTTTATCCTTGGGCAGGACGGCTATCGTCCCACCTTCGGAATGAGGTGAATAATCAAGTTACGCTGCGAGGAGTGCGTGCCCAAAGCCACACAGGGGCATAGGCGCGATCTGTCGCAGTCAGATGAACATAGGCGCCATTCTGACAAAATGCAAAATGATTGCGCATATGCTTTTCTTTACGAAATCCTTAATGGTCGCAGGGTTAGGCAGTTTGCGAAGGTGCAAGGAGTTTCGTCTTACCGATGCGCGGAGTTTGGCGCGAGAGCCCTAGGCGTTGGGGGCTGCGTGAATGGTCATTGTCTGCTTTGGCAGCGGCTGTGACCAGCGCGGCCGTGCTGACGGCTGGCCTCAGCCTCGCACGCGGTTCGGATATGCAGATCAAGTCGGTTCGCTTTGGTGGCGATGCCCAGCGCACGCGCGTTGTGATTGATCTGGACCGCGAAACCCGTGGCCGTGTTGTTTCCGACGGCGCAAATGGCGAAGTGGCTGTGGCTCTGGCCGAGATCGATCCCGGTCGGGGTCTGTCGGGCAATGGGGCCGGACTGGTTCGTGCTTATAATCTACAGGGCGGTTCAGGCGGTGCGCGCATTAATCTGTCGCTAGCACGTGGTGCGACCGTCGAGCGTCGCTTCTTGCTGCCGCCCGGTGATGGCGTTGCGCACTACCGTTATGTGATCGATCTCAAGGCGACCGGCGCCGTGGAAGCGGCAATCGTCACCGCCCGCGCGCCGCAAACACGCGCCGAAAAACCTCTGATTGTGATTGATGCTGGTCACGGAGGTCGCGATCCCGGTTCGCAAGGTCACGAGGTCTGGGAAAAGGCCATTACCCTGTCTGCGGCCCGCGAGCTTAAAGCGGCACTGGAGCGCACAGGTCGCTATCGTGTGCGCCTGACGCGTGACAGCGATGTTTATGTCGGCCATGGCCGTCGTGTGCAGATTGCCCGCGATGCCAATGCGGACCTGTTTATTTCTTTACACGCGGATTCCGGCTCTGATCCTGCGCTGCGCGGGGCCAGCGTCTATACGCTGTCCGAGCAGGGGGCGAGCCGCGCGGTGCGCGAGTTCACCAGCCATGATGACTGGCAGCGCGATCTGCGCCTGCCGGGTGGGCGCGATCCGTCAGTGGACCGTATCCTGCTGGATATGACCCAGCGCGCGACGCAGAACCGCTCGGCCCAGTTTGCACGGGGCCTGCTGGCGCAACTGGAAGGCGATGGGCATTCCATGCTGCGCCAAAGCCATCGCGCGGCGGGTCTGGCTGTGTTGCTGGCACCGGATGTTCCGGCTGTGCTTCTGGAAATGGGCTTTATGACCAATGCGGAAGATGGTCGCGTCTTGTCGGACGAGCGGTCACGCCGCCGCCTGATGCGTTCGGTCGCTGACGGTATCGACAGCTATTTCCGCCAGCCCAACGTGCCTGTGCATGTCGCCGAAACCGGCGGTCAGGGTTAGTTCCTGCTTTAAGTGTTTAGGCGGGCTGTTGGTGCTGTAGCGCGGCATGCCTTGAACGACAGGCCGAGGCTTGGGCGGATATCCTCCCGCCAGGCTTTGACCGGTTGCGATCAAACCCAGCAGTCGAATATCCACCAGAAACGCTCTGGGTGCGCGACTTAGCGGTCGCGGCTGATGGCGGGCTTGGGTTTGGAGAAGTCTGCCATGATGTCGGACAGGTCGATAAAGGCATCAGCCTGACGGCGCAGCTCGTCGCTGATTTGGGGCGGCTGGCTCTTGGTGGTGGACACGACGGTTACGCGCACACCCTTGGCCTGTACCGACTGGACCAGACGACGGAAATCGCCATCGCCCGAGAACAGAACGACGTGGTCCAGATGGGGGGCCAGTTCCAGCATGTCGACAGCGATCTCGACATCCATATTGCCCTTGGTGCGGGTATTGCCTTGCGCGTCGGTAAAGCGGCGTACCGGCTTGGTCATGACCGTGAAGCCGTTATAGTCCAGCCAGTCCACCAGCGGACGGACCGGCGAAAACTCCTCGCCCTCGACGATGGCGGTATAATAATAGGCGCGGATCAGGCGACCTTGGCGGCCGAAATGGTCGGACAGCTTGCGGAAGTCCAGATCAACATTCAGGGCGCGTGCTGCCGAATATAGGTTGGCACCGTCGATAAAAAGCGCAATGCGGTCGGTTGCGGGCATAAAAATAGTCCTGTTTCAAAAAGGCATTCGGTTTTGAGTTCGCAAAAATCAGATCCCGTTGGAAATCGCGATCTTGCGGATGCAGTCATCGTCGCACTGGGGGCGAATGACAAGGGCCAGTTTGTATCATGTAAACAAGGGCTGGAAGAAGCGCTTGTGCAGTTGCAACAGGCCGGACTGAAAATCGTGGCCCGTTCGTCCTGGTGGCAGTCTGCGGCTTGGCCTAATCCGAGCGATCCGCCGTTCCTGAACGGGGTGGCGATTGTGGAGACTGAACTAGATCCAAAGGCCCTGATGCAGCTCTTGTCAGGCATCGAGGATGCCTTGGGGCGGGTACGTTCTGTGCGGAATGCGCCGCGCACGCTGGATCTGGATTTGATCGCCTATGGGCGTATCAGCGCAGATCTGGATGGGCTGTATATTCCGCACCCGCGAGCCAGCGAGCGTCTGTTCGTGATGGGGCCTCTGGCCGAGATCGCGCCTGAATGGCGACATCCCGATAGTGGCGAAATGGCGAAGAACTTGGCGATGCGTGCCAGTGTAGGCGTGGATGCTGCGCCGGTCGGGCAGGGGGCTTCCTAGACGCAAGCAAGCGATAAACCTGCGTTTTCCGACCTTGGCAGGGTCAGTTGCCATTGCGTAATTGGCCCCACTTCTGTATTTTGTGTGGTTCTCCCTGTCGCCCGAGGAATTTCATGGCCCGCGTCACTGTCGAAGATTGCATCGAAAAGGTGCCGAACCGTTTTGGTCTGGTTCTGCTGGCCGGTCACCGCGCCCGCAATATTGCGAACGGTGCCGCTCTGACCATCGACCGCGATAACGACAAGAATCCGGTTGTGGCCCTGCGCGAACTGGCAGACGAAACCGTCATGCCGGACGAGCTGCTGGAAAACATCATCGTCACCCTGCAACGTGTTGACGAACGCACCGAGGCCGAAGACGAAGCCGAAGTCGTGGCGCTGCTGGCTGAGCCGCAGCACATGAACATGGCCGAGGCCGAGCTTATCCGTGCGCTGCAAAGCGACCGTGATGGTGGCCAGGAAGAACGCTACTGACGTCCATGCCTGCCACTGGCGTAACCATTATTCCGGCGCGGCCTACGGCGGAAACGCCGACTGCAGATAATGCCGGAAAGAATATCACAGCGGCGTCGACCTCTCACGGGGCGGCGCCGTTGGCGTCTGGAGCATCCGGTACAGGTGGGCGCGGCTCATCGGTTATGCGCCAGTTCGAGTTGATCGAGGCCGTAAAAGCCTATGATCCCACCGCAGACGAGGCCTTGCTCAACAAGGCCTATGTCTATGCGATGAAGATGCACGGCTCGCAGCTGCGGGCCTCTGGTGATCCGTATTTCGCACACCCGATCCAGGTGGCCGGTATCCTGACCGACTATAAACTGGATACGGCAACCATCGTGACGGCGCTGCTGCACGATGTGGTCGAGGATACCTCGGCGACCCGCGACGACATTGCCGAGATGTTCGGCGAGGAGATCGCGGTACTGGTGGAAGGCGTGACCAAGCTGTCGCGTCTGGAACTACAGGCCGAACATACGCGTCAGGCCGAGAATCTTCGAAAATTCATTCTGGCGATCTCGCGCGATGTGCGGGTGCTGCTGGTTAAACTGGCTGACCGTCTGCACAATATGCGGACGCTCCAGTATGTTAAGCCCGAGAAGCGCGAGCGGATCAGCCGCGAAACGCTGGAAGTCTATGCCCCGCTGGGTCGCTCGATCGGTATCCATTCGATCGCCTCAGAGCTGGAAGAACTGGCTTTCGAGCATCTGAACGCTACGGCGCGCACGGCGATCATGCGCCGTCTCGAGGCTCTGAAGCTTGAGCACGGCAGCGCCATTACCCGCGTATCCTCGGAAATCGAGCGCGTACTGGCCGAGGGCGGTCTGAAGGCCCGAGTAAAGGGTCGCGAAAAGACCCCTTATTCCATCTGGCGCAAGCTACAGCGCAAGGCCGTCGGGTTCTCGTCCCTGTCGGATATTTACGGTTTCCGCGTCATCGTCGAGAGCGAGGACGACTGTTATCGCTCGCTGGGGATCATCCACCGCATCTGGCCGATGGTGCCAGACCGGTTCAAGGATTTCATCTCGACGCCCAAGTCGAACAACTACCGCTCCTTGCACACCACGGTCATCGGCCCTGCGGGCATGAAGATCGAGATGCAGATCCGCACCGAGGCCATGGATCGCGTGGCCGAGGACGGTGTGGCGGCGCACTGGCGCTATAAGAACCAGTCCTATGGTCTGGACCGCGAGGCCATGCAGGCCGATGGCGGGCGCGATCCGCTGTTGAACCTGCGCCACCTTGTTCAGGTGGTCGAACATGGCGAGGGCGGCGAGGACTGGGTCGAGCACGCCAAGCTCGAAATGTATCTCGAACAGGTGTTCGTGTTCACGCCCAAGGGCAAGCTGATTACCCTGCCGCGCGGTGGCATGCCGCTGGACTTTGCCTATGCGGTGCATACCGATGTGGGTGACACGGCGGTTGGCGTAAAGATCAACGGCGAACTTAAGCCGATGCGTACCGCCCTGCAAAACGGCGATGTGGTCGAAATCATCCGTGGCTCCAAGGCCGAGGTACCGACTGACTGGCGCAGCCTGACGGTGACAGGCCGTGCCCGCTCGGCGATCCGTCGCCATATCCGCGTATCAGAGCGCGAAGAGTTCATCCGTCTGGGTCGCGTTTCGCTGGAACAGACTCTGGCCCAGCATGGCAAGTCGCTGAAAGATGTGACCCTGAAAGCGGCGCTGGAAACCCTGACGGTTGCTACCGAGGACGACCTGCTGGATGCTGTGGGCCGTGGCCGTATTGCGGTGTCCAAGGTTGCCGAAATCCTGTTCCCGGCCTTGAAGGGCCAGATTCAGGGCAGCGGTGAACGCAAACGCATTCAGGATTCGTCGGCGCGTCTGTTCGTGCGCGGCTCGGGCCTGACACCGGGGGTCAGCATTCACTTTGCCGACTGTTGTTGTCCTGTACCGGGGGACCGCATTGTCGGTATCCACGAGGTTGTTGGCGCGGATGGCGTAGATACCGGTCTGACGGTTCACACGATCGATTGCCAGTCACTGGCCGACTATGCCGATGACGACACGGTCTGGCGCGATATGCAGTGGACGCCTCAGGCGGAAACGGATGCGATGGGATCGGTGCGCCTGCATGCCACCATCCAGCACGCACCGGGGGTCTTGGGGCAGGTGGCAACGACGATTGGCGAGGCGGGGGGCAATATCCTCAACCTGTCCATG
>NZ_JAVXCU010000040.1:8984-23375 GCF_036659295.1 Brevundimonas sp. | reverse complement strand
CACATAGTCGGTGATGGCTTGGCGCCCGCCGTGTTTCAGCACGGCCATCTTTTTGCGGTCGTGCAGGGAGCGGCCGATCTGGGTGTCGATGCGACCACTGAGAGCATTGGGCGTGCCGCGCGTCAGGGCGATATAGGTGCGCTCTATGTCGTGGGTGGCGAACAGGGCAGACAGGCCCTGATGGGCCTCGTCGGTCTTGGCGGCGACCATGACGCCGGACGTGTCTTTGTCGAGACGGTGGACAATGCCGGGGCGGGCCACGCCGCCTATGCCCGACAGCGTATCGCCGCAGTGATAGAGCAGGGCATTGACGAGGGTGCCGGTTTCGCAACCGGGGGCAGGATGGGCCGCCATGCCGGAGGGCTTGTCGATGACGACGAGATGCGCGTCCTCGTAAAGGACGGTGAGCGGGATGTTCTCGGGCTGTGGCTCGGCAGGGGCCACGGGCGGCAGGGTGATGGTGTAGGTGCCGGTTGCGGCCTTGGCCTTGCCCGAGGTCAGGACCTGACCGTCTTTGGAGACGGCACCTTCGGCCAGCAGGGCTTGCAGGCGGGCACGCGACAGTGTGGGGAAGGCCTCGGACAGGGCCTTGTCCAGACGGATACCGGAGGCTGTGATCTCTGCGCTGAGGGCTTCGCCGCCTGCCATGTCCTCGGTATTGTCTTCGTCGGTCATTATTGGTTCATCGGCCATGAGGTGTGATTAGCACGGCTTTAAGCGGGGGGCCTCATCCTGCGGTCTGAAAATGCTTTGGTGGCACACATGATGAAGCGCATTCTGACGATAGCGGTTGTGAGTGGTGCAGCGGCCCTGCTGGGCAGTTGTGCGACCATGAGCGAGGACCAGTGTCTGGCCGGTGACTGGGGTGGCAAGGGCTATCAGGACGGCCTGAACGGGCGTGCGCCGGAACGGCTGGACGAGCATGCCAAGGCCTGTGCCAAGTTCGGGGTTACGCCAAATCCAACGGCCTATTATGCGGCGCGCGATCAGGGTTTGAGGACCTATTGCCGGTGGGAGAACGGGTTCCGCACGGGGCGCAGCGGTGCGACCTATCAAGGGGTCTGTACGCCCGCTGAGGAGAGCAACTTCCTGCCCGCTTATGAGGACGGGGTGAGGGTGTATCAGGCCGAGCGTGTGCTGTCCGATGCCGAGAGCAATGTCCGCTCGGCGGTGTCGCGCATCCGCGACCGCGAGCACAAGCTGGAGGCCAAGGAGCGCGAACTGCGTCAGGAGGGCTTAAGCCAAGAGGAGCGAGAGCGTATTCGCGCCCGTATCCGTGACTTGCGGCTGGAACTCCGCGATGCGCGGCGTGAACTGCGTATGGCCGAGGACGAGTATAGGGCTGTTGAATACGAGGCGCGGGCGATTATCCGCTCGGTCGGCGGGCGCTACGGCGTCTGGTAAAGAAAACGCCCCGCAGAGTGATCTGCGGGGCGTCTTTGATATTCAGTCTGAAATCGCAGATTAGCCGATTTGCGGGTCCAGCGAACCGGAGGCGTAGCGTTTGGCCATCTGGGCGGTGGACAGCGGGCTGATCTTGGAGGCTTGGCCTTCGCAGCCGAACTGCAGGTAGCGTTCCTGACACAGCTTGCGCATGGCTTCCTTGGCAGGCTTCAGATAGTAGCGCGGGTCGAACTCGCCCGGCTTTTCCATCAGCATTTTGCGGATAGCGCCGGTCATGGCCATACGGTTGTCGGTGTCGATATTGACCTTGCGCACGCCGTTCTTGATACCGCGCTGGATTTCTTCGATCGGTACGCCCCAGGTTTGCGGCATGGCACCGCCATAGGCGTTGATGATGTCCTGCAGGTCTTGCGGCACCGACGACGAGCCGTGCATCACCAGGTGGGTGTTCGGCAGGCGACGGTGGATTTCCTCGATCACGTTCATGGCGAGGACTTCGCCGTCCGGCTGGCGGGTGAACTTGTAGGCACCGTGCGACGTGCCCATGGCGATGGCCAGAGCGTCGACCTTGGTGGCTTTTACGAAGTCGACGGCTTGATCCGGATCGGTCAGCAGGGCCGAGTGGTCCAGCTTGCCTTCGAAGCCGTGGCCGTCTTCGGCCTCGCCCATGCCGGTTTCCAGCGAACCCAGAACGCCCAGTTCGCCTTCGACCGAAACGCCGCAC
Source organism: Brevundimonas sp. (assembly GCF_036659295.1). Lineage (GTDB taxonomy): Bacteria > Pseudomonadota > Alphaproteobacteria > Caulobacterales > Caulobacteraceae > Brevundimonas. The sequence goes on along the minus strand of NZ_JAVXCU010000040.1, from coordinate 21,247 downwards.
GAGTGGGCCATTTCGGTGACGCGGCGCGTGACGTCGACGTTATATTCGTAGGAGGCAGGCGTCTTGGCGTCTTCTTCCAGCGAGCCGTCCATCATCACCGAGGTGAAGCCGTACTGGATGGCCGTGGCGCAGGTGGCCGGACCATTGCCGTGGTCCTGGTGCATACAAACAGGAATGTGTGGATACAGCTCGACCAGACCGTCGATCAGCTTGGCCAGAATGATGTCGTTGGCATAGGAGCGGGCGCCGCGCGAAGCCTGGATGATGACCGGCGCATTCACTGCGTCGGCGGCCTCCATGATGGCCAGGCCCTGTTCCATGTTGTTGATGTTGTACGCCGGCAGGCCGTAGTCGTTTTCAGCTGCGTGGTCGAGCAGCTGACGCAGGGTGATGCGAGCCATCCTGAAAGGTCTCCGAAGAATCTGAATCGAGTGTGGGTCTGATGTAGACCGGAAGGGGCGAAAAGTCACCTTTGCGCCCTGATGACGAAAGGGCGGACACCTGTTGGTATCCGCCCTTTGGATGATTATGCGCGCAGGGCGTCGACGCCCGGCAGCGGCTTGCCTTCCATCCATTCGAGGAAGGCACCGCCAGCGGTCGAGACGAAGGTCATGTCTTCGACAACGCCGGCGTGGTTGAGGGCGGCTACGGTGTCACCGCCACCGGCAACGGCGGTCAGTTTGCCGGCCTTGGCGAGGCTTGCAGCTTCCTTGGCGGCGGCTACGGTTGCAGCGTCGAACGGCGGAACCTCGAATACGCCCAGCGGACCATTCCAGATCAGGGTCTTGGACAGGCCCATGGCGCGGGTCAGGCGGGCGACGGTTTCAGGGCCGGCATCGAGGATCAGGTCGTCAGCGGCGATACGGTCCAGCGCGCGAACGCCGTGTTCGATACCCGGCTTGACGCCCTTGGCCACAACCACATCGACCGGAAGCAGCAGTTCGCAGCCTTTTTGACGGGCTTCTTCCATGATTTCGCGGGCGGTGTCGGCGAGGTCTTTTTCGCACAGAGAGTTGCCGACATCGACACCCTGGGCGTGCAGGAAGGTGTTGGCCATGCCGCCGCCGATGGCCAGATAGTCCAGCTTGGCGACGAGGTTCTTCAGCAGGTCCAGCTTGGTCGAAACCTTGGCGCCGCCAACGATGCCGATGACCGGCTTCACAGGTGTGCCGAGGGCGGCGTCCAGAGCCTGCAGTTCGCGGCGCATGGATTCACCGGCGTATGCCGGAAGGATGCGGGCCAGACCCTCGGTGGAGGCGTGGGCGCGGTGGGCAGCCGAGAAGGCGTCGTTGACGAAGATGTCGCCCAGTTCGGCCAGAGCCTTGGCGAAGTCGGCGTCGTTCTTTTCTTCGCCCTTGTGGAAGCGCACGTTCTCCAGCAGCACCACACCACCGGCGTCGATATCGGCCAGAACGGATTTGGCTTCGTCGCCGATGCAGTCGTCAGCGAAACGGACCGGTGCGCCCAGAAGGGTTTCCAGCGGCTCGACAACCGGCTTCAGGCTCATGGATGGCACGCGCTCGCCCTTGGGGCGGTCGAAGTGGGCCAGCAGGGCCACCTTGGCGCCGGCTTCACGCAGCTTGTTGATGGTCGGCAGGGCCACGCGCAGGCGAGTGTCGTCTGTGACTGCGCCGTTTTCCATCGGGACATTGAAGTCCACGCGGACGAGGGCGGTCTTGCCGGAAAGGTCTTTAGCGTCGTGGAGGGTGCGGAAGGTCATGGGATCGATCTGATCTTTTGGCCCAGAGAGAGGTCGTGAGGCCGTTAAGCTTGAAAGAAGGGCTCCCTGCCGAATGGAGGGAGCCCTTTATGGATAGTCGTTCTGTTCAGGAGCGGGCCGTCATGACCCGCGACCGGATCAGAGGAACTTGGCCATTTGCAGGGCGGTGTCCGACATGCGGGTGGCGAAGCCCCACTCGTTGTCGTACCAGCTCAGCACGCGAACCAGGGTGCCGTCGACGACCTGGGTCTGCGGCAGGGCAGCGGTCGAAGAGGCGTTGTGGTGGTTCAGGTCGATCGATACCAGCGGGTCGGTCGAGGTGAACAGAACACCCTTCATCGGACCGTTGGCAGCAGCTTCGAGGGCTGCGTTGACTTCGGCCACGGTGGTGGCGCGACCGGCAACGATCTTCAGGTCAACGACCGAGACGTTCGGGGTCGGGACGCGGATGGACGAGCCGTCCAGCTTGCCCTTCAGTTCCGGCAGAACCAGACCTACAGCCTTGGCAGCGCCGGTCGAGGTCGGGATCATCGACAGGGCAGCAGCGCGACCGCGGTACGGGTCTTTGTGCATGGTGTCGAGGGTCGGTTGGTCACCGGTATAGGCGTGGATGGTGGTCATGTAGCCACGCTCGATGCCGACCAGTTCGTTCAGAACCTTGGCGATCGGGGCCAGGCAGTTGGTGGTGCACGAAGCGTTCGACACGACGATGTCGTCGGCGGTCAGGGTTTCGTGGTTGACGCCGAAGACGATGGTCTTGTCAGCATTGTCAGCCGGAGCCGAAACCAGAACGCGCTTGGCACCTGCGGTCAGGTGGGCCGAGGCCTTTTCCTTCGAGGTGAAGATGCCGGTGCATTCGAAAGCGATGTCGACCTTCAGTTCTGCGTGCGGCAGGTTGGCCGGATCGCGTTCCGAAGTGACCTTGATCTTGCCGGTGCCGACGTCGATCCAGTCTTCACCCGAGGTGATGGTGCCCGGGAACCGGCCGTGAACCGAGTCGTAGCGCAGCAGGTGGGCGTTGGTCTCGACGGGGCCCAGATCGTTGATCGCCACAACTTCGATGTCAGTGCGGCCATGCTCGACGATCGAGCGAAGAACAAGACGGCCGATACGGCCAAAGCCGTTAATGGCGACGCGAACGGTCATGGGAGATCTCCTAGTCAGCAACGACGAAAGTTTGGCGTCTCAATGGGACGGACTGGCCACAAGTGCAAGCCTGAGCGGGTCACAGATGGCGAACATCGGTTACAGAGACGGGTTTTTAATAAGAAAAGCCCTCTGTGATGCGCTTGGGGCGGTCACAGAGGGCGATCGGGGAATCAGCAGCATTTGAAACTGCCGCCTGCACCGAAGCGTCGGGCTTCGTGCAGGCGGAAAAAGGCGGTGCGATCTAGCGGCTCCTGATCGGGGTGGGTGGCCCGACTATGGGCCAGATAGGCGTCATAGTCGGGCTGTCCGATCATCAGGCTGGCCGTGCGCCGTGCATCCTTGCCCCAGCGGGACAAAGTGTCACGGCACAGGCACAGAAGGTCGGCTTCAGGCATGGGCGACCTCGTTCGCAGGCGGGATTTCCACGGCGGTCGGTTGGCGGTTCTTCAACGCCTTGCGGCAAGCGCCGATGCTGTAGAACAGGATCACGACCACCACGAACAGGAAGCCTGCGGTCAGGGCGGCGTTCACATAGTCATTGAAGATGATGTGCTGCATGTCGGCCACCGACTTGGCCGGAGCCATCAGTTCGCCCGCTTCCATAGAGCCTTTATATTTGGCGGCGTGCGACAGGAAACCGACGCGCACATCCGGATGGAACAGCTTCTGGAAGCCTGCGGTCAGCGTGCAGACCAGCAGCCAGAAGGCCGGAACCATGGCCACCCATGCGAACCTCTGGCGCTTCATCTTGAACAGCACGACCGTGCCCAGCATCAGGGCAATCGCGGCCAGCATCTGGTTGGCAATGCCGAACAGTGGCCACAGGCTGTTGATGCCCCCCAGCGGATCGACCACACCGGCATAGAGGAAATAGCCCCACAGTCCGACAGTCAGAGCCGTGGCGATGACATTGCCGGTCCAGCTTTGGGTCTCGCGCATTTTCGGCACGGCCACGCCCAGCAGGTCCTGGATCATGAAGCGGCAGACGCGGGTGCCGGCATCGACCGTGGTCAGGATGAACAGGGCTTCGAACAGGATGGCGAAGTGGTACCAGAAGCTCATCATGGCTTCGCCGCCGATGACACTGGACAGGATGTGCGCCATGCCGACGGCGAGGGTAGGCGCACCGCCTGCGCGTGAGAGGATAGAATGTTCGCCCACTTGCCGTGCGAGGGTTTCAAGCTCGGCAGGCGTGATGTGGAAGCCCCATTGCGCCACAGCGGCAGCAGCCGATGTCACGTCCGTGCCGATAACGGCAGCCGGGCTGTTCATCACGAAATAGACGGCAGGGTCCAGCACACAGGCGGCGATTAACGCCATGACGGCGACGAAGCTTTCACACAGCATTGCGCCATAGCCGATCAGCGGAATCTGGTTTTCGTTCTCGATCAGTTTAGGCGTGGTGCCCGATGCGATCAGGGCGTGGAAGCCCGAGACGGCACCGCAGGCAATGGTGATGAACAAGAACGGGAACAGCGCACCGGAGAAGACCGGACCCGACCCGTCGATGAACGGGGTGATGGCCGGCATTTGCAGTTCGGGCCGCACAATCAGAATACCGATGGCCAGAGCCGCAATCGCACCGATCTTGAGGAAGGTCGACAGATAGTCACGTGGGGCCAGCAGCAGCCAGACGGGCATGACCGAGGCGATAAAACCATAGGCCATCATGGCGATGGCCAACGTCGTACCCGACAGGGTGAAGGCCGGTCCCCAGACGGGGTGATAGGCCACCTGTCCGCCCAGAATGATCGAGCCGATCAAAAGGACCACACCGATAACCGAAATCTCGCCCACACGTCCGGGGCGGATATAGCGGGTATAGAGCCCCATAAAGATGGCGATGGGGATGGTGGCGGCAACGGTAAACGTGCCCCACGGGCTTTCGGCCAGAGCCTTGACCACGACCAGAGCCAGTACGGCCAGTATGATGACCATGATCATCAGGACGCCGATCTGGGCAATAATGCCGGGGATCGGGCCCATTTCGGTTCGGATCATATCGCCCAGCGAGCGACCGTCGCGGCGGGTGGACATGAACAGGACCAGCATGTCCTGAACGGCCCCTGCAATCACCACACCGACCAGAATCCACAACATGCCGGGCAGATAACCCATCTGGGCCGCCAGCACGGGGCCGACGAGGGGACCTGCCCCTGCAATAGCCGCGAAATGGTGGCCGAACAGCACGTTCTTGGGGGTCGGCACATAGTCCAGACCGTCATTATGGCTCACGGCGGGCGTGGGACGCTTGGCGTCCAGTTGCAGCACCTTGCCCGCCAGATATTTGGCGTAGAACCTGTAGGCGATGGCATAGACGCACAGGGCGGCGGTAACCATCCAGACGGCGCTGATGCTTTCGCCCTGATGCAGGGCCAGAACCCCGATGGATATCGCGCCGATAATGGCGATGGCCCCGAATATCAGGCCGGTTTTCAGCTTGCCCATTGTGGGTCGTCCTCCCATGCCGGTCTTTGCGGCATTTTGAAGAACCTTGCCCCCTAAAACGCAAAGAGGGCAACCATAGGCTGCCCTCTTTTTACGCGACTTTTGTCTAGGCTCAGGCCGGGACGGGTTTGACCTTGGCGGCAGCTTGCGTGGCGCGGGCTCGGGCCTGATCGGTGTCGGTGCCGCGCGCGATGGCCACACCCATGCGACGGGTGGCATAGCTTTCCGGCTTGCCGAACAGTCGCAGTTCCGCTGTCGGTACGGCCAGAGCCTCGGCGACACCATCAAAGGCGATGCCTGTGCCTTCGATACCTCCATAGATGACGGCGCTGGCGGCAGGTTCGCGCAGTGTGACATCGACCGGCAGGCCCAGAATGGCGCGAGCGTGAAGGGCGAACTCGCTCAGGTGCTGGCTGCCGATTGTGACAAGGCCGGTATCGTGCGGGCGCGGGCTAACTTCCGAGAACCAGACCTGATCGCCCTTTATGAACAGTTCGACGCCGAACACGCCCCAGCCACCGAGGCTGTCCGTGACCTTGGCGGCCATGTCCTGTGCCGCCTTCAGAGCGGCATCGGTCATGGCTTGCGGTTGCCAGCTTTCGACATAGTCGCCCTTGACCTGACGATGGCCGATGGGGGCGCAGAAATCGGTACGGGTAATGCCGTCAACATCGCGCGAGCGGACAGTCAGCAGGGTGATTTCAAAGTCGAAATCGATGCGGCCCTCGACAATCACCTTACCGCCAGAAACGCGACCGGATTGTTCGGCATAGTCCCATGCGGCGGCGATCTGGTCGGCGCTCTCGACATAGGACTGGCCCTTGCCCGAGGACGACATGACGGGTTTGACAAAGCACGGGAAGCCGACCTTGCGCGCGCCCTCGGCCAGTTCCTCTGCGGAACCGGCAAAGGCATAGGCGCTGGTGGGGACGCCCAGTTCTTCGGCGGCAAGGCGGCGGATGCCCTCGCGGTTCATCGTCAATTGGGTGGCGCGGGCGGTTGGCACCACGCGGGCCAGACCGGCATCCTCGATAATGGCCAGCGCATCGGTGGCGATGGCCTCGATTTCGGGCACGATGATGTGCGGGGCTTCGGCCATGATCAGGCCGTTCAGCACCTGCGGATCGGTCATGGGGATGACGTGGTTGCGGTGCGCCAACTGCATGGCGGGGGCGTTGGGATAGCGGTCAACTGCAATTACCTCGGCTCCGAGGCGTTGCAGTTCGATAGCCACTTCCTTGCCGAGTTCCCCCGACCCCAGCAGCATCACACGGACAGCGGTGTCGGAAAGCGGTGTGCCGATCTTCATGGCGGTCAGGCTCCGGTAGCAGGTTCGATCAGATCCCAGGCATTGCCGTAGAGGTCTTCGAAGACCACCACCTTACCATAGGCTTCGTGACGAGGCTCTTCGCGAAACACCACACCGGCCTTTAGCCAGTTGGCGTGGTCGCGCATCAGGTCGTCGGTATAGAGAAACAGCCAGACACGGCCGCCCGCCTGATCGCCGATCTGGGCGACCTGCTGGGGCGTTGCGGCGCGGGCCAGCAACAGCGAGGTCTGGCCACCTTTGGGCGTGACGCGGACCCAGCGCTTTGCGCCGCCCATGTCGGTATCTTCGCTAAGGTCAAAGCCCAGTTTGCCGACATAGAAGGCAATAGCCTCGTCATAGTCGCGGACCAGCAGGCTGACAGCACCTAGATGGCTCATTGTGCAGCGTCGGGTGCAGGCATCGCATAGAGACGACGGAAGGCATCCAGTGCAGCACCGTGATAGATGGTGGCGTGGCTCTCGGTCGGGCGGGGGGTAAAGTCCCATCTGGTATTGGGCATGGCGTGATCACGCAGATGGGCGGTCAGGACATCCATCGGGGCCTGCATCTCTTCGCCTTCGTCGCCGAGCGTCAGGATCAGGGTGCGAGGGTCATTGGAATGGTCGCGCAGATGGGCACCGGACTGGCGCGCCAGCTTGCCGCCGTCCCACCACAGGCTGGGGCTGACCGCGACATAGGCGTCGAACATCTGCGGTTCTTTGAGGAAAGTCTCGACGACGAACAGACCGGCCAGAGACTCGCCCATCAGGGCCGTTTCGCCATTGGTGCGCAACTTGGCCTCGATGAAGGGCTGGACCTCTTCAGCGACAAAGCGGCGAAAGCGGTCGGACTGGCCTTGCGTCGGATAACGGGCGATCAGTTCGGCGTTCTCGGTCGGCAGGGCCAGTTCGTTGCGGCGGTCGACCGAGGCAATGCCCACAACGATGACGTCGCGGGTGGTGCCGACGATGGTGCCCAACTGGGCGATGCCCGAGATGTGGTGGAAGTCCTGATCCTGCCCGCCGTCCAGCACATAGAGGACCGGATAGGTCTGGCCGCTGCGCTCGTATCCGGGCGGCAGCCAGACATTGATCTGGCGCGTCTGGCCCATGACCGTCGAGGGCAGGGCGTAGGACTGGCCGATAATGATCGGCGTCTCGACGACAGTTGGTGTTTCGGCAGAAGCGGTCGCGCCGCCTGCCATCGTCAGGCCCAGAGCGAGGGCGATGGTCAGGCGGCGCATAGGCTTACAGTCTCGTTTTGGCAGCTTCGATCACGGCGTCGGCCGTAATACCGAACTTTTCGTACAGAACTTCGGCCGGAGCCGAGGCCCCGAAGCCGGTCATGCCAACGAAAGCACCGTCTTCGCCGATGAAGCGCATCCAGCCCTGTTCCAAACCGGCCTCGACCGCGATGCGGACAGTGCCGCGTGCGATGATGGCGTCCTGATAGGCTTTCGGCTGTTGGGCAAACAGTTCGAACGACGGCACCGAAACCACGCGGGTGGCGATGCCTTCGGCTTCCAGCTTGGCGGCAGCATCGATGGCGATAGCGACCTCGGTGCCGGTGGCGAACAGGCTGACCTTGGCGGCACCATTGGCGGCCTTCAGCTCATAGGCACCCTTACGCGACAGGTTTTCACCGGCGTCGGTGGTGCGCAGGGCCGGCGTTTTTTGACGCGACAGGCACATGGCCGACGGGGTGGTCTTGTGTTGCAAGGCGACCTGCCAGCATTCCAGTGCCTCGACCGTATCGGCAGGGCGGAACACCATCAGGTTCGGGATGGCACGCAGCGCCGCCAGATGCTCGACCGGTTGGTGGGTCGGGCCGTCTTCGCCCAGACCGATGCTGTCATGCGTCAGGACGTGAACCACGCGGGTACCCATCAAGGCCGCCAGACGGATGGCCGGACGGCTATAGTCCGAGAACACCATGAAGGTGCCGCCGTAAGGAATGACACCACCGTGCAGGGCCATGCCGTTCATGGCGGCGGCCATGCCGAACTCGCGGATGCCATAGTTCACATAGCGGCCGTGATAGGTCGGCGCGTCCATGATCTGGGTGTTCTTGACGAAGGTGTTGTTCGAGCCGGTCAGGTCGGCCGAACCGCCCACCAGTTCCGGGATAGCGTCAAACACAGTGGCCAGAGCCTCACCCGAGGACTGGCGCGTGGCCATGGCGGGCTTGGTTTCAACCAGTTCCTTGATCTTGGCTTCGAGGGCGGCAAAGGCACCGTTCGGCAGATCACCGGCCATGGCACGGGTGAACTCGTCGCGCGCTTCGTTGCCCAGCAGGCGGGCTTCCCACGCCTTGCGGTGCTTGGAGCCGGCCTTGCCGACGCTCTTCCATGCCTTGTCCAGCTCTGCCGGAATCTCGAACGGAGCAGCAGTCCAGCCCATTGCTTGACGCGACGCAGCGATTTCCAGGTCGCCCAGAGCTGCACCGTGGGTCTTGTGGCTGCCTTCCATCGTGGCAGCGCCCTTGCCGATCTTGGTCTTGCAGGCGATCAGGGTCGGGACCGACTGCTTGGTGGCCCAGGCCAGTGCCTTTTTGATCTGGCCGTGGTCGTGACCGTCAATGGCCTTGACCGCCCAGCCCGAGGCCTTGAAGCGGGCCAGTTGGTCGGTCGCGTCCGACAGGGCAACAGAACCGTCGATGGTGATGGCGTTGTCGTCCCACAGCACGCAAAGCTTGTTCAGCTTCAGACGGCCAGCCAGAGCGATGGCTTCTTGCGAAATGCCTTCCATCAGGCAGCCGTCACCGGCGACTACCCATGTGCGGTGATCCACCAGATCGTCACCGAAGCGCGAGGCCAGGTGGCGCTCGGCCATGGCAAAGCCGACCGAATGGGCCAGACCCTGACCCAGCGGGCCGGTGGTGACTTCAACGCCTTCGAGGTGGCCATATTCGGGGTGGCCTGCGGTACGCGAGCCCCACTGACGGAAGTTTTCCAGCTGTTCGCGGGTCGCCTGCTTGTAACCGGTCAGGTGCAGCAGCGAATAAATCAGCATCGAGCCGTGACCGGCCGACAGAATAAAGCGGTCGCGATCGGCCCAGTTCGGGGCCGAAGCATCAAACTTCAGGAATTTCGAAAACAGGACAGTGGCGACATCGGCCATGCCCATTGGCATGCCGGGGTGGCCGCTTTTGGCCTTCTCGACGCCATCCATTGCCAGTACGCGGATGGCATTGGCCATCATCTGCGGTGAGGGTTTCGAGAACATCGAAAGGGCGTCTGTCACGGCAAAGCCTTTTTCAGAACAGAGAAATGGGGACGGCGCCGCTTTACCCCGCCGCGCCTACGGGTTCTATAGCGAATCTGAAGAAAGGACCCAGATGGACGCTCTGACAGCCGCAAAGGCTCGAATTGAACGGGCTCTGAATGAACTGGAGCAGAAATTCCAGGACATGAAAGCCAGGTCGGAAGCCGCAAGGCTGCCCGACGATGATCTGTTTGCGCCCTTGTCCGACGACGGTGCGAACGCCGAACGTATGGCCGAACTGGAAGCTGCCGGACAGCAGGCGGCAGAGGCTCTGGCCGCTGCGGCACAGGCTGTGCGCGAAATTCTGGAACAGCCGGCCAGCGAATCCATTACAGAAACCAGTGATGTATCTGAAATGGAGCCGCGCTGATGGCGACAGTAACCGTTGAAGTGAACGGTCGTGCCTATCCGGTCGGGTGTGCGGACGGGCAGGAAGCCCGCGTGACCCAACTGGCGCAGGAGTTTGCCTCCAAGGTGTCACAGGTGGCCGATCAGGTCGGTCAGGTCGGTGATCTGAAGCTGTTCCTGATGGGGGCTCTGATGCTGGCCGATGAACTGTCGGAGGCGCGCCGTGGTCGTGTGGCCCCGCCGCCGGTGGTCACCGAGGCCGTCAATAATGATGGCGTAGCCGAAGCTCTGAACGCTGTGGCGGCCCGTCTGGAGAAGCTGGCGCAAAGCTTTTAGCTGATACGCCCCCACTCCGAACCCCAAAGACCTGTACGCCCTCGCAAGAACGGGGGCCGCAGTCGTGTGCGTGGGGGGCGTGCGCGTCGTGGGCGGGGTGACGAGCGCCAGCTTGATCTGCTGGACTGGCTGGACGCGCAACCCGTTTGTGCCCCCGCAAAGTCGCGCTTGAGGGCGCAAGGAGGCGATTCCGAGGTGGATGAAGACCAACTGGATCTGGTCGAACTGATTGACGGATTGGGCCGCGCCGCCTGATCTTTTTCATGCGCCCTTGAGTGCAAGGCAAACACACCCTATTTTGCGCCTCGGCGGGTCTTGCTGCGGCCCTCGTCGGGGACAACATTCCTCCCGGCCTTAATCATCTCGAAGGGAGCTGTCCCTGTTTGGGCCCGAGGGCCTGAGTATATGGCGCCCACCTGTCTTACAGGTTCGAGAGGATTCATCGCCCCACGGTTCTTGTGGCGCCGCCAACCCAAACCCCGTCCTGTTCCGCAGGACGGGGTTTTGTGTTTCATAGCCCGTATGGACAAAGTCGAAATCCGCACCTGTATGCGCGCCCAGCGCAAGCTGCTGAACACGCCCGAGCGGCTGGCCGCTATTGTCGGCCATGCGGGCGACCTGCCTGCGGGGGCGGTGGTGGCGCTTTATTCGGCCATTGGAGCCGAGGTGCCGACAGGGGAACTGGCCAAGGCGCTGGCGAAACAAGGCCGTACCCTGTGCCTGCCGGTGGTGGTGGATCGTGATGCGCCAATGGTGTTTCGACTGTGGTCCATCGGTGATCCGCTGGAAGACGATGCCGCCGGATGCCCCGCGCCGCTGGACTTGGCGGGGGAGGTGACACCTGATCTGGTCATCACGCCTCTGGTGGCGTTTGACGGGCGTGGTGGTCGGCTGGGGCAGGGCGGCGGTTATTATGACCGCACCTTCGAGGCTCTATCCGATGTTATGCGTGTGGGGCTGGCCTTTGCCGGGCAGGAGGTCGATCAACTGCCTAAAGAGCCGCATGACATAGGTCTGCATGGTATTTTGACCGAGAACGGTTATAGACCCTTCAAATGAGATTGGCATTTTTCGGTGACGTAATCGGCAAGAGCGGACGGGATGGTCTAAGCGACCACCTTCCGGGTCTGCGCCGCGATTTGAAACTCGACTTCGTGGTCGTGAATGGTGAAAACGCTGCGGGCGGGTTCGGCATTACCGAAAACACGGCCAACGAGATTTATGCGGCCGGTGCCGATGTCATCACGCTGGGCAACCACTCGTGGGACCAGCGCGAAGCCCTGACCTATATTGTGCGCGAACCACGCCTGATCCGTCCGGCCAACTATCCGCGCCTGATGGATGCCCCCGGTCGTGGTGCCGACGTCTTCGTGACGCCCGACGGTATGCGGGTTCTGGTCATCAACGTGCTGGGCCGCGTTCACATGGACCCGATGGACGATCCGTTCAGCGCCGTAGAGCGCGAACTGGATGCTGCCCCGCTGGGCGTTGTGGCCGATGCCGTCATCGTTGATATCCACGCCGAGGTGACGTCCGAGAAGATGGCTATGGGCCATTTCTGTGACGGCCGCGCCTCGCTGGTGGTGGGCACCCACACCCACGTTCCGACCGCCGACGCGCAAATCCTGCCGCACGGTACGGCCTTCCAGACCGATGCCGGCGGTTGCTGTGACTATGACAGCGTCATCGG
>NZ_JAVXCU010000040.1:0-8974 GCF_036659295.1 Brevundimonas sp. | reverse complement strand
TGCGCCGCTTTACCACCCGCCTGTCGGGTGGCCGTTACGCACCGGCCCACGGTCCTGCCACCATTTGCGGTGTCTTCGTCGAAACCGACGACCGCACCGGTCTTGCCAAGCGCATCGAACCGATCCGCATCGGTGGCCGCCTCAAACAGGCGATCCCAACGCTTTGATTTAAAACACCCTCTGGCTTCAGTCAGAGGGTGTTTTAATAACGGTGTTTGACAAGGTGTATTACAGATGTAATCTACATGGATTACAAACGTAATCCGGAGGATGAAATGTTGCGTGCCTTGCCGTTACCGTTCCTAGCATTCACCGCTGTTTCTACGCCCGCATTGGCGATGCCCCGACTGGGTTTCACCACTCTGCTGATGCTAAGCCACCCGCTTCTAAAGCTGCTCATGTTGGTAGTCGTGATCGCTACCATCGCCGCTGTCGTCATCTGCATACGCAAGCTGATGGCGGGCTCCAGCCTTGTCGGCGGCTCGGCTTTTGTGAAGGCGCTGCGCCTCGGCGGGCCTTTGCTGGGGCTGCTGGGTGGCAGCTATGCCGCAATGAACATCTTTATCGCGCTCGCGAACTTCTCGGGGCCTGTTAATCCGGCAATCTATATGCCCGCTGTGGCCGAAGCCTTTGCGGTCCTCATTATAGGCCTGATCTCCGGTGTGGTGGCTGTCATCGCCAACTGGGCGATAGAGGCCCGTATCGACAGGGAGGTCTTGCGCATCCAATGAGTATCCCCGTCACCGAAGCTGAAAGCGAGGTTCTGGCGGCGCTGTGGCGGCGAGGGCCTCTTTCGGCAAAGCCCCTGATTGAAGAGGTGCAGTCCGTTCAGGACTGGGGCGATGCCACGATCAAAACCTTGCTGGGGCGATTAATGCGTAAGGGCGCAATCCTGTCCGAGCGTGTCGATGATCGCCAGCAATACCGCGCCCTGATTTCCCGCAGCGACTATGTGCGCCGCGAGATCCGATCGCTCGCTCAGCGGTTATTTGCTGGAGACCAGAGCGCACTACTCGCCGCGTTGAAAGACTAGGGCTTAGCTCTGGTCTTTACGCGCCCGCAGCCTCAATCGCATCGTTTCGCGGCTGCGCAGGGTGATCTGCTGGATGGGGCGTGGCTCGACCGGCGTGATGGCTTCGACATCTGCGGCCTTCATGATCTCGGCCAGAGCGATGACAGCCTCCTGCATGGCAAAGGCGGCTCCGATGCATATACGCGGGCCGCCGCTGAAGGGCAGCCAGGCATAGCGGTCGATGCTCTTGCGGTTCTCGGGCAGGAAGCGTTCGGGTTTGAACACGTCTGGCTCGTCCCACAACTTTTCGTGGCGCTGGATCAGCCACGGCGCGATGACGATGCTGTCGCCCGCCTTGACCTCATGGCCCTCGATGACATCATCGGAGACAGCCTGTCGGATCATGGCGGGGGCAGGAGGGAACAGGCGCATGGCCTCCTCGATCACCGCCTTGTGCCAGACCATCGGCTTGATGCCGCCGGATGAACGATCCCATGCATCCGCTTCTTCTTTCAGCTTTTGCGCCACAGCCGCATCGCGGGTGACCAGATGCAGGGTCCAGCCCAGTGTCCGTGCCGTCGTCTCGTGACCGGCAAGGATGAAGGTCAGGATGTTGGACATGACCTCGTGGTCCGACAGGCCCGAGCCGTCGCCTTCCTCGTCGCGGGCGGACAAAAGCGCGGTCAGCAGGTCATCGGGCGCATCACCATCGACCTCGATCCGCTTTCTGCGTCGTGCGACCAGAGCCGACACCCGCTCTTGAAAGAACTGGGCCGAGCCACGGCTGGCCAGTTTGCCCATACGCGGTATCCAGTCGGGAGCCTTCAGGGCATCCAGCGGACTGATGCGGGCACCGACTTCCAGAAACTGGTTCAGCGCTTTTTCAAAGCCTGCCGCATCGCCATCCAGATCGTCGGAAAACAGGGTGGCCGACAGGATATCAAATGTCAGGCCGCTCATCTCGTGGTCGATGTTCAGAACCCGAGCGCCCTGTTCCAGCTTCCAGCTTTCAACACGACGGCGACAGACGGCATCCATCACCTCTGCGGTCTTGGCCGTATAGGCGGGGGTGAACAGCGGGGCCATGATCCGGCGAGCGCGTCGCCACTGATCGCCCTCGGTCAGCAACAGGCCATCGGCCAGCATGGGGCCAAGCACGCGCCGTTGCAGGTCGCCTTTTTCATAGTTGAGCGCATTGTCCGTCAGGACACGCCGCACACCGACAGGGTCGCTGACCACCAGAGTGCGGCCCAGCGGCGATGTGCCCGCTACATACAGTTCCTGAAAATGCAGCTGACCCCACAGTTGCAGCGGGTCACGCCAGCTCTGCCACAAAAAGGGGACCAGCCCCATTTTATGGCTGCGGCGCGTGGGGACCTTTGGGCGAAATCCAGCAGAGGTCGTGGTGCTTGCCATGTCGTTCATCGTGCACTCCCTTCGGGAATGAATACACTACCTACGATAATGTCAAAACTGGTCCGCTATGATGCCCTGTTTCAGGCGGAGCGTTGCAGGCCTTTTTGCTGGGCGACCTGCTCGCGCAACTGCCGCAACTGGTGCGCGCGGCTCTTGGGGGTATGGACGCGGGTCACATAGTCTTGCGCGGCGCGGGCCATGGCCAGTCGCTGTGCAGGGTCGGCAATCAATGTCTCGATGGCCGCTTGCAGATCTTCAGGGGTCAGATCATCGACATAGAGGGCGTGGGGACCGCTGGCTTCGCGCAGGCCGCCGCGTCCCGAACTGACCAGTGCCGCACCCGCCGCATGGGCCTCCAGCGCCGTCAGGCCCAGAGGCTCGGCCCATGTCGATGGCGTAAGCGCGATCGCGGCCTTTTGCATGACCGCGCGAACCTCGGCCAGAGGGGCGGATTTCATGACAGTGACCCGCTCGCCATACCGCGCCAGCGGCGCGATGTGAGGTTCGGCCCAGTCCCCGCGTGTTTCCCAGTCGTTCAGCATCAGCACCGCACGCCAGTCGGGATGACGATCCAGTACTGCAGGCAGGGCCGCGCAGATCAGGTCTACGCCTTTTTCCGCCATGGCCCGTCCGGCAAAGGCGATTACCTGTTCGCGGTTCTCGACGGGCGCATGCCACAGATCGACATCGATAGGGTTGGGGACAGCGTAGGTTTTTTGTTCCTGCGAAGGGAAGTCGTTCAAAAAGTCGCGCCGTCCGGCTTCGCTGACGAAAATCAGGCCGTCCATCTGTTTGAAGCGACGCTCGTAGCGCCACTTGTCCAGCAGGTTGCCGGGCGATTTGAGCGCATTGTGCCGGTAAAGGAAGCGGGTGGCGCGCGGGAAGCGACGGGCCACACGCACGGCCTGTTTAAGTTGCTGGTGGAACTCGATCACGTCCGGCTGGAAGTCTTCCAGCGCCTGTTCCAGAGCCGCCATGCGCTTTTTACGGCCGGGCAGAACCTGTACGGGCAGGTCGCCATGGTCATTGTCGCTGTCACAGCAGAAGATCCGCACTTCGGCATCGCGATCACCCTGTGCCAGGGTGCGTACGACCGTCTCCATGGAATTGGGCTGGGATAACGAGAAGTGGCAACCCGGAGGAAGGACGACGGCAATTTTCAAGAACGGCTCCTGCAGGGCAACTGGAGAGGAGATGAAGTGATCTCCATTACACGTTCTAGATGAATTATTTTTAATAGTCGCCCTAGAGGCTGTCGTTTCTTCGGGCTTCGAGCGCGCGAAGGCGGCCTTCTTCTGCCTTGAGGTCGCCGGTCAACTGGCCGCGTAGAGCCGGATCGGTGGTCGCGGCCAGCAGGGCGCGGGTGTCGGCCACGGCCTGACGGCGGGTGGCGATCAGGCGGGACAGTTCGTCACCTGCCTGAGGTGCAGAAGCGACCGAGGCGCGTTTGGCCGCCTCGGCCTGTTCTTCTTCGGTGGTTTTGAGCGCTGCGGCCTGACGGGCCGCAGCAGCATCACGCAGGGCATGTTGAACCGGATCGCCCGGTTGAAAGTCGCAGGCGGCCACAAGGGTAGCCGCCGCAACAGACATCAGGGCGATCAGACGCATCAGCCTTCGATCCAGTTCGGCATCCAGCTCTCGTGCATTTCGCGCACATGGGCGACCGGAATACGGAACAGCTCGCCCGTAGCGGCCTTACCCGCAAAGTCGGCACCGCCGACCTTGCCGACGACGGCAGCGGTCAGACCGGCAGCCTTGGCCTTGGCGAGGATTTCGTCAGCGTTCGGCACGGCGACCAGATAGCGGGCCTGATCTTCACCGAAGTAGAAGCCGTGGGCCACAGCCTCACCGGCATCCAGTTCCATACCAACGTCCGAGGCCAGAGCGATATCGGCAGCCGCGCCGACCAGACCGCCGTCCGACAGGTCGTGAACAACCGTCAGTTCGCCAGCCTCGATCAGATCGCGCACGAAGTCGCCGGTCTTGCGTTCCAGCTTCAGGTCTACCGGCGGCGGTGCGCCGTCTTCGCGGTTCAGCACTTCACGTAAGTAGATGGATGCGCCCAGCGAACCCTTGGTTTCGCCGATCAGCACCAGAGCATCGCCCTCTGCCGCGCCACCAAAGCCGGTGACAACGTCATAGTTCGGCAGAAGGCCAACAGCGCCAACGGTCGGCGTCGGCGGAATGGCCACACCGTTCGTCTCGTTATACAGCGACACGTTGCCCGACACGACGGGGAAGTCCAGCTCGCGGCAGGCCTCGGCCATGCCGTCGGTGGCACGCACGATCTGGCCCATGATCTCAGGGCGCTGCGGGTTGCCGAAGTTCAGGTTGTCGGTGATGGCGATCGGGCGCGAACCCACCGCCGTCAGGTTGCGCCAAGCCTCGGCCACAGCCTGCTTGCCGCCTTCATACGGATCGTTCTGGACATAGCGCGGGGTGCAGTCCGAGGTAACAGCCAGACCCTTTTCGGTGCCGTGAACGCGAACCACGCCCGCATCGGCACCGGTCGAGGAATCCTGCAGGGTGTCGGCCATGACGTGGCGGTCATACTGTTCCCAGATCCAGCGCTTGGACGCCATGTCAGGGCAGGTTAGGACCGACAGCACCGCATCGTTCCAGCTCTCGGGGGCTGCAACCTCGTCGGTGCCCAGCGCCGGATGCAGTTCCGGCTGGACCCACGGGCGGTCATACAGCGGAGCATCGTCGAACAGCGGGGCCAGCGGCACATCGCAGACGGTTTCGCCGAGGTGTTTCAGAACCAGATGGCCGGTATTGGTGGTCTTGCCGATGATGGCGAAGTCCAGACCCCATTTCTGGAAGATGCGGTAGCCGACGTCTTCAAAGCCGGGCTTGAGAACCGCGAGCATACGCTCTTGCGATTCCGACAGCATCATCTCGTAGGCGGTCATTTCGGTTTCGCGTTGCGGAACCTTGTCGAGGTCCAACTCGACACCCACGCCGCCCTTGCCGGCCATTTCGACCGACGAGGAGGTGAGGCCAGCGGCACCCATGTCCTGAATGGCGGCCACAGCGCCGGACTGCATCAGTTCCAGTGTGGCTTCGATCAGCAGCTTTTCAGCGAACGGGTCGCCAACCTGAACGGTCGGGCGTTTGGCGTCGGACTCGTCGTCGAACTCGGCCGACGACATGGTCGCGCCGTGGATGCCGTCGCGGCCGGTCTTGGAGCCGAAGTAAACCACATCGTGGCCCGCTTCCGGTGCAGCTGAATAATAGATCTCGTCGGCGCGAGCCAAGCCCACGCACATGGCGTTGACGAGGATGTTGCCGTTATAGCCCTTGTGGAAGTTCGTCTCGCCCGCAACGGTCGGAACGCCGACGCAGTTGCCATAGCCGCCGATGCCGGAAACGACCCCCTTGACCAGACGCTTGGTTTTCTCGTGCGAGGGCTCACCGAAACGCAGCGCGTTCAGCAGGGCCACAGGGCGGGCACCCATCGTAAAGACGTCGCGCATAATGCCGCCAACGCCCGTCGCCGCGCCTTGGTAAGGCTCGATATAGGACGGGTGATTGTGGCTCTCCATCTTGAAGATGCAGGCATCGCCATCGTCGATGTCGATGACACCGGCGTTTTCCCCCGGGCCGCAGATCACGCGGTCACCCGTGACGGGGAATTTCATCAGCTGCTTCTTGGATGATTTGTACGAGCAATGCTCGGACCACATCACCGAGAAGACGCCCAGCTCGACCTGGTTGGGCTCACGGCCCAACCGGTCCAGCAGGACCTGATATTCGTTAGGGGCGAGGCCGTACTCTTCGGCCAGTTGGGCGATGGTCTTTTGGGGCGCGCTCATAATGGCGCCTATTAGCCTTGTCCGGCGCATCTGTCAGCCATCGTTTGGTGGAAAGACAGCTTAGCGGGCGCTTATTTTGTCCGACGAAGCCCGAAGGTGAAGATCGAACCGAAAACGATCACCACAAAGGCCGCCCCCAGAGCCGCAAATGACAGCACTGGATTATTGTCCTGATGGGCGACAAATGCGCCGACAAAACCCCATGCAATCGGGATGGGATAGGCCAGAGTACGCAACACCCAACTGACCGCGATGGCCACAAGGGTGGTGATCGCCACAAACACAATCGCCCAGACGGTGGGGCTAAGCATTGCGGGCAAGGCGTCATAGGCGGTCAGGACCGTAATCAGGTTCAGCGGGGCTGCGACAGTCAGCCACCCTGCCAGTGCCGCTAGAGGCCAGATCACCAACATGCGGTCGCGGTCCAGCAGCGAGGTTGTGCGGATGGTGCGGCCCAGCATCAGCATTGGCAGCAAGATGGCCAGCAGGCTGGCAAAAATGACGATGACGCTGGCGCTTTTCATATCCAGCGCGGCGGTGATGATCCAAAGCCCGATACCGATCAAGGTGACAAAGCTGGGCCAGCCCAGAGCGTTTATCAGCGTGCTTTCGCCGGTTTGGGGCAAGGCTTGGCGCACGGCATAGGCCAGCAGACCGGCATAAAGCAGGCCCCAGATCGAAAAGGCGTAACCCGCAACCCGCAATGTCGTGTTGCCGTCCGCCGCAAACTCGGCCTGTGACTGACCAATACTGCCCAAGGCCTGAAGGATCGGAATGGCAATGGCGAAAATCGCGGCGGCCAGAACCGCATACCGGCGGGTTTGCTGGGCAGGGGACGGCAGAACAATCGAGGACATGGCAGCTCCTGAAAAGGTGCGCTGAACAGCGGGCCTGATTTTTATACGCACAGCTTGGCTATTGGTTCACGGAACCGGCGGTGACAGGAGAACGACGACAGCATTACGAGTGCTACAGCCGGAGCCTCAAGCGTGCGGACCACAAATTGTCGGGCCAATCGATTGGGTAAGCCTTGAGGCTTAACCGATTGAAATTGGCACGCCGTAGCTTATCTCGCGACCGGCCTCGACAGCTTCGCCTGTGCCTTTATGACGAAGACGCCCTCTGCGGGCGGCATCTAGAACAAGCCTGTTGATGTTGGCATTAAATGGGTGGGCGCTTTCGATGCGGCAGTCGGTCAGGCGGCCCTCATCGGCGGTCAGGCAACTGACAGTAACGTGTGTCGATTGGAGGTTTTCGATACGGGCTACAGCATCGGGGCTTGGCATGGGCAGGCGTATCCATTCCATGTCGAATGGTAAATTCGCCAAGGTTTCGTCGCTTACCCCTTCGTTGCGCGGATCAATCAGTGGCTTGTCACAAGCCATCAGGGTTTCTGCGATTGCTGCGACCGAAGGCTCGGTGTCCATCACATAAAGGGTAGATGGGCGACCATTTGAGGCGGGTATACGGATGCGAATGGTTCCACCCCGCATCAGGTCGTGGGCGAGCGCTAGGGGGAAGCGGCTGAAAGCGCTGGTTTTGTTTGCACCTGCAGACCATGCCACTCCACGCATTCGGGCATCCTCGCCGACACTGATCTGGAGCAGGCGGGCGCGATCGTTCGTTTCGGGCAATCCGTCGATAGTAACGTCGAAGGCATTGTTCACGCAGCGCGTTACCAATGTCAGGCCATTATCGAACTCGGCAACAGCCACGGTCGCTTTTTGGCTGGGCATACGGTTTAGTTGCCAGTCCGTAGCCTCATTGTCTTGTGCCGAGGCGGGCATCGCCAGAGATGCACAAAGGGCGGCTAGAGCCGATCCCGAAAACAGCTTAACAAACATAAAAATACCCCCACTATCCAGTAGCGGGGGTATTGATGTTCTCTATTATTTTCAAGCGGCTCAGAGCGCGTCGTAGATGCTCTGGAAGAAGGTGGCACCGTCGGCGCTGCCCAGTTCGGCTTCGAAGGCGCGGTCGGGGTGGGGCATCAGGCCGATGACGTTACCGGCTTCGTTCATGATACCGGCGATGTCGTTGACCGAACCGTTGGGGTTGTCGACATAGCGGAAGACGACCTGGTTGTTGTCTTCGATACGCTTGAGGGTTTCGGGATCGGCAAAGAAGTTACCGTCGCCATTGCCCTGCGTCATCACCACCTCGGCCTGATCGCCGAAACGCTTGGTAAAGCGGGTGTCCTTGTTGGCCACGGTCAGGCTGATGGGCTTGCAGACATATTTCAGTCCGCTGTTCTTCATCAGGGCACCGGGCAGCATGTCGGCTTCGCACAGGATCTGGAAGCCGTTGCAGATACCGACAACGGTCACGCCATCCTCGGCGGCCTTTTTGACGGCCTGCATGACGTGCGACTGAGCTGCCATGGCACCGCTACGCAGATAGTCACCATAGGAGAAACCTCCCGGGATGACGATCAGGTCGAGGCCTTTCGGCAGTTCGGTCTCGGCATGCCAGACCATGGAAACTTGCTCGCCAGTGGAGCGTTCGACGGCGACCTTACAGTCGCGGTCACAGTTGGAACCGGGGAATACGATGACGGCTGCGCTCATGGGCGGGCCTCCTAGCACCCTTTGAAGGGAATGTCAGTCACAGGTTTCACTGGTTTGGATTATCGGCGTTCTATTTCCAGTGACATAGGCAATGCCCCAAATCGCAAAGCCGCCTAATGCCAGACCCATGCCGACATAGCCCGTCGAGGTCCAGCCCCAGCCTG
>NZ_JAVXCU010000039.1:0-23419 GCF_036659295.1 Brevundimonas sp. | reverse complement strand
CCCGAATAGAACGAGCAATCCTTGGTGACATTGCCCTTCAGGGTGAAGGTTGCGCCGTCATTGTTCGCTGCCGTGCCGTTGTTACCTTCGGCCGAACCGACAGCCACCCAGGTCGAACGGCCGTTCAGGGTCGCGAAATTAACGTCCTGAGCTTGAGTCAGGTCATTGCCTTTAGCCACGGTCAGACCGCTGGCCAGCGTACCAACACCAACATTCTGGTTGGAGTGGAAATTGTTGTACTGGCCTTTGTTCATCATGTTCTGGGCCGAAGCCGAGGTCGCCATGACGCTGAGGGCGGCAACGCCTGCAAGAAGTACGAAACGCTTCATCTGGTTAGTCTCCGGTGCGCGGCACCGGTTGGACCGGTCCCATTTTGGGGCTGTAAGTCGCCCCATTTTCAATCAGAAAACGGGTGACGGCCCCAAGGGTCCGTCACCCGCGCTCAAGCTTGCTTAGAAAGCTTGGATCTGGACGGCGACGGTGCCTTGGTAGTCACCGGCCAGCAGAGCCTTCGAGGCCACCGGAATGTTCACGGCCAGCGAGAAAGGCGACTTCCATGCACCGTGGTTAGCCACGTTGCTCAGAGCCGTCGAAGCGACGCTCAGGGTTTGCGAGCCACCGTTGGCGACCGAGTTGTGTGCAGCAGCGGTGTATTTGGCTTCAACCGAGAACGGCAGGTTGGCTTGGAACACGTTGCTGTCGTAGCCGCCGGTGTTGCCCGAGTTGATCAGGCCATCAGCGCTATTCTTGGTGATGGTCACCGAGTTGGCGGTGTTGCAGCCAGCCAGGTTGGTATAGACCGTGACGGTTGCCGGCGCGACCATGTCAAACGCAGCGGCCGGACCGGTATTGTCCGAGGCGTAGATGCCCAGCGTGCCGAAATCCAGCGTCTGGTTGGTGCTCGAACCCGAATAGAACGAGCAATCCTTGGTGACATTGCCCTTCAGGGTGAAGGTTGCGCCGTCATTGTTCGCAGCCGTACCGTTGTTGCCAACCGAAGCACCAACCGAGTGCCATGCCGACCAAGGCGAACCACCGGTTTGAGCGTCGATCAGGTTGGCACCAGCGAACGGCGGCGAGTCAACGTTGGTTTGGAACAGGTGCGAGAACCATTCGCCCTTGTTGATGGTGCCAGCAGCAGCAGGCGAAGCGATCAGAGCAGCGACTGCAGCAGCCGAAAGAAGAGTCGAAACTTTCATGGTATTTTCCTATCGATGTAATTGAAAAGCTTCTCGAGTCAGAAGCCCACTAAACTCAACAAATCAAAACTACATTCAGATTTCTCAAATAAAAGGCAATTCACCAATCAGTTGAGTTATCTAAAGCTTATTCCAAAACCTACATTCTTGGCGTAATCGTCAAAACTATAGATTCCGAATACTCACCCGCTAAAAGACCGACACCTTCAGGTGCTTGCGTCTCAATGCGTAAAACAGCTCCGCCCTTCGCGATGGCATCCACGCTGCTCAGCGTGACACCGGACAGAAGTTGGCGGCTTTCATAACGGCCCGACATCACACGTTCGGCCGGTGCCAGAACCGGCACATCAATATCCAACCCATAGGCCAGGCGACCTGAAAACGGACCTTCGCCGGTCGGTTTGGTGTTGTGGGTCAGACCGCCCTTAGCAGCACGGATATTCAGATCGAACGGGACGTTGCATTCCAGCCCCAGACGCGCCACGGCGCTGAGACCACCCGTCAGTTCGCCAAAATCGATGTCCGCACCGTTGCCCAACTCGCAACGCGAAGGAATGCGCCCCTCTACAGCCACATCGAAACCGGTCGGGCTTTCAAGGTTACCAGCACCGATCGGCATGGTTGGCAGATTGGGATCCGGCCCGATGATGACAGGCGTTCCCGAGGCATGGGCCTGGGCCATGCCGGCCGCCAGCAAAATGGCAGCCGCACAGAAGCCGCCCATAGCGATCTTTGCACTACGGGTGACAATATTGCAGCGATCAACGCGCTGCTGCTGCCCCAGAAACTCGATCAAAGGTCCGCTCCCATGCCGCAAAGTGCGACACCGCCCGAACCCCCTCGGCCCGAACTAAGGTCAACCTTCCAAAACCCGTGCCATCCTGTTTTGAAACAAAAGTGGCACACAACGAGCCATTTTTGGGCCCGAACATGGTTATTTCACGTTAACACATCGAGCATCTATGGCCATTTTCTGCCATTTGCAAGCGAACTGTATCATTTTGATATGCGACCCGAACACAGAGCGCCTCCACGCCCTGTGTTCCAAAAAGATACTGAGTAGCTTTGTTTTTTCAGTCTGCGGAAGGTTGTCAGCAGGTGCTCCGTATAGCCATTGGCCTGCTCGCGCCCTTTGAAAACAAGGGCCACAGATGCCTGCCACGCCAAGCCGTCATAGGCTGGAGCCATCGGCTGGTATCCGAAATCAGCCGCATTCTGGCGATCCACCACCACCGCCATGCGCCGCATGGAATCCATGACCTCGGACTCGATTGTAAAACCGTGATGCAGCCAGTTGGCGATATGCTGGCTGGAGATTCTCAACGTGGCACGGTCTTCCATCAGGCCGATATCGTGGATGTCCGGCACCTTTGAACAGCCGACACCCTGATCAATCCAGCGCGCCACATAGCCGAGAATGCCCTGACAATTATTGTCCAGCTCCTGACGGATATCTTCGGGTGCAGGCAACTCGGCGGCCAGCGGCAAGGTCAATAACGGCGTCAGGCCTGTCTCGGCACGGTTCGCCAGTTCCTGCTGTACCGACCAGACATCGACCTGATGGTAATGCAGTGCATGCAACGTCGCCGCCGTCGGTGAAGGCACCCATGCGGTCGAAGCCCCCGCCTTGGGATGGCCCGCCTTTGTCGCCAGCATATCGCCCATCCGGTCAGGGGCCGCCCACATGCCCTTGCCGATCTGGCCACGGCCCGACAACCCCGATTTCAGGCCGATATCGACGTTGCGATCCTCATACGCCTTGATCCAGCCGGTCGCCCTGACGGCCTCCTTGCGGACCACCGGCCCCGCCTCCATCATGGTGTGGATCTCATCGCCCGTGCGATCAAGGAAGCCGGTATTGATGAAGACCACGCGATCCTTGGCCGCCGCGATACAGTTGCGTAGATTGACGCTGGTGCGGCGTTCCTCGTCCATAATGCCCATTTTGAGCGTCAGTGGCGGCAGGCCCAGCCCCTCCTCCACCGCACCGAACAGGGCCGCCGCAAAAGCGACTTCTTCCGAACCGTGCATTTTAGGGCGAACGACATAGACCGAACCGGCGGGGCTGTTTCGCTCGGCCACCGGTCGCGCCAGATCGTGCAGGCCGACCAGACCCGTCATGGCGATGTCGAGGATATTTTCGGGGATTTCGCGCCCCTCGCCATCCAGCACAGCATTGGTCGTCAGATGCAGCCCGACATTGCGCTTCAGCAGCACACTGCGGCCTTTCAACGAAAACGCTGATCCATCCCCCGCCTTATAGGTCCGGTCGGTGTTCATGGTGCGATCCATGGACTGTCCGTCCTTACTGAACCGCGCCGACAGATCGCCCTTCATTAGGCCCAGCCAGTTGGCGTAAACAAGCACCTTATCTTCGGCATCGACGGTCGCCACGCTGTCCTCGGCGTCACAGATCGCCGTCAGAGCCGCCTCGACAACCACATCGGCTATGCCCGCCGTATCCGTCGCGCCGATCGGATGGTTGCGATCGATCACGATCTCGAAATGCAGCCCGTTTTGGCGCAACAACACGCCCGATGGCGCAGAGGCATCTCCTTTGTAGCCCGCAAAGGCCGTGGCATCGGCCAGAGCCGTTAGCGTGCCATCCTTCAGCGCCACCGACAGCGCCCCGCCCTCGATACAATAGGACGCCGCATCGGCATGGGAACCCGTCGCCAAGGGCGCAACCCGATCCAGAAACACCCGCGCCTTGTCGATAACCTTTTGGCCGCGCGCCGTATCATAGCCCTTGCCCGTCGGCAGATCGCCCAGCGCATCCGTGCCATAAAAAGCGTCATACAGACTACCCCAACGGGCATTGGCGGCGTTCAGCAAATAGCGGGCATTGGTCAGCGGTACGACCAGTTGCGGCCCCGCCATGCTTGCCAGTTCGGCATCCACATTGGCGGTCCTAACCGTGGCATCGGCCAAAGGGGCTTCAATATAACCGATCCCTGTCAGAAAGGCCTGATAGGCCTCCTGGTCCGGCTGGCCGGGATGGGCGCAGTGCCAGTCATCAATCAGTGATTGCAGCCTGTCGCGTTTGGCCAGAAGTTCGCGGTTGGCATCGGCAAAACGCGCCACCAAGCCATCAACCGCCGCCCAGAAGCCCTCTGCTGTCACGCCTGTTCCGGCAACAGCACGATCACGGACAAATGCGTCCAGTTCGGCAGCGACACTCAGCTTGCCGTGACGGATCATAGAATGGCTCATGGGAGGCTCCTGAATAACAGACGTTCACCCTAGGCCAGCAAAGCCCCACTATCGACAACAAAGAATGGTGTATATCTTTGCGTAAATCACAAAGATGGAGCCGCACCATGCTAGCCGAATACGAGATTTTCGTGCGGGCGCTCGAAGAAGGCAGTCTGTCGGCGGCGGCCCGCCGTCTGGACCTGTCGCCCGCCGTGGCCTCGCGTCGTCTGGCACGACTGGAGGACCGTCTGGGTGTGCGCCTGATCGAGCGCACCTCGCGACGTCTGGCCCCGACCGAGGCGGGTCGCCTTGTCTATGAACGTGCCCTGCAATTGCTGGATGGCGTCGAAGATTTAGAGGCACAGGTATCGCGCCGTACCACACAGGCGCGTGGCCTGTTGCGCGTTACCGCCCCCACCTCTTTCGGACGCCGACGTCTGGCTCCCTATCTGCAACCGTTTTTGGAACTCCACCCGCGCCTGACGCTGGAACTGAACCTGACGGACGCCTTTGTGGACCTAATGGCCGAGGATGTGGACCTCGCCATCCGCATCGGTACGTGGGATGCCGAAAATCCCGCCATGCATCGACTGGCCCCTAACCGCCGCATCCTGTGCGCCAGCCCCGACTATCTGGCCCGTTTTGGCAGCCCCGACACCCTCGACGACCTGCGCGACCACGCCCAACTGGCCGCCGAGAACCAGTCCCTGTGGCGGCTGCTTGGCCCCGACGGCCCCGTCACCTTCCGCGCCAAGAGCCGCGTGCGCACCAACTCGTCCGAAGTCGCCCGCGAACTGACCTTGTCGGGAGCCGGTATTGCCCTGCGTTCGACATGGGATGTGGGAGAAGAACTGAAGGACGGGCGGCTGGAAAGGGTGCTGCCCGACTATCAAGGCTCTCCCGACATCGCCATTTTTGCCCTGACCGCCGGACGCGCCCGATCCGAAGCCCGCGTGCGCGCCTTTATCGACTTTACCGCGGCGCTTTATGGCGATGTACCGCAATGGGATCGCTAGAAAACAGGAACAAGCCCCTGCCCCGTCACGTTACTATACGGGGGCGTTAATCCGGCACGGAGGAACGCCATGCAACCGATTGAAGCCCACCGCCACGACAAGGCCGCCGATGCTGTACATGAAGGGCGACCGGTCGAAGCCCGCTTTGTGCGCGGTGGCGGCAAGGGACGAACACTCCTGTCCATCCTCGTCGTCTCGACCTCGGTGACGGCACTGCTGCTGATCGGGCTGCTGGTGTTCTGGAACATTATGGCTGGCGACCCTGATCGCGAGGCCAAGCAAAAAATCGCCGATGCCGCCCAGTTTTCGCAAACCGTCCCGCGCTCTTGAAACTCTGAAACAGTCCAAACAAAAAGGGCGGAGGATGATCCTCCGCCCTTTGTTCTAACCCATCGGCTTATTGTGCCGGTGTGGCCGGTTTCATCCAGCGGTCCAGCCAGCTCGACATTTCGTAAAGCGTGTGGCCGACGCTTTCACGCGCACGATAGCCATGGTCCTCCAGCGGCAGGACAACATAACGCGCCGTCGCACCATTGCCCTTGAGCGCCGCATAGAAACGCTCGGTCTGGATCGGGAAGGTGCCGGAATTGGCATCTGCCTCGCCATGGATCAGCAGGATCGGCTCGTTGACCTTATGGGCGTAGGTAAACGGCGACATCTCGTTATAGGTCTCGGTCGCTTCCCAATAGGTGCGCTGCTCGGCTTGGAAGCCGAACGGCGTCAGGGTGCGGTTATAGGCCCCCGAACGGGCAATACCCGTCTTGAACAGATCGGTATGCGCCAACAGGTTAGCCGTCATGAACGCGCCATAGGAGTGACCACCCACCGCGATACGCTCGCGATCGGCAACACCCAGAGCCACCACCGCATCAACAGCCGCCTCGGCACTGGCCGAAAGCTGTTCGATATAGGTGTCATTCGGCTCTGCCCCGTCCACGCCGATGATCGGCATGGTCGGATTATCGAGAATGGCATAGCCCTGTGTCAGCAAGAACAGGTGGCTCGAACCCGACGGACGCACAAAGCGGTTGTCGCTATCGACCACCTGACCGGCGACCGACGCATCGGTGAACTCGGCAGGATAGGCCCACATCAGGAGCGGCAACGGACCGTCGCGGGTCTTGTCATAGCCCGCAGGCAGATAAAGCGTACCCGACAACTGTACCCCGTCCTTGCGGGTGTAGGTGATCAGCTCGCTGGTCACATTGGCCAGTTGTGGAGCCGGATCAGGGAAATGGGTCAGCGGCGTGATCTGCCCGTCCATCGCACGGATACGCAGGTTGGCCGGATCGGTCTTGGTCTGGCGATAGGTCACGAAACGCTGACCATTATCGTCCAGCAGACCCACCACGGTTTCATACTCGCCCGAGGCCGAGCGCCACAGACGCTGAACGTCTCCGGTTTTCAGGTCCATCGTGTCGAGGAACGGATAGGCCCCCTCGCGGGTCGCGCCCTCGCCCGTTACAAAGACGCGCGAACCATCAGCCGTGAACTTCATCACCTGACGACCGCTGGCATTGGCCTCGGTCATCACGCTGCCGGGGTTATTGTAGCGGTCCTGATAGTTGCGCTCCAACAGCACCTTGGTTTCCGATGGTTCCGACGGATTGACGAGGGTGCGCGTCTCGGTGCGGTTCTGGAACCAGCGGCTGTTGACGATAGCGGCATTGTCATTGCCCCAGTCGATACCGGCAAAGCGGTGTTTCAGGTCCGCCAGCGTCACGGTCGCATCATTGAACGGCGCACGCAGCATGAAGACGCGGTCGCGCACCTCGGCGGCATTGCGCGGATCACCACCGTCCTGTGCCTCGGTCCAGACAAGGGTTGAGGCCTCGTCACTGCGCCACTGCGCAGAGCGCGGGCCAGCGGCCACGGCATCGAACGAGGTCGGCACATTGTCACGCAACGGCAGGTCGGCAACTTGATGGACCATGCGGCCATTCATGTCCGATACCGTCACCTGCGTCGGGAACAGTGCCGCCGGAACGATATAGGAATAGGGTTTCTTGACGCGCGTTTGCAGCACATAGCGGCCATCGGGCGATACAGATGCGCCCAGAATCACACCCGGCTCGCCAAGGCTGCGCATACGGCCATTCAGGCTGACGACAACCGGTTGGCTGGTGAAGTAATAGTCGAACTGGGCCTCGTCCATCGGATTGGACAACAGGTCCTGATAGGTACGCACAGGGGCCACGCGGCCACCCGTCTCGTCAATCATCGGCCCTGACGGCGGACGGTCGGTGACCGGCGGGCGACCACGGCTGGCCGAAGTGGTCAGGGCCATCAGGCCCGAGCTGTCGGGCAGCCAGTTAAAGCCGTTCCCCGTCGTGGCATTGATCACGCCATTGGTCAGGCGCTTGGCACGCGCATCCGACAGGCTGGCGGTCCACAGTTCCAGACCATTGGTGGCATCGACCAAAAACGCCACCGACTGGCCGTTGGGCGACCACGACACATTGGTCAGGCGGGCATTGGCAGGCAGACCGGCAACCTTGCGCTCCTCGCCACCATTGACCGACTGGAAGCTAAGCCCCGTAATCCAGCTGACGCGGCTGTTGGCCGGACCATTATTGCGCGGATTGATACGATAGCCGCCCAGTCGCAGCATCGGTTCAGCCAGTTCCTGAATGGACGGCAGATTCGTGCGGTCGGTCAGCAAAAGCGTCTGGCGGTCCGGACTGATCGACACACCTGGATTGGGGCGCGAATCCAGAATATCGGCAATCGGTGCAGGCGGCTGCTGATAGGTCGGGCCATCGGCCATGGCCATGACCGGCATCCCCGCCGCCAGCAACAAAGCCCCGCAGGCCACAGACAGATTACGCAAACGCATAGCGCCCCTCCAGATCGTGATTTTCATTGGGTACCTGTTTGTGCGTGCCCGCCGCACAGG
The DNA here is from genome assembly GCF_036659295.1 of Brevundimonas sp. Classification (GTDB taxonomy): domain Bacteria; phylum Pseudomonadota; class Alphaproteobacteria; order Caulobacterales; family Caulobacteraceae; genus Brevundimonas. The sequence goes on along the minus strand of NZ_JAVXCU010000039.1, from coordinate 15,113 downwards.
TCAACCAACGGGTCCTTTGAGCGGCATCTTTTGGCGCGTAATGCCACACACCCTATCCACCATCTTGCCGCTGTCGTATTCGCCCTTTAATGGGAAGACATACCGCAATATTCATCAGACGGTGAAAAAGGGAGCGACATGGGAAAGATTTACGCTGACGTGAAGTCTGCGCTGGAAGGGCTGACGTTTGACGGCATGACCGTCATGTCCGGCGGCTTTGGCCTCTGTGGCATTCCCGAAAACCTGATTGCCGCCCTGCGCGACAGTGGCGTCAAAGGCCTGACGGTCATTTCCAACAATGCGGGCGTTGACGGCTTCGGCCTCGGCCAGCTTCTGGAAACCCGCCAGATTGCCAAGATGATCTCGTCCTATGTCGGCGAGAACAAAGAGTTCGAGCGCCAGTATCTGGCCGGTGAACTGCAACTGGAATTCAACCCGCAAGGCACACTGGCCGAACGCATCCGCGCCGGTGGCGCAGGTATTCCGGCCTTCTTCACCGCGACCGGCGTCGGCACGCTGGTGGCTGAAGGCAAGGAAGAGCGCACCTTTGACGGCCGCCGCTACATCATGGAAACGGGTCTGGTCGCAGATCTGGCCATCGTGAAGGCGTGGAAGGCTGACGAGCGCGGCAACCTTGTGTTCCGCAAGACCGCCCGCAACTTCAACCCGATGATGGCCACCGCCGGTAAGGTCACGGTCGTCGAGGTCGAGGAAATCGTACCGGTCGGCTCGATCGATCCGGACCACATCCACACGCCGGGCGTCTATGTCGACCGCCTGATTCAGACCGTTTCGGAAAAGCGCATCGAACAGCGCACTGTTCGCCAGAAGGAGGCCTGATCCATGGCTCGTACCCGCGAACAACTGGCCGAACGTGCCGCCAAGGAACTGCAGGACGGTTTCTATGTGAACCTCGGCATCGGCATCCCGACGCTGGTGTCCAACTACATCCCCGAGGGCATGGTTGTGACCCTGCAATCGGAAAACGGCATGCTGGGCATGGGCCCCTTCCCCTATGAGGGCGAAGAAGACCCCGACCTGATCAATGCCGGCAAACAGACGATCACCGAAATCCCCGAGAGCGCTTATTTCTCGTCGGCGGATTCGTTTGCCATGATCCGTGGCGGCCACATCAACCTGTCGATCCTCGGCGCGATGGAAGTCTCCCAGACCGGCGACATCGCCAACTGGATGATCCCCGGCAAGCTGGTGAAGGGCATGGGCGGCGCTATGGATCTGGTGGCGGGCGTCAAGCGCGTCGTCGTGGTCATGGAACACGCCAACAAGCACGGCCAGTCCAAGGTTCTGAAGGCCTGCACCCTGCCCCTGACCGGCACGGGCGTGGTCAGCCGCATCATCACCGATCTGGCCACCTTTGATGTCAAACAGGACGGCTCGGGTCTGGAACTGATCGAACTGGCCGACGGCGTCACGCTGGACGAAGTCGCGGCCAAGACCGAGGCTGACTACACGGTTGCCGCTGGCGTCGCCTAAGACACGGCACAACCCGAAATGAAGAGAGCCGGAAGTTTCAAACTTCCGGCTCTTTTTTATAGGCCCCTAGTCCAGCTTGAACTGGACACGATGCAGTGCCGGCATACCCTCAAGCTCGCTGAATATGGTCACCGCCCTGCCATCGCGCGGCTCAACCACCGTGCAGGTAAAGCCTTGGAACGGGTTACCGTTCTGAAACAGGATCAGTACCCCTGCGGAGACCATCGCTGCGTTATACTCGGCACCATCCACGCTGTCGGCTGCATCCAGCCGAGAATGGACTTCCGAAACGCTGGCGATTTCACTGTTAGAGGCGATGTACATCATTTCGCCGCCGGGCTTGAAACGCATGTAGTCGCGCGGGAAGGCGGCGGCAAAGCGTTCGACGCCCGCCTCTTCAGCGCTCACCACCTTGCTGTCCCACACACCTACCACATCCTCATAGGTGCACAAACGCCCCTCCGGCAGCGGCTTGGCAGCCACCTGTGCACTGGCCGCAGTCGCGACCAGAACCATCGCCGTCGTCAATCCCACCAGCTTCAACATGTTCCCTCCAGCGTTTGATACGGCCTAGCGGACCACAGCCGCCTCGGTGGCTGTCCATTCCACAATCTTGCGTGTCACATCGGCATTGGCGCGCTCATAGGCCGCGACAATAGAGGCCACACGGTTCTCGCCCGCGCTTTCGACACTGTCGAAACGGTTGGAGGCCACAACATCGCGCTCGCGATTGGTCAGATGCACAGCCACAGAAACGCGCACATCCGGCACGGCCCCTGCCGCAGCATAGACGGTTTCAAAGCGGCGCACGTCCACGCTCAACAACAGCCCGTCCCGTGCAAACGCCCCAGACGCCAGACGCACACACGGTGCCCCCGCCGCAAAGGCATCCTCCAGCGAGGAATGGAACAGGGTTTCAGCCTGTGACACCCAGCGCGCCGTGCCGATATAGGCCGTCTCGGCTCCCGTCACCGTCAAAAGACGATCCCCGCGAGCGGCATTATCGAAATCGATACGACGCAGGGATACCGGTATTGGCTCGCAATGCGGCGCTGTCTCGGTGCGGGCGAAAACAGGTGCCGCGCCGAAACGGTAGGTCTGGACCGGATCAGGCGTTTTCAGCACCGCGCAACCGGACAGGGTCGCCGTTACCGCCAGCACAACCATCGGCGTCAAGATACGGATCATGGCTGGACCTCCAGTTCCTTGGCCGTCGGGCGGCCGATAAATTCGCGCGGGCTCTGGCGCACATTGTCGATCATGTCTTCCAGAGCGCGGGTCGCCTGGTTGAGCTGGCGTACGGCATCATTGATCTGCGGCACCGTGCTTGTACCGAACTCGCCCAGCGGCTCTTCGAGGCTGGAGGCCGAACGGTTGATCGAGGCAATCGCCGTGCGGGCTTCTTCGGAGGCCTTGGCGATATTGGCAATCGCGGCACGGCCATCGGTATTGATGATCTGGCGGGTATCGGCAGCCAGACCCTGATATTCCGCCACAGCCGCATTGGCGCTTTTCAGCGTCTGTTCCAGCTCCAACAGCATACCCTTGCGGGCATTCAGCTCGGCGGTCATCTCCTCGACATTGCGGATGCTGGACGAGAAGGAGCGGATATTGTCATCCGACAGCACGCGGTTGATGCGGTTCAGCGCATCCACCGTCTGTTGCAGCACCGTCCCCGATCCCGTCAGCAGTTCCGCCAGCGGGCTGGCCTGCGACTGGATCACCGGCACCGCATTGTCGGGATACTGGGTCTTCAACAGCGGCGTAGAGGTATCGCCCGCCGTGATCTGTACATAGTTCAGGCCGGTAATGCCCTGCGGTTCCAGCTGGGCGCGGCTGGTGACACGCACCGGCGTGGTGCCGTTCAGCCGTACACGCGCCACGACCTGATTATCCTTTTGAGGGTCGAGGTTCAGCTTGGTCACCTCGCCGACACGAATGCCGTTAAAATACACCTCGCCGCCTTCGGACAAGCCGCGTACAGGACCGTAGAAAATGATGTCATAGACATCGTAATCTTCGTTGAACTGCAGGCGAGCCAGCCAAATGGTGAACACTGCCAGTGCTACCAGAAGGGCGACGGTCACAATGCCGACCGCTGCGTAATGAGCGTCTCTTTCCATCTCGATCCGGCCTCCTAGTCGGCACTCTGTTTGGCCGCCCGCCCACGTGGGCCAAGGAAGTATTCCTTGATCCAGGGGTGGTCAGACTTTTCCAGCTCCGCAACGGGAGCCTTGGCAATAACGTGTTTGTCCGCCAGCACAGCCACCTGATCACAGATGGTATAAAGGCTGTCGAGGTCGTGGGTAATCATAAAGACCGTAAGGCCAAGGTCGCGCGACAGTTCCAGTATCAACTGGTCGAATGCCGCCGCCCCGATGGGGTCCAGCCCCGCCGTCGGCTCGTCCAGAAACAGCAGTTCGGGATCAAGGGCCAGAGCGCGGGCAAGGCCTACACGCTTGATCATCCCGCCCGACAGTTCCGACGGTTTCAGGTACAGCGCCTCGGGCTTCAGCCCGACCATGGCCACCTTCATCTCGGTCAGTTCGCGGATCACATTGCGCGACAGGCGCGTATGCTCCAGCAACGGTGCCGAGACGTTTTCCATCACGTTCAGCGACGAAAACAGCGCCCCGCGCTGGAACAGGATACCTGTGCGCTGCTCGACCTCGACCGCCTCGGCCTTGGTCATGGTGCTGCGGTCCTGCCCGAACAGCTTGACTGTGCCGTCTTCCGGCTCCTTCAGGCCGATGATGGAGTTCAGCAACACGGTCTTGCCGGTGCCGGAGCCCCCCACCACGCCGACGATTTCGCCACGGTTGACGGTCAGGTCCAGATTTTCGTGGATCACCCGATCGCCAAACTGGCTGAGCATACCGCGAACCTCGATGACAGGTTCCTGCACTGCCGTCGTCGGCGGGGCCGATGCCTTGGACGCACTCATAGGCCCAGCTCGATAAAGATCAGCGCAAAGATGGCATCCAACAGGATGATCGCGAAGATGGCCTGAACCACTGCCGCCGTGACGCGATAGCCGAGGCTCTGCACATCACCGGCCACGGCCATACCCTGACGGCAACCGATCGCCGCCACCACCAGTGCAAACACCGGTGCCTTGATAAGGCCCACCAGCATGTGACGCGGCATATAGCCATCCTCGACCAGACGCTGGAGGAAGAAGGCCGGCCCAACGCTCAACTGGCTCCATGTCACCAGCATACCGCCCAGAAGCCCGCCCAGCATGGCGACAAAAGTCAGTAGCGGCAGCATGATCAACAGGGCCGCCAGTCGCGGGATCACCAGCGCCTGAAACGAATCTACGCCCATGACCTGCATGGCGTCGACTTCCTGATTCATCTTCATCGAGCCGATCTCGGCGGCAAAACTGGAAGCCGAACGGCCCGCCAGCAGTACCGCCGTAATCACCACGGCAAACTCACGGAACACCGCCACGCCGATCAGTTGGACCGCAAATACCCCTGCCCCGAACTGGGTCAGAAGGTCCACGCCGATAAAGGCCACGACAGCGCCGATAAAGAAGTTGGTGACGACCACAATCGGAATGGCGTCCAGCCCCGACCGCTCCATCTGCGACACCCACGCCGCCCAGCGAATGCGTCGCGGGTTGCGCATTGTGGAAAGACACGAAACCAGCAGTCGCCCCAGAAAGGCAAAGGCCGCCATGCTTTCAGAGGCGAAATCATAGACCCCGTGGCCGACCTTGCTGAAACCGCGCACCCATGACGGCGGGCGCTTCGGCGGTGGCGTGGTCATGTCTTCCAACCGCGCAACCGTTTTGTAAATGCTTCCGGCCTCGGGGCGGGCTTGCCACATCGGCTTGGTCGTCGCGACGTCGGCGGCCTGTCGCAGGGCCAAAGCCCCCGCCGTATCAAACCGCCCCAGTGCAGACAGGTCGAGGCTTTCGACCGCGCGGCCATCCAGCTCGCGTTTCAGGCGCTCGGCAATATGGCCCAGTCCGGTCGCCGACCACGATCCCGACAATGCAAGACACACATGTCCTGCATCATCCGTATCAATCCGGTAGTCTGCACCGTGCGCTGTCATAAAACCCCATGCCTGAACAAAGGCCATCCCTCACCGGAATCCTGCCACGCTTTAGCCCCGACGCGCTAGTCAACACAAGATGACATATCGAAACAGGACTACAGCCCGACGCTCATTGAACGCGGGTCGCGTGTTTTTGTTCAGCTTGTAACGTCCTGTGCCGCTTAACGCAGATAGTCCAGCAACGAGACCTGACGCAGCTGGTTGATCACCTGCGCCGAGGCTTGCAGCGCGATCTGCGACAGCTCCAGCTCGGACACCGCCTTGAACATGTCGGCATCGGTTTTCTGGCCCAGCATGATCTCGACGGAATCGGCGCGCACCTGATGATCTTCGATCAGCTTTTCGACGCGCTGCTGATAGGTGCCGTTCGTCGCCTGCTTGTTGACCACATTGGTGGCCGAGGTGGTAAAACGGTTCATCAGATCGGTCAGGGCAGTGGTCGTTGCGCCATCCAGAGCCCCTGTCAGCGGGGTGGCGGCATCCAGTGCCTTCAGGTCCTTGAACACGGCGAACATTTCGCTGCCCAGTCCGTCGGCCAGAAAACCGGTATCCATCACCACATTCTCGTCCACGCGGCTGGACTGGCGCAGATAGCCGTTTTCAAAGGCATCCGCCGTGGTGCCCGCTGCATGCAGGTCATTCAGCGTGGTCGTTGCCACCGGCGGCTTGTCCGTCACCCCGCCCGAGAACAGGTACTGGCCCTGATGCTTGGTATTCAGGGCATTCTGGGCAATCTGGAACTGGACTTCCAACTCGGCCATCAAACCTTCGGTGCGTCCGCTGGCAATCGCATTGGCAATAGCCAGTCGCGAATTGGTCGCCGCCTCGTTCAGGCGGCTCATAGCCAGATCCTGCGCTTCCAGACGGTCGGCAACGGTCTTGCTGACCTCCTGATAGGCACTGATACGGGTCTGGCTGGTGCGCAGGGCATTCACCGTCGCTGCATCGCGCCCGAAGCCATGAAGGTCCGTGGCGTTCTTTTTCGTCGAGACCGTATTTTGCGCCTCGTTGTTACGCTGCTGCGCCGCCATCAAGTTCATGAGGGCGGACTGATAGTTCCCGTAGGTGGATACGCGGCTCATCGGACCATCCCGAACAGTGTGTCATACATATCCGACGCCGCCTGGATCAGGCGCGCCGAAGCGTTGAAGGCTTGCTGATAGGTGGTCATCAGCACCAGTTCCTCTTCCAGATTGACGCCTTCAAAAGAGCTGCGTCGGCTGGAGGCTTCATTCAGCAGGGCCGAGGCACCGCTGGCGGCGCTCTTGGTCAGATTGGATTTGGCACCGATCGTGCCCGCCATATCGGAGGCATAGCGGCTCAAGGTCGAGGTCGTCCCCGACACCCCACCCGCAGCACCGAAACGGGTCGAAAAATCACCCGCCCCCGCCAGCAAACGTGCGCCATCGCCATTGGCGGCGCTCAAGGCCGGCGAGCCCGCAGGAACCGTAAGGTCCAGACGGCCCAGCGCAAGATTGCTAGGGTTGCTAACAATATCGCTGCGGACCTCGAAGCTGCCCGAACGGGCTGTGCGCGTACCGCCGAGCCCGAATAGCTGGCTCATCGAAACGCCCGAGGGAGTCTGGCTGGTGCGGTCATTGACGACCGACATTTGCGCAGGTGGCGATCCGCGACCGGTAAATGTCACTTCACCATGTGCGTTCATCGAGAACGTGCCGTGACGTCCGGCCCCGTTCACCGGATCGTTCAGGTGGGCCAAAAGCTCGGTCATCGTGCCACCGCCCGCAGGCATAGCGACTTCGATATCGCGAATCTTCACGCCATTGCTGTCCGAGAAGCGGAAGCTGACGGTCTGGCCCGGGGCGAAACCGTGCTGGGACGCGCCCGTCATGCCTGTCTCGTAATTAGAGACACCCGAGGTGGACACCAGATCGTTCAGGCCAAAGAAGTGCGAGAAACCGCGTCCCGCCTTGCTGCTGGGCGTGGTGGCGTCATCGGCGATGGCCACGCCATTGCCGCCCGTTGCCTCAAGCTTCAGCTTGCCGTCGGCAAAGCTGGCATTCAGCCCCGGTACCTGCGCGTTCAGTACGCTCAGGAAGGTGGCGGGCGTTGCGGCCACACCATTGACCGTCATCGTGCCGCCATTGAAGACAATCTCGGCCGAGTTCTGGATCACACCGGCCGCATTGACCACGGCAATCGTGGTGGTGCCGGTAAAGCCGCTCAGGGCTGTGATCTCCGACATGCCGGTGTTGCGGCCTTCCAGAACCGAAGGTGCCGGAAACGCCGTCGAGGCATTGTGGGCGCGGTTCAGTTCATCCGCCAGCTTGGCTGTCAGTTCGCCCAGTTGCTCGGCGGCCTGTGCCGTATCCACGTCGCGCAGCTGCAACAGGCCTTTCAGCTCGCCACTGACCAGACCTTCGTTAAGCGAACGCACCGAGCCGCTCGGCTCGTGGACCATGATATCGTTGAAGTTGGTCGTACCGCTCACGGCACCGGCGCGGTTATATTCAAGCTTGCCCGCGCTGTTTCCGACCAGCAGCAGACCTGCGCCCGTACGGATTTCCACCCTGCCCGTAGAACGCGGGGTCAGACGGACATCCATAAAGCCCGACAGTTCGTCCACCAGCACCGCCTGCGCGTTCTGGGCACCGGTCGCATCGGCCCCTGTGACCGTGGCACGGGTGATCTCGCGGTTCAGCTTGTCGATCTGTTCCAGCAAGCCGTTGATGGATTCGACCGATGACTGGATGCGACTATCCGCATCCTCGCGCACAGCCTGAATCTGTCCGGTAATGCGTTTGGCTTCGTCGAATACAGCCTGTGTTTTCCACACAGCACTTTGACGTGCCGCCGCCGAGGTCGGCATTTCTGCCGCCGTGGCAAACTCGCCGAACAGTTTGTCGATGCTGCTAAAGAAACTGGTATCGCCACCGGGGTCGCCAAACAGGGTCTGGATACGGTCATACAGTTCGTAGCGAACCGTTTCGCGACCGGCATCCGCCGAGGCATTCAGTGTCGAGGCCTGCAAGAAGCGGTCTGTCGCCAAACGCACACGGGCGATCTCTACGCCCGACCCCACACCCTGTGTGGTCAGCGATTGCTGATCGGCAATCTTGCGCACATAGCCGGGGGTATGGATGTTCGAAACGTTGTCCGACACCACACGCAACTGGCTCTGCGCCGTATTAATGCCCGCCGTGGCGATATTCATGATCAGTCCAAGGGACATCAGCGAACTCCTTCGGCAGGTCGGTTGCGGGTCACGCCCGGCAAGGCTTGCAGACAACCGCGCAGTTCTTGCCCGGTATCCGCACGAGCGTTTCCACTCAAATCATTGATTTTACTAGACATTGGCTTTCGGCCCCTGTTCTCTCGAACACCATAGGGGCAATAAGCGGGCCAGTTTTTCCCGCGACAGAGCCCTGCCGATTCATGCCTGCCCGCCCGGCAAAAAGGATCAGGTACGGCAGGTTTGGCCACGGGCGCCCTCTGTGGACAGTGCGTGGACAAAATCCAGAAAACCTATCGTTTTCCTTAGGTTGTATGATTTTCGGAAAACTGGCCCGCCGCTTGCGACAGGGCTGCTGAATGTTTCCGGCGCAGAAGTCGCCCACCTTCACCAACAGTTATCGCTGGGCAATGTCCGCATCCGCTATCTTGTCTGTACTGCCACTCGGCGCTCCCAACGGAGCGGCGGGTTTTGATGCGTCCACGTCAGATAACGGATTTGCCGACCTGCTCGGCACGATGATGCAAGGCGACGACGTTGACGTTGTCAGCGACAATGTTGCGGCCCCTGTATTGGTGCCCCCGCCGGTTCCGCCCCTGTCCGTCATCCCTACCGTGACATCGGCGGTTCTGGCCGCAAACAGCGAAAATTCGGCTGAACCGGATACATCTGCGCTGCCCGACAGCGAGAATACGGAGACACCGGCGCAAGAACCGCAAACCGATTTACCGGTCCTCGCCGCGCCGGTTAGCCCGCTGGCCACGGCACCCGTAGAGAAGCCGCCCGCGCCGGTGGCGCCTGCCTCTACGCCAGTGCCCCCTGCCCCTGCCACGCAGCTAAACCTTCGCCCCGAAGTGCCCCTCATGTCACAATTGGGGACGCAAGTGGCCGCGGATGAACCGGCACCGGATGCGACGCAGATCGAGCTTCCTGCGCCCGCCCCGTCAGCACAGGATGCCGAGGCGGCACCGCAGCCACGCGCCCAACAGGTCGAAGCGACCCTGCGCCAGACGCAAAACCCGCAGCTTCAGGCCGCAACCGCCGCACAGGCTCTACAAGCCGTTCAAAAAGCGGCTGGTCAGACGGGTATTGGCCAGACGAGCATTGGCCAGACAGCAACCGGCGAGTTCAAGTCTAACGCTGCGGCTCACCGGCTGGACAAGGGCGGCAATGCCCTGAGCGCCGATAACGCCACGACATCGCCCACAGCCACAGCACAACCCACTGGCATGGCCGCGAGCATGGCCGAGCCCTATTCTGCGCCCACCCTCGGCCAGCAGACGCAAACGGCGGCCTCGCAAACCGCCCCTGCCGCATTTTTACCGGCCGATGCCGCACCTGACGCACAAGCCGTAATGGCCGAGGTCGCCCAGAGCGCCAACGCCCCCGAACTGCCCGCCGATAACCGTCTCGAGCAAACCCGTCTGGCAGCGGCCACCTTTAACACCACCGCCGAAATCGCCGCCCAGTTCGTCCAGAAGCTGGGCCAACGCGTCGCCCGTTTCGACATGGTCCTGACCCCCGAAACCCTCGGTACGGTCGAGATCGCCATGGAGGTCGGTGCCGATGGTGACGTTAAGGCCCGCATGGTCTTCGATACGCCCGCCGCCGCCAACGAGCTGCGTGCCCGCGCCGAAGAACTGCGTCGCCAGTTGAACGAAGCCGGCTTCCAGATTTCGGAAAACGCACTGGAATTCACCGACCGCGAAAGCGACCAGCGCGGTGGCTTCCAGCAATTCATGTCCGATGGCCGCTCCGGTCGTCGCGCCTTTGCAGGCAGCAGCCGTCTGGCCGAAATGGCCGACGCGGCACCGCCGCCTGTCTGGCAATCCGTTAGCCTGACGCCGTCCGGCGTCGATATAAAGGTTTGAGCAGATGGTTGATGCCGTAGGCTCCGCAAGAAACGCAGGTGACCGGATCAATGCCGGTACCACCACGCTGTTCGATAATTTTGAAACCTTCCTGACCCTTCTGACGGCCCAGTTGCGGAACCAGGACCCCCTGTCGCCGCTCGATTCCAACGAGTTCACGGCCCAGTTGACCCAGATGGCGGGCGTCGAGCAGCAATTGCTGACCAACGACCTGCTGCAAGGCATGCTGGAGGCCCAGAACGGCAACACCCTGTCCAATGCCGCTGCCTATATTGGCAAGGAAGGCACCGCCATCTGGTCCACGACCCGTTACGAAGACGGCAGTGCCGAATGGTCCTACGAATTGGGCAAGAACGCCGAAACGGTGTCGCTGGAAGTTCTGGACGCATCGGGCAAGGTCGTCTGGCGTGGCGAAGGCGACGGCAAGACCACCGGCGTTCACGACTTCAACTGGGATGGCAAGACCACCGGCGGCGGTCAGGTCGATGATGGCGGCGTCTATTCGTTGCGCGTCACCGCCAAGGATGCTGCGGGCAAGGATGTCGGCAGCCAGACCCTGATCCGCGGTCGCGTCACATCGGTCGAGATGTATGACGGCGTCCCCTATGTCACCATCGGCAAGTCGATCATGCCGCTGGAAACCCTGATTTCACTTGAGGAGCGGGCTGCAGTCAGTCCGTCTCCCCCTGGCACTGACGGAGAAGACCCACCCGAGGTCAATCACCGCTCAAATGTCCGCTCCCTCAATCCTCTTTCGTATCTGTCCTAAGGAAATCCAGTCATGAGCATCAATGGCGCCATGTTGGCCGGGGTATCCGGTCTGGCTTCTAACGCAGCGGCCCTTTCCTCGATTTCGCAGAACATCGCGAACGTGAACACGGTCGGCTACAAACGCGTAGCCACCGAGTTTTCAACCGTCGTCAACACCCAGTCGCAGGGCGTGTCCTATTCCGCCGGTGGCGTGAAGGCGAATACCCGCCAGTTCATCAGCCAGCCGGGCCAGCTTCAGCGCACCACCTCCTCGACCGATCTGGCCATCGGCGGTCAGGGCTTCTTCGTGGTGACCGAAAAGTCGGAAAACCTGACCCCTTCGGACGCCCGCCTGTTCACCCGCGCCGGTGCCTTCAAGGTCGATGAACTGGGCTATCTGCAAAACACCTCGGGTTACTACCTGCAAGGTTGGCCGGTCGATGCCGACGGCAATGTGAACCTTGACCCGTCGGACATGAACCGCCTGTCGACGATCAATGTCGGCTCGGTCGGCGGTGCCGCACAGCCGACCACCCGCGTCAGCCTGAACGCCAACCTCAAATCCTCGACCAAGCCGAACGCCGATATCGCCAACTACGATCCGTTGACCCATTCGATGTCGATGTACGCGATGGACCCGACGACCGGCATCAAGCCCGATTTCGAGATCACCGTACCGGTGTCCGACTCCAAGGGCGGTCAGCGTAACGTCACCATTTCATTCCTGAAGAGCGCCACCGCTAACGAATGGCACGCCGAAATCCGCGCGCCTGACGGTTCGGTCGATTCCACGACCAACCCGAACAACCTGCTCAAGTCGGGTATTGTCGCCTTCACGCAAGACGGCCGTTTCGACGTGGCCGCCATGACCGCTGCGGGTACCAACGCCCTGTTCGATCCGGCCAATCCGGTTCTGACCTTTGCTGGTTCGGATGGCAGCCTGCCGCCGGGCGCAACCGGTGCCGAGGCCCAGTGGGACGCCTCGCTGGGTATTGCGGGCCAGAGCATCGTGTTCGACCTGAACGCCTCGGCTGGTGGCCTGACCCAGTATGACAGCACCAGCTTCGTACAGGCGACCTTCACCAACGGTACGGCCTTCGGCAACCTGACAGAGATCCAGATTGACGATACCGGCTTTGTCACCGCCGTGTTCGACAATGGCGTCATGCGCAAGATCGCACAGGTCGCGCTGGCCACCTTCCCGTCGACCGACAGCCTGAGCGAAGTTTCCGGCAATGCCTACCGCGTCAGCCAGAGCTCCGGCACCTACAACCTGAAAGCTCCGGGTACCGGCGGCGCAGGCATGATCGGTGCATCGCAGCTGGAAGCGTCCACCGTGGACCTCTCGCACGAGTTCACCAGCCTGATTACAACCCAGCGCGCCTATTCTGCATCGTCGAAAATTATCACCACCGCAGACGAAATGCTGGCGGAGCTGATCAATATCAAACGTTGATTATTGCCGGAATTTTCCCGGTAAGTCCCCGTAAGTAAAAGTAAGTTCGACGTTTCTGTGGTCATAACCTGACCGCAGAACATTGCTCGATATTAGCCTTTCCTTCACCACAACGCTTAAATTGGCTTTAGCGGGAGGCCTCTATGGTGAGTGTCAGTGGTGATGGTGGTGAAAGAGGCATTAGCCCATGCTGCAAGAGCGACGCCTAAATAATAATGGCGAACAATATGTAGTCGGCCCGACGGGTACGCCCCTGACGCTGCGCGATCTTCCCCCCGCGGATACGAACCGCTGGGTGATCCGTCGCAAGGCCGAAGTGGTGGCTGCTGTACGTGGTGGCCTGATTAGTCTGGAAGACGCGCTAACGCGCTATCGTCTGACCGCAGAAGAGTTTGCGGCCTGGCAACAGGCTATTGAAAAATGGGGTATGCAGGGTCTGCGGACCACGCGTATCCAGAGCTATCGCGACTGACCTATAGACAGTCGTACATGATATGGGCCGCTACCGAGGGGGAGCGGCCCTTCTTCATATCTGGCTTCATATCTGGCTTCATTGTTGGCATTTTTGACAACTGTGGCCCCTATGGCCTCGAAATCGCGCCGCTTAGCCCCTAAATGGCGGCTATGACTATGACCGATGACCTGACCTGCCCCATTCCCGATATCGTCCCCATGTCCCCCGCCGACATGGAGGCCGCGATCGAGAGCGTGCGACAGGCCGTCGGCCTGCCTCTGGGAACCCGTATTATAGCCGCCATGTCGGGCGGTGTTGATTCCACCGTCGTTGCCGCCCTGTTGCACAAGGCAGGCTATGATGTGGTGGGCGTCACCCTGCAACTTTACGACCATGGCGCGGCCCTGAAGAAAAAGGGTGCCTGCTGTGCCGGACAAGATATCCACGACGCCCGTCTGGCCGCCGAGACGATCGGCATTCCGCACTATGTGCTGGATTACGAGAACCGCTTCAAAGACGCTGTGATGGACCAGTTCGCTGACTCGTATCTCAAGGGCCAGACGCCGGTCCCGTGCATCCGCTGTAACCAGACCGTCAAGTTCCGCGACCTGTTGGACGTCGCCCGCGACCTCGGGGCCGAAGCCATGGCCACCGGCCACTATGTGCGCCGCGCCATTGCCGGTAACCGCGCCCAGATGCGCAAGGCCATCGACCATTCGCGCGACCAGTCTTACTTCCTGTTTGCCACAACTCAGGATCAGCTGGACTATCTGCGCTTCCCGCTGGCCGATCTGGAAAAACCACAGGTGCGCGGCGTGGCTGCATCTCTGGGCCTGCGCATTGCCGCCAAGCCGGACAGTCAGGACATCTGTTTCGTACCGTCGGGTGACTATCGCACTTTGATCGACCGCCTACGCCCGCAAGGTCGCGAGGCCGGCGAGATCGTCCACATGGACGGTCGTGTGCTGGGCAAGCATTCGGGCATTACCGACTACACGATCGGCCAGCGTCGCGGCCTGAATGTCGCTGTGGGCGAGCCTCTGTTCGTCACCAAGCTGAACCCCGAACTGCGTCAAGTGATTGTCGGCCCGCGCGAAGCCCTTTTGACCGCCAGCCTCGTGCTGGAAGAAACCAACTGGCTGGGACAACACGCCACCATCGAGGAAGCGGCACAAGACGGTGCCGAAGTTCTCGCCCGCGTCCGCTCGACCCGTCAGCCCTCCAAGGCCCGTCTGATGCTGGAAGACGGCATGGTCAAGGTCGTGTTTGCCGAGGGCGAGGAAGGCGTGGCCCCGGGGCAAGCCTGCGTCCTCTATGATCCTGCCGATGACGAGCGCGTTCTGGGCGGTGGCTTTATCCAGTCCACACAGGCCGTTCTCTAAGCCAGAAAATAAAAAGGCCACGGCATCGCTGCCGTGGCCTTTTTCTTGTCCCGCTCATTTCGGAAGGGGCGCATCCTCGTGAAGGACTGTCCGGTTTCGACCATCCCGCTTGGCCCGATAAAGGGCCGCATCGGCCAGTTGCAACAGGTCCGCACCATTAAGGTCCATGTTCGGCTGCCACTGGCTGATACCGAACGACATGGTGACAGACCCCAACGGGCCGTTGCGAAGGCGCGGCGACAGCTTGGACACCGCCTCGCGTACATCTTCGACGCGACGCAAAAGGTCTTCCTTGCTTGTGCCCGGTGCGATGATGGTGAACTCTTCACCCCCGAACCGGCAGACAATATCCCCGTCGCGGAAACGCTCGCCAAGTTCGCTGGCGACCAGAGACAGAACCGCATCCCCCGCATCATGACCATATTCGTCATTGAAGCGTTTGAAG
>NZ_JAVXCU010000038.1:0-24363 GCF_036659295.1 Brevundimonas sp. | reverse complement strand
GTCGCCAAGAGCATTGCGGGCACCCTGATCGGTGCGGCGGTGCAGCGCGGCGAGGTCAAGGTTTCGGACAGGGCGGATATCGCCAACTGGCAGGTTGCCGGTGATCCTCGCGCCGCCATCACGATCGAGAGCCTGATGCGGATGTCGTCGGGCCTGACCAGCGACACGGCGGGCAACCGCACCGATGCGCTTTATTTCGGCGGGACGACGGCGGACGAACAGGCTGCGGGCTGGCCGCTGCTGCATCCGGTCGGCTCGACCTATCGCTATGCCAATAACGATACCCTGCTGGCCGTCATGGCCATTGCCAAGGGGTTCGAGGCCCATCCTCCGGCCGCCTTTTTTGACCGACTGGGCATGACGCGCACCTATGCCGAAACAGACTGGCGCGGAAACTACATCCTGTCGTCACAGGTCTGGACGACGGCGCGCGATCTGTCGCGTCTGGGCCAGCTTTATCTGAATGACGGGGTTTGGGAGGGGGAGCGTATCCTGCCGCAGGGTTGGGGCCGGTTTGTCTCGATACCTTCGGGACCACAGCCGCCGACGGGCAATTTCGGCTATGGCGCGACCTTCTGGGTGTTTAACCGCTCCGAAGGTGTTCCCGCCGACACCTATGCCGCCAACGGCAATCGCGGCCAGTATATTGTCATTATACCCAGCCGACAGATCGTGATTGTGCGGCGCGGAGAGGACCCGGCGGGCAAATCTTTCGACATTGCGGCCTTCAGTCGCGATGTGCTGGCGATGCTGGATTAAACGAGGACTTGAGTGGCAGGAACTCGGCGCTATAAGAAACGTCGAAATCCTGACTCATTTTACCGGAAGTCCCATGGCTGAACAGCACGCAGAAACCGCCCACGATTACGTCCACGGTCAGATGGAAGTCTCGGCGCAGGCATCGATGTTCAATCTGTTTGTCAGCATGACCAAATGGTGCTCGCTGGCTATGGCGGCTCTGCTGGTATTGCTGGTGCTGTGGTTTGCTGTCGGTGCCGGTTTCATCACCGGTTTCATTTCGGCAGCTGTGGTTACGGCGATCGGTATTTTTGTTCTGCGCGGTAAAAAGAGCGAAGAACACTGAGTTTGAAGGCAAGTTTTGTCTTTTGGAAAAGCCCGCCGGTTCAGGCGGGCTTTTTTATTGCGCGATAGGTGCCTTAGCGACTTGATTGGTCGGCACTATCAACTAACACTGATCTTCGAGGGGAAATCAGGAGCAGTATCTTGGCTATCGCCATTGCCGTCACCCGCGAGCGCCGCGAGGGGGAAACCCGTTGTGCCGCAACGCCGGAAACTGTGAAAAAGCTTGTGGCACTGGGGGCCAGTGTGACGGTCGAATCGGGGACCGGCGCAGGCTCGTCGATTTCGGATGCCAACTATGTGGATGCGGGGGCCAAGGTCACCGCCGATCTGGCGGCGGTTCTGGCCGGTGCCGATATCCTGCTCAAGGTGCGCGGGCCGACGGCGTCGGAAACCAGCGCGCTGAAATCGGGCGCGGTGGTGGTCGGGATGCTGGACGCCTATCGCGACAAGGCGACGGTTGAGGCCTTGAAGGGGCAGGGGGCCAGTGCCTTTGCCATGGAATTCGTGCCGCGCATTACCCGTGCACAGGTGATGGACGTGTTGTCGTCACAGGCCAACCTCGCCGGATATCGCGCGGTGATCGAGGCTGCCCACACCTATGGGCGCGGTTTTCCGATGATGATGACCGCCGCGGGCACGGTGGCCCCGACCAAGGTGTTTGTCATGGGTGCGGGCGTGGCCGGACTTCAGGCCATTGCCACGGCGCGGCGACTGGGCGCGGTGGTCACGGCAACCGATGTGCGGCCCGCGGCCAAGGAACAGGTCGAGAGTCTCGGAGCCAAGTTCGTGGCCGTCGAGGACGAAGAGTTCAAAGCTGCCGAAACCGCTGGCGGCTATGCCAAACAGATGTCGCCAGAATATCAGGCCAAACAGGCTGAACTGACGGCCAGCCATATCGTCAAACAGGATGTGGTCATCACCACGGCCCTGATCCCCGGACGGCCCGCGCCGAAACTGGTGACAGCGGCCCATGTCGCCTCGATGAAGGCCGGTTCGGTGATTGTCGATCTGGCGGTCGAGGCGGGCGGCAATGTCGACGGCTCAAAACCGGACCAGATCGCCATCACGGCCAATGGCGTAAAGATTGTCGGCTGGAACAATATGGCGGGGCGCATCGCCGCCGATGCCAGTTCGCTTTATGCTCGCAACCTTGTGGCCTTTGTCGGCCTGATGGTGAAGGACGGGGCATTGGCCATTGATCTTGAAGATGAAATCCTGAAAGCCGCCATTGTCACCCATCAGGGACAGGTGGTTCACGAAGGGCTTGGAGGCTGAACATGGAATACGTCGATCCTACCGTCTTTCGTCTAGCCATCTTCGTATTGGCCATTTTCGTGGGCTATTATGTGGTGTGGAGCGTCACGCCCGCCCTGCATACGCCGCTGATGGCGGTGACCAATGCCATTTCCTCGGTGATTATCGTCGGTGGCCTGATGGCGGCGGCGGCCTTTAGCGGGCAGGGTGATGGCGCACAGGCTTGGATTGCCAAGGGGGCCGGTATTGCGGCGGTGACTTTGGCCAGTGTGAATATTTTCGGCGGCTTCATGGTCACGCGCAGAATGCTGGCCATGTACCGCAAAAAGGATAAGCGTTGAGTATGGGTATGAGTATTTCGCCAGCGTTGATCACCACCATTATAGCGGTGGCGATTGGTCTGGTCATTGTGTTGGTGGCCTTCAGTTCACGTCTGCCCAAGAAGGTACGCCGTGCGGTGGAGATGTTTGTGTCGATCGGCTACCCAGCGGCTGTTGGTGCTTTACTCGTCGGTATGGGTTTGGAGCGTTACCAGAGCGGTGAAACCGATGCGGCTGCCGGCTTTGGCGTGGGCGCGTTTCTGATGTTGTTGCTGGCAGCGCGTGCTTTTATGCGCCGGAGCAAGGCATGACGATCACACCTTCTGACGCCTCGATCTATCTGGCGTGGGGACTGATCGCCTACGGGTTCGGCCTATGGATGTGGAGCTGGACCAAGGCGCAGTCGCCGCTGGTGCGCATGCGTTATCAGGACTGTGGCGTGGTGATCGTGTTCTCGGCCAATCTGGCCCTTTATGCCCTTCGCGGGCGCGAACTGGGTTTTCTGGATTGGCTTCTGGTGATCCTCGGACCACTGTTCATAAGCTCTGCCTTATGGCGTCTGATCCGGACCCAGAGCTTTATCAAATCCTGACTGTGACTGAGTGACTGTAATGAAGACTGTTGTTTCGATCATGACTGCCGGCCTGACATTGATGGCCGCTTCTGTAGCGACGGCCCAGCCCAAGGAAGTGGCGGGCAATCTGGACGGTGGCCTGCCGTGGGCAGTGGCTGCGCAGGACGGTGCTGCATGGCGTCTGGAATGCCGTTTCCGTCCGGTGGCGATCCGTGGCGTGTACCAGAACCGCATGACCCGCGAGGGCAAGGGCGCATCGACGGGCCGTCTGCCTGCGGACAACGGTAGTTGCACCCTGACCCGTTTGTCGGGCGAGGGAAATATTGGCGTGGCGCTGGTCAAGGACGGCACGCCCACGGCGGCCGGTTCCATCGGAACAACACCGGCGATCATCAACGTCTTCTGATCCGGGGATCAAAGGGGAGGGGTAATGAAGGCTTCTATCGCAGCACTGGCCTATTTGGTGGCGGGGGTGCTGTTCATCCTCTCCCTTCGTGGCCTCTCCAGCCCCGAAACCAGCCGCCGTGGCAATATGCTGGGCATGGCAGGTATGGCGCTGGCCATCGGCGTGACCCTGGCCCTGCTGGCTTCAACAGGTGCGCTTGATCCGCTGACTCTGGCCCTGATTGCGGGCGGCGTGCTGGTCGGTGGCGGTACGGGGGCGGTGATTGCCAACCGCGTCCCGATGACGGCCATGCCACAACTGGTGGCGGCGTTTCACTCTCTGGTCGGTATGGCGGCCTGTCTGGTGGCCGTCGGGGCGGTCTATGCCCCCGACGCCTTTGGCATTGCGACCGTCAGCGGCGGCATCAAGACCCTGTCTCTGGTCGAGCTAAGCCTCGGCGTGGCCATCGGGGCCATTACCTTTACCGGCTCGGTCATCGCCTTTGCCAAGCTGAACGGCAATATGAGCGGTGCGCCCATCCTGTTGCCTGCACGGCACCTGATCAATATCGGCTTGTTGGCGGGGCTGGTCTTCCTGATCGGTATTCTGATCGGCACGGGCGGGACGGCGATCTGGGCCTTCTGGATGATCTTCGCCATTGCTCTGGTACTGGGCGCGACCCTGATTATTCCCATCGGCGGCGCGGATATGCCGGTGGTGGTGTCGATGCTGAACTCCTATTCGGGGTGGGCCGCGGCGGCGCTGGGCTTCACGCTTGAAAACATTGCCCTGATTATTACCGGCGCTCTGGTCGGTTCGTCCGGTGCGATCCTCAGCTACATCATGTGCAAGGGCATGAACCGCAGCTTCATCAGCGTGATCCTCGGCGGGTTTGGTGCCGATGCGGCAGCGGGCGGCGGCGAAGGCCGCGTAGAGACACGCCCCGTCAAGCAAGGCTCTGCCGAGGATGCGGCCTTCATCATGAAGAACGCCTCCAAGGTCATCATCGTGCCGGGCTATGGCATGGCGGTGGCTCAGGCCCAGCACGCGCTTCGCGAAATGGCCGACAAGCTGAAGGAAGAAGGCGTCGAGGTGAAATACGCCATCCACCCCGTCGCGGGCCGGATGCCGGGCCACATGAACGTGCTGCTGGCCGAGGCCAATGTGCCGTATGACGAGGTGTTTGAACTTGAGGACATCAACTCCGAGTTTGCCTCTGCCGATGTGGCCTTTGTCATCGGGGCCAATGACGTCACCAACCCTGCAGCCAAGACCGATCCGCAAAGCCCGATCTTTGGTATGCCCATTCTGGATGTCGAAAAGGCGGGCACGGTGCTGTTCGTCAAGCGCGGCATGGCGGCGGGCTATGCCGGGGTTGAGAACGAGCTGTTCTTCCGTGACAACACCATGATGTTGTTCGCCGACGCCAAGAAGATGGTCGAGGGCATCGTCAAGGGACTATAGATTTTTGCCGAACCAATGCCTGTCAAAGGCGTTGGTAGGCGTTGTCATAAGTAGGCTTTGGAGGGGCTATGACCGTTCGCGCAATGATGAAGACCGTGGCTGTGGCAGGTGGCATCCTGGCACTGGCGGCCTGTGGTTCGAAAGAGGATGCCGCCAAACCTGCCGATGCGGCTGTGACCGTGGCCGAGGCGGATGCCACGGAAGCTGCCGCCGATGCGGCTGCGGTACTTCCGGCTCCGGCTCCCGCTGGCGGTGTGCTGATGGATGCCATGATGGGCGTTCAGGTGGCCTATCTGGAATCCAAACTGGGTCCGGCGCGTAATGTGTCCGGCGACGAGCGGACCTATGAAATTGGTGGTTGCCGCGTCAGGGTCCACACCGACGACAACGAGGTTACAGGCTATATCGTGCCGATGACCCAGCCCTGTTCCGCACAGGCTATGGCGGCGCTGAAAGCGTTTGATCTGCCCCAGAAACTGAACCTGACCATGGGCGAGTTTGCGATCAGCCGCGACAACACAAGGTTCAAGGCCGATTGCCTGACCCTGTGCGGTAATGCGGCCGATCCGTGGGTCTATCTGGAAAGCGAAGGTTTGCGCTCCATGCCGGGTATTCGTGCCGGTGCCGTACTGGTGGGCGATGCCACGATTGATGCGTCTTTCCGCATTCGCGATGCCATCAAGGCCAAGATGGGCGAGGACTATGTGGTTGATACCGGCTTCAACTGCACGACCGAGTTCAATGCTCTGGCGCTGCGTGAACTGAAGGATGTCCGCATCGACGAGATCGAGGTGGGTTATACGCCGCTGGGACGTTGCTGATCCTGGCTGGCGAACTGTGAACAGGCTTGTGATCTTGCGCGCCGGTACCCTTGTGGTGCCGGCGTTTGCTTTACTGGCCGCGTGTTCGGCTATGATCGGGGTGCATATTGGCGGTTCGCTGGAACAGCCTGTGGCTCGTTTCGGCAATGATGTCGCCAAGCCGGAAAAAGCCTGCGTGGATGCTCTGACCGTTCAGGAAATGACGCACACGCGAATGGCGCCCGTCTGGTCGGTTCAGGCTGCGGGTGGCAAATGCCGTCGGCTGGAAGGTCGTTTACGGACAGGCACCGGCAGGGTTTGAAACCGCAGTGGCGGCATCGCCACTTCGTGCGGGTGTCCGCTATTATGTCAGTGCTTCGGGCCGGACAGGCGGGCCGCTGACGCGTGTCCCGTGGATGGGCGGCGGCGACTATATTTTCGAGGATGGTGCATGGCGTCCGGTCGATCCGCGCCCGCATATCCCCTGAAGGCATAGGCTGCCTTGGCAGGGGTGGACGGATCACCTTATAGGCTGGTTATGCACCCTGCGCAGCTACGATCATGAGCGACAGCGAAGACGACTTCACCGCCGAAGAAGTGGCGATGAATCTGGGTCTGTCACCACACCCCGAGGGCGGATATTTCCGCCTGTTTCCGGGGCAGGAAGCAGATGCCG
Organism: Brevundimonas sp.; assembly: GCF_036659295.1. Lineage (GTDB taxonomy): Bacteria > Pseudomonadota > Alphaproteobacteria > Caulobacterales > Caulobacteraceae > Brevundimonas. Next base: position 17,807 of record NZ_JAVXCU010000038.1, on the reverse strand, counting down.
AACGTGTGGCGACTTATCGGCTGTTGATCGCGGGCAACGATCCGCAATGGGTTCCGATGGATCAGGAAGAGATGTGGACCTGCTATATGGGCGGGCCACTGGTACTGGAAATCGCTACGGGCGGTCCGGTGCATAGCGAAAACTCCGTTGCAGGCGATGGCCACTGGATGAGCGCGCCTGCGGGGGCGTGGGTGCGACTGGTGCCGCAAGGCGCATGGGCGCTGGCGGGGCGTATCGCCAAGCCCGATCCGCAATTTCACTAAATCAGGCTGCCTTCGGGGTTTCGGCGCGGAACTCGTCCCACAGGGCGTCTTCGTCGGAATAGCGGCCCAGCGGGGCACAGATCACATCGACGACCTGTTCTTCCTGACGGTCCCAGATAACGGCCAGATCGGTTTCCGTTTCGCACGGCACGATCAGATAACGCTCGGCAAAGGTTTTGCGCTCGAACGGGCGCAGGGTCGGTGCAACCGCATACGGGCTTTGCGCGACAGTGTTGGCATGGGCGGCGGCGGTGCGGGCGAACGAGAAGGCCATTTGTGAAACTCCTGCTTTTGAGGCGCTCGCCTCTTGCTGACAGGTTGTTTATGAAACAGTATTGCGACTAAATCGGACGTACATCTGTGGAGAAGTTTCATGCGGCATGACAAGGCGGCCATGGTCATTGATCTGGCGCGGGGCATGGCGGCCAGTGCCGAGGGCCTGACCATCAATGAAATGGCATCCCAGATGGGTGTCGGGCGCCGCACGGCCGAGCGTATGCGTGATGCGGTGTTGATGCTGTTCCCGCAGGCCGAGGAAATCAGCGACCCGCCGTCCAAACGCTGGCGCATCCGTGGCGGTCTGTCTTCGTTCGAACAGGCCCCGACGGCCACCGAAATGCTGGAGCTATCCAAGGCCGCTGCCAGTCTTCATGCCACGGGTGATCCCTCGCGGGCGGCGGCGCTGCAAGGGCTGGAGCGCAAGATCAAGGCGGCGATGCGATCCACCACGCTGAACCGGATGGCCCCTGATCTGGAAGCCTTGGTGCGGGCCGAAACCATTGCCGTTCAGGCGGGGCCGAGGCCGGGTGCGGACGAGACGGTGCTGGCCACTATTCGCGGGGCCGTTCTGGCCGAAGCGCCGCTGCATTTCATCTATTCGCGCCCCGGAGCCGAGGCCCGTACGCGCAGCGTCACCCCCTGTGGTCTGATGTTTGGGCGCGCCAACTATCTGGTGGCCTATGTGCCGGAGGCCGAACGTATCCAGACCTTCCGGCTGGACCGGATGAGCAGCGTCGGCACCGGCGACGGCATGGCGCGTCCGCCTGCAGAGTTCGACCTTGGCGCTTTTGCCAGCCAGTCCTTCGGCATCTATCAGGACCAGATCGAGGATGTGGTCCTGAGGATAGCCCCCGACGCCGCAGACGAGGCGCGGAGCTGGCGCTGGCACCCGACACAGGCGCTGGAAGATCAGGACGATGGCTCGGTTCTGGTGCGCTTTCGTGCGTCCGGTATGCGCGAACTGGCATGGCACCTGTTCAGCTGGAGCGGGCAGGCCCAGATCATCCAGCCCGAGCGCCTGAAAGAGGTCATGGCCGAGGAGCTGGAAAAGGCCCGCGCCACCATTGCCGGATAACGCTGTGACGGAACCGTGGCTGTATCTTGCCGATTTGTAAGCTGACAGGCGGGGTTTGCTGTCTAGGCTTGGCGCGTAAACGGGAGATTTCAGCTTTGCGTATTGGTTTGCCTTTGGTGGCGGGGCTGGCCTTGATGGCCGTGGCGGTATCGGGCTGTGCATCTGGCGGGGTTTTGGCGCAACAAGCGCCTCAGTCACCGCGTGCCGAGGTCGAACGACAGGGCGAAACCCTGCTGGTCCGTTATGAAATGGATCGCGACGCACCGGTATGGGCGTTCTGGGATTCTGCCCTGATCAGCGAGGTGCGCCAGCCGTGGCGACCGACCCAGTGGACGGTCATGACGCCCAATGTGGTGCTGGATCGGGCTGGGCATTACGACATTCTGCGCACGAAAGACGGCAGTCCTGTGCCACGCACGGTGGAGTTTCGGGTGCGCCCCAAGGGGGTAAATCTCGAAGCCGAGTATCCGACCCTGACCTTTACCAATGGGGCTGTGGCCCTGCCGACGCACCAGATGTCGGTATTCCCGATGAACAGTGTGGCAGACGTGACAGCCCTGCCTTCGGATCTGAACGGCGTCGAGATGGCGGTGGGGCCGACGCAGGTTTCGTGGCGCGATCAGGCGGGCCCTGTATTGTTTGCCGGCGAGCGGCGTCCATACCTGATTACCCAGAACGAGCGGTCTTATGTGCTGATGGGGGATGCCGATGTGACCCGCAGCGAGGGTCTGACGGCGGTGCTTGATCCGGCCTTGCCGCAATGGATGTCCGACACCCTGGCCGAGGCGGCACCCGTTACTGGCCAATGGTATCGCCAGCGTCTGGGGCAGGCGGCGGCAGGGGCGGAAAAGCCTGTTCTGATGGCCGCTTGGAACGGCCCGACCGACCGGATGACCAGCATGGGCGGCAGTGTGATGCCCGGACTGATTGTGATGAATTTCGAAGGGCAGGGGATTATCCAGCCGACCAATGCGGTGCGTGAACGCGCCCTGTGGTTCATTGCCCATGAAGCCGCGCATTTCTGGCTAGGTCAGACGGTGCGTTATGAATATGCGCGCGATGCCTGGATCACTGAAGGCGGTGCCGATCTGATGGCGGTGCGGGCGTTAAAGGCGCGCGATCCGTCTTATGACGACAAGGCCGAGCTTCAGACCGAGATCGACGACTGCGTGAAATATGCAGGCAAGCCGGTGGCCGAGGCGGGCGCGCGCGGCGAGCATCGCGCCTATTATGCGTGTGGAGCGGTATTCGCAATGGCGGCCGAGGGCGGGCAACACTCAAAGACAGGCGGCGATTTTCTGGACTTTATTCGACCGCTGATTGACGCCAATCGCGAGGATGGCGTGCTGACGGCTTCGGAATGGCTGATCCACTATGCGGCGCAGGGCGGGCGTATGCAGGTGGCCAGTCTGATGCTGGATATGATCGCCAAGGGTTCGGATGATCCGGCGGCGGCTGTGATGGGTATCTTGTCGGACTGGGATGTCAGCTATCGGGACGGCCGTGTCATTCTGAATAGCGCGCAGCCCAAAACGCAGCCTCAGTCGGGTGCAAACGGATAGGGACTGACCGACTTGGCCCAGTCATCGACGGCCAGAGGGCGGTCGATGGGGGCGGCGGCCCGCTCTGCACACGGGTGGCGATGGCACAGGCGGCAGGCGGGGCCGATGGGCGTGACCTCGGGATGGGTCAGGTCCAGCCCCTGTGCATGGATCAGGCGATGGGCGTGTTGCAACTCGCAGCCCATACCGATGGCGAGGTCCTGACGATCTGCGAAACCGTCATGGCCCTGACGATCCACCGTGCGGGCAAAGGTGAACCAGCGGCTGGCGGGCTTGCCGTCCTGTTCGGGCGTTTCGATGATCTGGGTGATGATCCGGCCCGGTGTGCGGAACGCAGAGTGCAGCCGCCAGCGCGGGCAGGCTCCGCCAAAGCGCGAGAACGGAAACGCGCCGGTGGCATAGCGTTTGGAGATATTGCCCGCCTGATCCACCCGCATCAGGAAGAAGGGCACCCCGCGAGCCGAAGGGCGCGACAGTGTGGTCAGGCGGTGGGCAGCCTGTTCATAGGAGACGCCGAACTTGGCCTGTAGCCTGCCGATATCATAACGGCTTTCCTCGGCCAGACGCTGGAAGGCGGCATAGGGCATCAGGATTGCGGCAGCCAAGGTATTGGTCAGGGCGACTTTCAAAAGATTGCGTGTCGGGGCATCCGGCGCATGGGCGACCTCGGCCATGGCGTTCAACTCGGTACCATGCTCGGACAGGGCCAACTGATAGGCGATGGCAAAGGCCCTCGATGATGGTCCCAGCGTCTCGCTGAGCAGCAGGCGGCGCATATGCAGGTCAAAACGGCGCGTCCACTGCACCATAACCTCGGCGGGCAGGGTGCGAACCGTCAGCCCGTGACGGGCGGCCAGACGTTGACGTGCAGCAGGCTCGAACCCGTCGGCATGCGGCGCGCGATCGTTCTGCAGGGCGGCAAACAGGGTTTCGCCCAGTGTGTCCAGTTCCGGAAAGTGGTTGCCGCGTGATTGCAGATATTCGCGCACCCAGTCGGCGGGCGCGCCATCATCCAGCCCTTCGCCCTGTTCGCTGGCGGCGCGCATACGGGCGCGCTGGTCGTCAAAGGTTTGATACAGCCGCAACAGGGCTTCGGCTACGGCGGGGGCTTCCTCGATAACCTGCATCAGTTCGTGACGCGGGGCGCTAAAGCCCTTGAAGACGGGGTCGGCCAGTATTTCGGACAGGCGGGCGGCATCGACGACCCCTGACTGGTTCAGGGTGCGAAGATCGACATCATAGGTTTCGGCCAGTTTCAGCAGCAACTGCGCCGAGACGGGGCGCTGGTTGCGCTCGATATGGTTCAGATAGGACGGCGACACGCCAAGGTCCTCGGCCATGGCCGTCTGGGTCAGGCCCAGATCGCGGCGTACCCGTTTGAGGCGGGCCCCGAGGAATAGTTTGCGGTCGGTATTATCCTGCATATCAGGGATTGGTCACAATGTGACTGAATGCGTCAAGTCATATCATGACTAAATGACTTTAATCTGTGGGGTGGTGGTGTGTCATTTGTGACTTGGGTGTGTTTTCTGAAGCGGACGGCGGCTGCGGTCGCACCTCAAGAAAATCGCTCCAAGCAAATCGAGAAACGCCATGACCACTTTTGCCGATCTGGTTCCTTCGCCTTCAGGCCGTTTCGACGGTATCGAGCGCCCCTACACCCCGCAGGACGTCCTGCGGCTGCGCGGCTCGGTGCCGATCACCCACACCCTGGCCGAGCGCGGCGCCAATCGTCTGTGGCAGCTGCTGCACGACGAGCCCTTCATCAACGCCCTGGGCGCTGTGACCGGGAACCAGGCCATGCAGATGGTTCGTGCGGGTCTGAAGGCCATCTATCTGTCGGGTTGGCAGGTTGCCGCCGATGCCAATACCGCCGGTGCCATGTATCCGGACCAGTCGCTGTATCCGGCCAACGCCGCGCCGGAACTGTGCCGCCGCATCAACCGTACCCTGCAACGCGCCGACCAGATCGAGCATGCCGAGGGCGGTGCTAAGCGTGACTGGTTCGCCCCGATCGTCGCCGATGCCGAGGCCGGTTTCGGCGGTCCGCTGAACAGCTTTGAAATCATGAAGGCCTTCATCGAGGCAGGCGCTGCGGGCGTCCACTTCGAGGATCAACTGGCATCCGAGAAGAAGTGCGGCCACCTCGGAGGCAAGGTTCTGATCCCGACACAGGCGCATGAGCGCAACCTGATCGCGGCCCGTCTTGCTGCCGATGTTTGCGGCACCCCGACCCTGACCGTGGCCCGCACCGATGCGGAATCGGCGCAACTGATTACGTCGGATATCGACGAGCGCGATCACCCGTTCATCGACCGCGAAAACCGTACGCCGGAAGGCTTCTTCCGTCTGAAGGAAGGCACCGGACTTGAGCATTGCATCGCGCGCGGCCTGTCCTATGCCAAATATGCGGACCTGCTGTGGTGGGAAACCTCGCACCCCGATCTGGATGATGCCAAACGCTTTGCCGAGGCCGTGCAGAAAGAGCATCCGGGCAAGCTGATGGCCTATAACTGCTCGCCGTCGTTCAACTGGGAAGCCAAGCTGGACAAGGAAACCATTGCCAAGTTCCAACGCGAGCTGGGTGCAATGGGCTACAAGTTCCAGTTCGTGACGCTGGCCGGTTTCCACAGCCTGAACAACGGTATGTTCGAGCTGGCGTCGGGTTATCGCGACCGTGGCATGGCGGCCTATTCGGAGCTGCAACAGCGCGAGTTCTCCAACGAGGCTATCGGTTACACCGCGACCCGCCACCAGCGCGAAGTCGGCACCGGCTATTTCGACGATGTCGCCACCGTCATCTCGCAGGGCCGCTCCTCGACCACGGCTCTGAAAGACTCCACCGAAACGGCCCAGTTCAGCGCCGCCTGATCCCCCGCGTCTACTTATGGAAAGGAGGGTCCCGTCATGGAACCCCTGTCACGACCGCAAGCCATCATCGACTACTGTCTGGCCCCGCTGGGCCTCGACGGAGCAGGCGAGGGCGAGAAGGAAGCCCGTCGCCGACTGGAGCATGTGATCAAGACCTTCCAGTCCAAGGTGAACCGCCCGTTGAGCGTGGACTTCTCGTCCATGCCCAGTCAGGTGATCAACGAGGCCGCCCACGGTTACGAATAGGCTGTTGGTGTTCGGACCAATGCAAAACCGCCCGAAGATGATCTTCGGGCGGTTTTTAGCGTGCTGTCAGCTGATAGGTCAGGTCCAGCAACTGGTTGACGTTGAACGGTTTGGACAGATGGGCGTCGGCACCCGCTTCCAGTGATGCAGAAACATGCTCGGGCATGGCATTGGCCGTCAGCATAATAATGGGCGTGTGCGGTCGGTCGGATCGGGTCTCAAACGCGCGGATCATACGGGTGGCGCTGAGCCCGTCCATGACCGGCATCTGCATGTCCATCAGCACCAGGTCGAAGGCGCGCGATGCACAGGCTTCCAGCGCCATTTGCCCGTTCTCGACCTCGGTCAGCTGGATATTGTCCTTGTCGAGTATCAACTGGATGACACGGCGGTTGGTGGCATTGTCATCGGCCAGTAGAACTTGCAGACATTCCGGGGAAACCGTCACTTCCGGCGTCTGTATGACGGGCGTAGGGGCTTCATTGACAGATTGTGGGTTTGTGGCGGCAGGGTTGGAGACCGTGATCGGCTCCATAGGCAGGGACAGGCTAAAGCTGGACCCTTGATCCGGCTGGCTGGTGGCCTCGATGGTGCCGCCCATTTTATGAGCCAGTTCGGTGCTGATGGCCAAACCGAGACCCGAACCACCATAGCGGCGGGTGATCTCGTCATCGGCCTGCTGGAACCGGCCAAACAGGTGGCGCAACTTGGCGGGATCAAAGCCGATGCCGGTGTCGTCCACACGGAAGACGACATTCTGGCCCTGACGGGTCACAAAGATCGAAATATGGCCCGCGGCGGTGAATTTGACGGCATTGGCCAGCAGATTGTTGAGGATCTGGCCGGTGCGGTTGGCATCACCCATGACCCAGCCCTGCGCGCTGGATGTGACATGGCAGGAAAACTGTACGCCCTTATCGCTGGCGGCATTGGCATAGAGTTTCTGGATATCCTCGACCAGACGCCCCAGATCGAAGGGCTCCATATTGATATTGATCTGTCCGGCCTCGATACGGGCCATGTCGAGGATGTCGCTGAGCAGGGACTGCAGATTGTCGCTGGAAGAGCGGATAATGCCGACCATCTCGGATTGTTTTGCGCTCAGGGTCGACTGTGACAGAGCTTCGGTCAGGGCAATGATGCCGTTCAGGGGGCGTGCGGATTTCGTGGCTCATATTGGCCAGAAAACGGCTCTTGGCCTGATTGGCGCTGCGGGCCTGTTCGAGGGCGGCTGCCAGTTCGGCTTCATGCTGTTTCTGTTCGGTGAAATCCGAAGCAATCGTCACAAGGCCACGATGGGCGATGCGGCGGTTTTGCAGTCGCACCCAACGCGTTTGGTCATGCGACTGCACCAGCCAGTCACCGGGGCCGCGCTCTTTCAGCTTTTGCTCCAGCCAACCGGAATCGTCGGTAGCATCCGGAGCGAACAGGCTGGACTTCATCCCTGAACTCAGAGCTTCTGAATAGGTCATGCCGACCTTTAGGTGCGGGCGGTTGTTCTGGCCCAGACTTTGGAAGCGGTTATTCCACATCAGCAGTCTGTCGCGGTCGTCATAGAGGGCCAGACCGATAGGCAGGGCTTCGATGGCACTGCTGAGGTCGACGACAAAGCGCTTCTGGGATTGCCAGAGGGCCGCCACAAACAGCACCGTGCAAAACAACAGCGCGCAACCCGCTGCGAGCGCCCACACGATGAGCCAATCCGTAGTCGCCCATGAGGTTTTTGCGGGACTTAGCATCAGGGCCAGCCCGTAAAGTGTACATGCGGTCAGCGCACCGCACAGAGCCGACACGGTTAGAATCTCCTGCCGAATAGTCCTGCGCGGCCGAAGCGTGGATGCCAGTATGAACATGACGGGCAGGGCAAGGAGAATGACCGGTCCTGTCACCCCGTTCCGGATGTTTAGAACGACCCCCAGCGACAGCCAGCCCGTCGCGAGGGTGGCCATATTACCCAGTGCAAAAACGGCCACGATAGCGAGGGTATAGGTAAACGGATTGGCCGCACCGGAACGGGCAATATGCAGCCGCAGAACGACCGAGACTGTGGTCAGGGCCAGAATCTGGGACACAAGCGAAAGCTCGGGGTTCAGGCCGTCGAAAAGACTTTGGGGGACGGCCAGATAGCTGGCCCACCACATTGCGTGGGCGACAAAGAATACGGTGGCAATGGCCCATATTCGTCTGTGGGTATTGGAGCGCGTTTTGATGACGCGCATCGCCATCATGGCCAGCGTCAGTATCAGCCCGATATAGAACCCGATGGCCAAAACCGGCCATTGCGGTGCGGGAAGCTGAAGGACCGCTATACGCTCCATAGTTCACGCCCTCTATTTAGAATCCAATGTTATTCGAATCTGGGCTGATGCAAAGAGCATTATTACCAAAGTTGTGAAAAGCCTGATTTCTGTGTTCGTCGCAGGCTTGTTGCAGCCGGATGCTAATCCGTGGGAAATGAATCGCACCCGATGTTTCAGGGTGTCGCACTAGGTCTGATACGGATTGGTATGAGCTACGAACCCCAGCAGTCACCTGTGGCCCCTGTGGCGACGTCGCGTCTTTGGACAGCGGGCGCCAGCGGCGGCTTGTCGGTCATCATCATGCTGGTTCTGGCCGTGATGCAGCCTGCTGTGGCGGGCTGGATGGTGATGGGCGCGGTGGCGGTGGCCTTTACGACCTGGTTCGTGAACCGCAGGCCGGTATCGGGGGCGGTCTATGCGCCGCTGGTGGCCGAGAGTCCGGTCGAGACCAATGGCGATACGGGTCTGATGACCGACGTCTTCGAAGCCAGCTTTGACCCCATGATGATTATATCGGGTGGCGAGGCGGACGATATTGCCGGACGGCGCATCCTGTTGGCCAATGCCGCAGCACGCGAACTGTTTCCGGTCAGTTCTGCCGGAGGTTTGCTGGTGGCGGTGATCCGCGAACCGACGGTGCTGGAGGCCATTGATGATGCCCTGTTTACGGGCGAGGCCTCGCGCGTGGACTATATTTCGGGCGGTGCGAACGAGCGCCACTGGCGTGCACAGGTCCATCCTTTGCCTGAACGCGACGGGCCACTGTACGACGGGCAGGGGCGCCCCGAGGCACTGGTGCTGCTGACGCTCAAGGACGAGACGGACCTGCGTCGTATCGAGCGGATGCGCGTGGATTTTCTGGCCAATGCCAGCCACGAGCTGCGTACGCCACTGGCTTCGCTGTCGGGCTTTATCGAGACCCTGAAAGGTCACGCCAAGGATGACCCCAAGGCGCGGGACCGGTTCCTCGATATTATGGCCACCCAAGCCGACCGGATGAGCCGACTGGTGGCCGACCTGCTGTCGCTGTCGCGTATCGAACTGAACGAGCATATCGCCCCCGATGGTCGTGTGGACCTGTCGCGCGCGACTTCCGATGTGCTGGATGCGGTCAGTGTCCTGTCCAACGAGCGGCAGGTGACGATAGACGCCGATCTGGGGATTGGCGGGGCCGATGTGACCGGCGAGCGCGACGAGATTGTGCAGGTGGTGCAGAACCTCGTGGACAATGCGCTGAAATATTCCTCGGCGGGTGGCAAGATCGAAGTCACGATCGAGCGTGGCCGCACACTGGACGAGACATTCCAGACGCGCATGGCCGACAGCACGCGCCTGTCACTGGTGACGCCGGATCGCGAACAGGGGGCCCGCTATGTCGTCGTGACGGTGCGCGACCATGGTCCCGGCATGGCGCGAGAATACCTGCCGCGTCTGACCGAGCGATTCTATCGCATCGAGGGCCAAAAGAGTGGCGAGCGGCAGGGGACAGGGCTGGGACTGGCCATAGTGCGACATATTGTAATACGTCACAGGGGCGCACTTTCTGTGGAAAGTGCTCTGGGAACAGGTGCGCTATTTGCCGCAGCCTTCCCTCTGGCACCTGATCGCAAGAGTGTTGCAACTCAGCCGACAGAAGAAATCTTTTAAATATTAAAAGCTTAACGAAGCGGTTCAGGTGTTTGCAAAGCCGACACAATGGCGGCCGGGCGCTGTAACAGAACTGTCATGCATCCGTCTTATTCCGCTCGCCTTTCAAGGGCATTTTCGGCCCGAATTCAAAGCTCGCCCAATGGTGGGCCGTAAGATTGCGTCTCGGACCTGAATGACCTGGATTTTCCTGATTTTCATGGCTGTGTTTGCGGTGCTGTCCTATCTGGGCGGCAGGCGACTGGCCGTGCGGCGCAGCCAAGGCGTCAAACCGCACTCGCGCCCCGGCCAGCATGGTCTGTATGCTGTGATCGGTGTGCTGGCCCCTGCGCTGGCCATCCTGATTCTGGCCTCGGTGTTTTCGGCACCGATCGAACGCCAGTTGATGGCAGCGGGCAGCCCCGAAGCCGTCGAGCAGCTTGAACCCTTCCGCCGTCAGGCCTTCATGGCCGATGCGCGACGTGTGGGGCAGGGCGGCGAGGCGCTGCAAATCTGGGCGGCTCCCTATGCCGAACTGCTGCCGACCGAGGGCCGTCGCGTCCAGAATATCCATTCGCTGTTGCAATGGGGTGGTCTGGTCGCATCGGTGATCGCAGCCATTCTGGGCGGCCTATTTGTCTTCCTGCGTATCCGTCCCGATCTTCGGGCGCGTAATGCGGTCGAGGCCTGGGTGGTGGGCATTCTGTTTGCCTGCGCCACCGTGGCCGTGCTGACGACCGTCGGCATCATCTTCTCGCTGGTTTATGACAGCTTGCGCTTCTTTGGCATGGTGTCGCCGCTGGAGTTCCTGTTCGGCACCCAGTGGAGCCCGCAGATCGCCATCCGTGCCGATCAGGTCGGATCGTCGGGTGCCTTCGGGGCCGTGCCGCTGTTTGCCGGTACCTTCCTGATCATGCTGATCGCCATGGCGGTTGCGGCACCTGTCGGTTTGTTCTCGGCCATCTACCTGTCGGAATATGCCAGCAAGACGACCCGCGCTGTGGTCAAGCCGCTGCTCGAGGTTCTGGCCGGTGTGCCGACCGTGGTTTACGGCTTCTTTGCTGCCCTGACCGTTGGTCCGGCTCTGCGCGTATTCTTCAATACGATCGGTAGCTGGCTGGTCGGTGGACCGCTGGACGGTCTTGGCCAGTATCTGATGCTGGTCCAGAACCAGATGGCTCTGGTGGCCGGTTGCGTTATGGGCATCATGCTGATCCCGTTCGTGTCGTCCCTGTCGGACGACATCATGAACGCAGTGCCGCAATCCCTGCGTGACGGCTCCTACGCCATGGGGGCCACCAAGTCCGAAACCGTCAAAAAGGTTCTGCTGCCCGCCGCTCTGCCGGGTATTGCGGGCGCTCTGCTGCTGGCCGTTTCGCGCGCTATCGGCGAGACGATGATCGTGACCATGGCCGCAGGTCTTGCCGCCAAGCTGACGCTCAACCCGCTGGAAACCGTCACCACCGTCACCGTCCAAATCGTGACGCTGCTGACCGGTGACCAGGAGTTCAACAGCCCGAAAACGCTGGCAGCCTTCGGTCTGGGTCTGACGCTGTTTGTCGTCACCCTGATCCTGAACATTGTCGCTATGCGTATCGTGGCAGCCTATCGTGAACAATATGACTGACGCCGCCCCCAAATCCGGCGCAGTCAGCGCCCGCGCCGAGAAACTTCAGGCTCGCCTGAAGGGGCGCTATGCCCGCGAAGCCCGCTTCAAATGGTTCGGGCGTGGTGCGATTGCGATCGCATTGACCTTCCTTGCCATCCTGCTGACCAGCATTGTGATGCAGGGCTATACGGCCTTCTATACCCACAGCCTGACCCTGCCGGTCTATATGGATCCGGCCCGTATCGACCGCGCCTATCCGCAAGGCACCAATTTCGAACAGATGGTGGCCGAGCAGCAGCTGGTGCGTATGGGCGTGGCCGATGACGCGAACGGCAGCAAGGCTACGGCCATGCGGGCGCTTCTGTCGTCGGAGCTGAAATTCATCGCTGCCGACCGTATCCGTGCCCAGCCGGCGCTGATCGGCCAGACTATTCCGCTGACGACCCCGCTGTCGGACGATGCGGAAATGTATCTCAAGGGCAAGATTACCCGCGAGACGCCCGAAAACCTGCGCCGTGTCAGCGACCAGCAGATGCAGTGGCTGGACAGCCTGAAATCGCAAGGCGTGATCCGCGCCCACTTCAACTCGGCCCTGTTCACCAAGGGTGACTCCACCCAGCCGGAACTGGCGGGTTTGCTGGGGGCTGTGATCGGCTCGGCCCTGATGCTTACGGTAACGGCTCTGATCGCCATTCCGGTCGGTGTGTTTGCCGCCGTGTGGCTGGAAGAATATGCGCCGCGTAATCGTCTGACGGCGATCATCGAGGTCAATATCAACAACCTCGCCGCTGTTCCGTCGATTGTTTACGGCTTGCTGGGCGTGGCTCTGTTTATCAACTTCCTGCACCTGCCGCGCGCCAGTCCGCTGGTTGGCGGTCTGGTACTGGCCCTGATGGCGCTGCCGACCATCATCATCGCCACCCGATCTGCCCTGAAGGCGGTACCGCCTTCGATCCGCGATGCTGCACTGGCCATGGGTGCCAGCCGTACCCAGACCGTGTTCGGTCACGTCCTGCCGCTGGCCATGCCAGGGGTAATGACGGGTTCGATCATCTCTATGGCGCACGCGCTGGGTGAAACCGCCCCGCTGCTTCTGATCGGTATGATCAGCTTTGTGCCGGGTATTTCTGCGGCGATTGATGCGCCCGGTGGTGCCCTGCCGTCCCTTATCTATATCTGGGAGAATGCCTCGGAGCGTGCGTTCCACGAACGGACCGCAGCCGCCATCCTTGTCCTTCTCGCCTTCATGATCGTGATGAACGCCGCCGCAATCCTGTTGCGTCGCCGCTTCGAACGCCGGTGGTAATGTCTATGAACACCAAGCTTATCCGCACCCCCGTCGCCTATGCTCCGGAAGGTCAATCGACCGGCGCTGGCGCAGAACCGACCCGCTCGGTCGCCCCGACCGTGGGCGACAGCGCCCGCGCCGGTCTTGGCCCGATCAAGATTTCAGCCAAGGAAGTCTCGGTCTTTTACGGCGACAAGCAGGCGCTGCACGGCGTCAGCCTCGACATCCCCGATAAGGCGGTCACGGCTCTGATCGGCCCGTCGGGCTGTGGCAAGTCCACCTTCCTGCGTACGCTGAACCGCATGAACGATACTGTTCCGGGCGCTCGCGTTCAGGGCCGTATCGAGATGGACGGCGAGGACATCAACGACAAGAAGGTCGATCCGGTGCTGCTGCGCGCACAGGTCGGCATGGTGTTCCAAAAGCCGAACCCGTTCCCCAAGTCGATCTTCGAGAACGTGGCCTATGGTCCGAAGATCCACGGTCTGGCCTCCTCGAAGTCGGAAATGGAAGATATCGTACAGTCGGCACTGAAACGTGCCGGACTGTGGGACGAGGTCGCCGACCGTCTGCATGCTCCGGGTACCGGTCTGTCGGGTGGTCAGCAACAACGTCTGGTGATTGCCCGCGCCATTGCCGTCGAGCCTGAAGTCATCCTGATGGACGAGCCTTGCTCGGCTCTGGACCCGATTGCGACCGCCAAGATCGAAGAGCTGATCGACGAACTTCGCGAGCGTTATTGCATCGTGATCGTTACCCACTCGATGGCGCAGGCGGCCCGCGTGTCGCAACGCACGGCCTTCTTCCACATGGGCAACATCGTGGAAACGGGCGATACCGAAGACATCTTCACCAATCCGCGCGAGCGCCGCACGCTCGACTATATCACTGGCCGTTTCGGTTAAGAGCGACATGAACCAGCACACTGTCAAAGCCTATGGTGACGAGCTGAACCAGCTCACGGCAGAGGTCGTCCGCATGGGCGGCCTTGCCGAGGCGCAGGTCGCCGATGCCATTGAGTCCGTGGCCCGCCGCGATGTGGCGCTGGCCCGCGCGGTCATCGAGCGTGATATCAAACTGGACACGCTGCACTACGACATCGAGAAGAAAGCTATCCGCCTGATCGCCCTGCGTCAGCCGGTGGCGTCGGACCTGCGCCGTACACTGGGGGCCATCAAGCTGGCCTCGGATCTGGAACGCACAGGCGATCTGGCCAAGAACATTGCCAAGCGCGCGCTGATCCTCGCCGAAGGCGAGCCGATGCAACTGCTGACGCGCTCCATCGAGCGCATGGGCCGTCTGGTGTCGAACCGCCTGCGCGATGTTCTGGATGCCTATACGGCCTCCGAGGTCGAGCGCGCGATGAGCGTCTGGCAGACCGATGACGAGGTGGACGAGCACTACAATGCGCTCTTCCGCGAGTTGCTGACCTATATGATGGGTGACCCGCGCACCATCACGGCCTGCACGCACCTGCTGTTCATGGCCAAGAACCTCGAGCGCATTGGTGACCACGCGACCAATATCGCCGAGACGGTTCACTACGAGATTACCGGCGAAGACATGATGGGCGAGCGCCCGCGTGCTGTGCCGGCTCCCGGCGAGGACGCAGCGCCTACGCCGACCCTGACGAGCAATGAAGCTCCGTCGGCCGATTGACCTGACCTGACATTCCACGATTAGAGAGTCCGATATGCAGCCCTATATCCTGGTAATGGAAGACGAGGACGCGCTGTCGACGCTCCTCCAGTACAATCTGGAAAAGGAAGGTTACGAGGTCGCCGTCGCCGGTGATGGCGAGGAGGGCTGGCTGATGATCGAGGAACGCCAGCCGGACCTCGTCCTGCTGGACTGGATGCTGCCGCAACTGTCAGGCATCGAGGTGTGCCGTCGTATCCGCGCCAAGTCCGAAACCCGCAACCTGCCGGTTATCATGCTGACGGCACGCGGCGAAGAAGCCGACCGTGTGCGCGGCCTCGATACCGGCGCCGACGATTATATGACCAAGCCGTTCTCGATGACCGAGCTGACGGCGCGTATGCGGGCGGTTCTGCGCCGTCTGCGTCCGGGTCTGGCCGATGACCGCGTCAACCATGCCGACATCGTCATGGACCGCGTGGCCCACCGCGTTTCGCGCGCGGGCAAGGAAATCCATCTCGGCCCGACGGAATTCCGCCTTCTGGATCACTTCCTGAAGCATCCGGGCCGTGTGTTCAGCCGCGAACAGTTGCTGGATGCGGTCTGGGGCTCGGACGTCTATGTCGAGGCCCGCACCGTGGACGTCCACGTCGGCCGTCTGCGCAAGGCGCTGAACGTCGAGGGCACGGTCAACCCGATCCGCACCGTGCGTTCGGCCGGCTACTCGCTGGACCTGAACAGCTAGTCTGGACGAACGCCGGTTTGCCTCTGTAGGTTGTGGCAAGGCTTGAAGCTTTGTCACAACACGGCAGGGGCAATCCAATGCAGCGCATCGGTTCGTACTTGGGTTTGGCGGCTGTAATCGTGAGCCTGAGCGGTACACCCGCCATGGCACAGACGGTTAGACAGTTTCTGGCATCGGCGGAGCGTATTCCGCGCAATGCCTCGGCCTTGTTGCTGCCGTCCACGCGCAGACTGATGAACGAGTTGAAGACAGCCTTCTCGACGGTGCGCTCCGAGCAGGAGGCGCTTCAAGCGCGTGGCCAGCCGCGAACCATCTGCATGCCGCAAAAGGTTTCGCTCAACGCGCTGGAAATCGAAAGCCGTTTTCGCGCTATTCCCGAAGCCCGTCGCAATATCACGGTGACACAGGCCGTGCGCGAATGGATGGCCGAGAAACACCCCTGCTAGATATGGCAGGAGGCAAGAAAAAGGGCGCTGTGGCCAAGGCCGCAGCGCCCTTTTTCTATGTCTGACGAGCCCTAGTGGCGGGCTTCGGGAGCGGGAACCGTCACCTCTACCGGATCGATGTGATAGTCGGTCGAGCAGTATTCGCAGTTGGCGTGGATCAGGCCGTCATCCTCGACCATTTCGTTGCGGTCATCCTCGGAGAAGGATTGCAGCACCGTGACGATACGCTCGCGCGAGCAGCGGCACTGGGCCTTGAGGGCGGTCGGCCCTTCCAGACGCACGCCGTCCTCGTGGAACAGGCGATACAGCAGGGTTTCCGGCGTGATGGTCGGATCGACCAGTTCTTCGTCGGACAGGGTCGAGAACAGGGCGCGGGTGCGGTCCCAGATTTCCTCGGTCGAGCCACGGGCTTCGTCACCGGCGATGACCTGAATCAGCGCACCGCCTGCACGGTACTGGGTGCCGGTGTCGGTGGTGATCTGTCCAAGGGCCAGATTGACCTTGGTCGGGATCTGTTCGGACTGGATGAAGTAATGCTCGGCGCAGGACGACAGGCTGTCGCCTTCGATGGGGGTCATGCCCTGTGTGCGCTCGAAGTCGGGGCCACGGTCCAGCGTCATGATGAACAGGCCCTTGCCCAGCAGGTCTTGCGCGCCGGGGGCTTCTTTGCTGTCGCAAAGGGCTTTCAGTTCGCCTTCATCATAGCGGCAGAAACCGCGCATGGTGCCGTCGGTGCCATAGTCGGCCAGCACATAGCGCACAGGACCATCGCCCTGTGCCTGGATCAGCAGACGACCGTCGAACTTCAGGGCCGAACCGACCAGAGCCGCCAGCGCACAGGCTTCGCCCAGCAGGCGGGCGACGGGCAGTGGATAGTCGTGCGACGACAGGATGGTGTTGATGGCGTCGCCCATACGGACCAGACGGCCACGTACAGGCCAGCCTTCGATTTGGAAGGCCGCGGCCAGATCATCATGCAGGGCACTGATAGGAGCGGTTGCGTCGGTCAATTTGGGGCCTGAAATACTGAATAAACTAGAAGTCGCGCAATATAGTGAGGCAAGGCCGTATTTGTAAGGGGCGGGGCTTGTGACGAAAGCCTAGTATGGCAAACTTCATTGCGAAGTTTATGCGGTTTTCGGGAACTCTTGTGCCTGCAAACCGCTGATGTTTGTGAACCCTTATAGTTATCGGAGACGGCAGGCATGAGCGAAACGACGCACCTGATCGACGAAGTAATTGCGGAAGTCCGCAAGCATCCCGGCATTGTCGCCGGTGGCGTGGCTGTATTGGCGGCTGTGGGCTTTGCCTCCCTGTTCTTGCGCCAGCGCACGGGCCCGCGCCGCTATGAAGTGCTGATGGATCGTATCGATCCGCGCGGCTGGGTGGATACCGAGGCCCTGCGTGACCGTCTGGAACAGATGAGCGCACGGGTGCACGACGATGCCGGGGACCTGGGTCAACGCGCTTCGCAACGTGCGCAGGGTCTGAAGGCCCGCGCATCGGATCGCATGCACGACCTTTCGGACCGCGCGCAGGAACTGAGCCATAACCTAGGCGATCGCGCCCGCGATTTTGCCGATGGTGCACGCGAGCGTTTCGACGGCTGGCGTGATGGCCCGCGTCGTAGCCGCACTTCGCGCCGTTATGCCAAACGGGCCAGACGCGCAGCCGAAGATGCGCGTGACTATGCCACCGACTTTGCCAAGGACCACGCCAAGGAAGGTGCCGCTCTGCTGGCCGTGGGTCTGGTCGCCGCAGCTATCGGCGCAATCGCACTGGAACAGCGCAAAATCAGCGGCAAATAGATGCTAAAGGCGATGAATTGAAAAATTCATGCGTGAAGGGGGCTGTTTAGC
>NZ_JAVXCU010000037.1:0-25187 GCF_036659295.1 Brevundimonas sp. | reverse complement strand
CCATAATGTCGATGGACTGCTCACCATCCGCGATGCGGGTTTTGAGGATACCCAGGTTGCCGTCGATGCGGAAATTAGGCGTCACATTATAGATGGCCTCGAACTCAAGCCCCATCGACTCCGCATCGAAGTTTTCGTTCAGTGCGATCCGGTCCTGAATCTGCGACACCTGATAGTTGGTGTAATCATAATAGAAGGCCGTCGCATTCAGACGTAGACGACCATCCTGCAGGGTTATTTTCGCACCGATCTCGAACGCGTTCAGATATTCCGGCTCAAACAGCTCTGCCAGCGGTTGGGTCTGCATGACACGCGGGTCAATATCAGCGCGGGGCGGGTTAGCCCCTCCGCCCTTATAGCCACGCGAGTAAGACGCATAGACCATGACATCGTCCGTCGGCTTCCAATCCAGCACCGCGCGACCAGAGAATGCATCCCACGCCTGAACTATGTCAGGCTGGGCTGGATAGCCCCACGACACCCGCCCGCCGCTATACATACCCGAACCCAGCATATCCCACGTCCCGAGAAGGAGCTGGCTGGGATAAGGGGTGCTATTTTTTTCATCCTCGGTGTAACGCAGGCCGACAGTCAGGCGCCATTCCGGATTGATATCCCAATAGCCTTCGCCGAAAGCGGCCCATGATTCCGTAGAGACCACATTGCGGCTGCGGAAATAGTTGTGCCCATTGCCGTCGGACTCTTCGAGCGAGGCGTAGTCCACCCCGATGCATTCGAATTTGGAACCGTCCTTACAGACTCTGGGCATTCCGCCAGCAAAGTCATAATTGTAGAACCACTCCGCCAACATCGTGAAGATATTGTTGTATACGAAGTAGTTATCTTCAGTTTCAAACTTGGTGTAGTTCGCGCCAAGAGAGAAGTTGAAGCTTCCTTCCCAGTTCGACTGCAAGCGCAGCTCCTGGAAGAACTGATCATTATTCGACTTGCTGACATCCATCGACAGCATACGGGTTGACGGCCCGAGTTGAGGGTCAACATAGATGCCCCCCGGTGTCGGTCCATTTGTTACCTTGCCTGATGGAGACTTGAATCCCGTCGTATCAGAGAAAAGTGGTACCGAAGCAAAACGCATATAATCCTGTGACGAATAAAATTCGTCTTTTGTATAGAGGGTTTGCGAATGCAAGGTGAGATTATCAGTAATGTCAAATGCGACATTAAGCTGAATAACGTCATTTTTTACTTGGTACACCGGATCAATCGGTGTCGAAACTTCTCTTAGATCCCGTGATTGCGTCACACCACCAAAGGGATCAAAATTAAAGAACGGCGAATAGTTCGACCCTGCGGCCGTCGACCACTGTCTCGATGCAATAGGCAGGAACGCATAACCTGCACCTTGAGGGGTGCCATAGGCCGCATCATCATAAAGCGATCCCGGCAAACAACCTTGCGGCAGCTTTCCTTGTTCAAACGAGTTCGTTTTAAAGGTGTAGCCCGCCATCGAGGTCGGCCCCTGATCGCGCGTGCACAGCTGCTTTCCTGTGCGCGAGCGATTATCGTCTTCCTCGAAATGTTCCCAGATCAAGTTCGTGCGGAAGCGCTCATGGGGTTCCCAGGCCGCAGACAGACGCGTTGACCACAGGTCGCGGTCATTAACGTCGTTGCCGTTAAAGCTGTTGTAGTCAAAACCGTCGCGTTTGGTGAACGATCCGGCAGCACGCACCCAGAACGTATCCGATACCGGAATGTTCACCATGGCCTGGCCGCGCACAGTGCCGAAATTACCAAGTTCCGCCTTTGCCAGCCCTTCGTAGTTCGGCCCCGGCAGATTGGGAATCATATTCACAACACCCGCGGTCGCGTTACGCCCATAAAGCGTCCCCTGCGGGCCCCGTAAAACCTCGACGCGGTTCACATCCATATACTCCGACTCGAACAGCCGGTTCCGGATCATAGTGGAGTTATTAAATGCAATCGCAACGGCCGGATCCGAAGCCGATGATAGAGCCTTGGTCCCGATCCCGCGGATCGAAAAATTATACATGGAGAAGTTCGACTTCGAAAAACTCACATTGGGAACAGCACGGAGCAATTCCGAGCCGCCCTCGATCTTCATCGCATCCAGAGCCTCTGCACTAAATGCCGATACAGCAATCGGCACATCCTGAATGGACTGTTCACGTTTCTGGGCTGTGACGATGATTTCATCGACGGCCGTCGATCCCGTATCTTGCGCATGTGCAAGCTGGGAATAGCCGCTCGTCAGAGCGAGGACAGAAGCCGTAACGACCCACTTGGTGTGAGCGCGATTGTGTTGCGCCATGCGATTAAAACCTCCCCATGCGGGCGCAACGCATTCGCCTTGCCCCCTTGCCTCCGCCTGATTTGTGGCAATGCGTCCGGGCGGATCGTTCGCATACCTGCGATTTATCAATCCACTTACTCACGCAGCTGTCAATACCTGTTTACATCACTGTCCAATAGGTTTCTGCAGAGTGATGTGGGTAAGGCACGGCCAAAAAAGAGGCCGCCCCGAAGGGCGGCCAAGAATAGCGCCGGAGTTAGACGCATCAGCAGGATTGATGAGGCGGCGAGGATGCCGATACCGCTTTCATCAGGCCCCGGTTCGGAGGAAACGAAGCCCGCTTAAAATGACACTGTTGACTATAGTGTCAATATTGACGAACGGTTTTTTTACCGCTTAGTCTGCGCATACAACTTCGTTCTCGGTTCTTGCCGCGTTCGCCTCCTTCACTGCTGCGAGAAAACCGTCATGGATGCCGATGTCATTATAGTAGGCGGTGGACTGGCCGGACTGGTGGCCGCGCACGAGCTGCGCCACAAGGGCCGCAAGGTCGCGCTGGTCGATCAGGAGAACGCCCACAATCTCGGCGGTCAGGCCTTCTGGTCGTTTGGTGGTCTGTTTCTGGTCAACAGCCCCGAGCAAAGACGGCTCGGTGTGCGCGACAGTCTTGATCTGGCCTGGCGGGACTGGTGTGGCAGTGCCGGATGGGACCGGCTGTCCGGCCCGCTGGACGAAGACTATTGGGCAAGACAATGGGGCCGCGCCTATGTCGAGTTTGCCGCTGGCGAAAAACGCAGCTGGCTTCGTGACAACGGTATCAGCCTGACCCCCATGGTCGGATGGGCCGAGCGAGGATCGGGCCGTGCCGATGGTCACGGCAATTCGGTGCCGCGTTTTCACGTCGCATGGGGCACCGGCACCGGCGTTTCCGAACCCTTCGCCCATAGCGCCAGAGAGGCCGCTGCCGCAGGGACACTCACCTTCTACCACCGCCATCAGGTCGATGATCTGATTGTCGAAGCCGGTCGCGTCACCGGCGTCACCGGCACAGTTCTGGCCCCAGACAATGCCGCACGCGCCGTCCCGTCCAACCGGACAGCGACCGGCAGTTTTACCCTACGGGCGCCTGCGGTTGTTCTGGCGACCGGCGGGATTGGCGGCAATCACGAGCAGGTCCGCAGATACTGGCCCGCCCGCCTTGGTAAGCCGCCAAAGCAGATGATCACCGGCGTCCCCGCCCATGTGGATGGCCGCATGCTGGACATTGCCGAACAGGCTGGCGGTCGCATCGTGAACCGCGACCGCATGTGGCACTATGTCGAAGGCGTAAAGAACTGGGATCCGGTTTGGCCGCGTCATGCCATCCGTATCCTGCCCGGCCCGTCACCTCTGTGGCTGGATGCGCTAGGCCGCAGACTGCCCTTCCCCGCCCTGCCCGGTTACGACACCGTGGCGACGCTGAAATATCTGCGCACCACGCCCGATATCGCCGAACACGACCACAGCTGGTTCATCGTCACCCGCGATATCATGGCCAAGGAGTTTGCGCTGTCGGGTTCGGAGCAAAACCTCGACATCACCGACCGCAAGAAGCTGGCCGTGTTCAAATCGCGCCTGTCTTCGCACCCCCCCGCAGAGGTCGAAGCCTTCCGCCAGAAGGGCGAGGACTTTGTCACCGCCGATACGCTGGAAGAACTGGTGGCCAAGATGAACGGCCTAACCGAAACACCCCTGCTGGATGCCGCACTTGTCCGTCGCCAGATCGAAGATCGCGACGCTCAGGTGGACAACCCCTATGCCAAGGATGTGCAGATACAGGGCATCCATAATAGCCGCCGCTATCTTGGCGACCGCATGGCTCGCACCACCAAGCCGCACAGACTGCTGGCCCCCAAACATGGTCCGCTGATCGGCATTAAACTGCACACCCTGACCCGTAAATCTCTGGGTGGATTACAGACCGATCTGGCATCGCGTGTCCTTCGCCCTGACGGAACTGTGTTCGAAGGACTGTACGCCGCAGGCGAAGCCGCTGGATTCGGTGGCGGTGGCGTGCATGGATATAATGCTCTGGAGGGGACCTTCCTGGGGGGCTGTATCTTCTCCGGCCTGAACGCCGGACGCGACCTCAACGGAAAACTCTGAGATTACGGCCGCAGCAAGCGGCACATCTAAATCAACCGCGCCGGATCATCGGTCCGGCTCCATACGGCTGCGGGGAGGCAGACGTTTATGGATTCATCCATTGTATTGATCGGACTTCCGGTCGCGCTGGGCATTATCATGTTCGGCCTCGGTCTGGATTTAACGCCCGCCGACTTTGTGCGCGTGGCCCAAAGACCAAAGGCCGCCGTGGTGGCTCTGGGCTGCCAGCTTTTATTGCTGCCCCTCGTCTGTTTCGGGTTGTGTATCGCCTTTGGACTGCCGCCACTGATGGCCGTAGGGATGATGCTGCTGGCCGCATCCCCCGGTGGCACCACCGCCAATCTGTATAGTCACCTGTTCCGTGGCGATGTGGCCCTGAATATCAGCCTGACCGCCATCAACTCGGTCATTGCCGTCATTACCTTGCCGATCATCGTCAATCTGGCTGTGGCCTATTTCCAGCCCGGCGACATGCAGGTCGGTCTGCAATTCAAAAAGACGCTCGAAGTCTTTCTGATTGTGCTGGTGCCCGTTGCGATCGGCATGACTGTGCGGCGTTTCTATCCCCGCTTTGCTCGCGCCATGGACAAGCCTGTGCGGCTCGGCTCGATCCTGATCCTGACCGTGGTCATTCTGGGCGCAGCCCTGTCGGGTCGCGAAGCTCTGATGCAGCATCTGGGTAGCCTGCTCGGGATTGTCGTTCTGTTCTGCCTGCTCAGCCTATCCCTCGGCTTCTTCGTGCCGCGCCTGCTGAAAATCCCGCACAAGCAGGCCGTCGCCAGTGCCTTCGAGGTGGGACTACACAATGCCACACTGGCCATCGTCATCGCCCAGTCGGTCCTGCGTAGTCCCGAGATGAGCCTGCCCGCTGCCATATACGGCGTGATGATGTTCCCTCTGGCCGCCGCATTCGGTGTCATGCTGACACGGCGCAAAACAGCCTCCTGAAACCATAATGGCCGATAGCATCCCGCTATCGGCCATCACTTTATATAGGTGCGCTGTACGACCTCAGGCCGCCTTGGCCCCCGCATAGGCATTCAGCATTTGCGGCGGCACCCTATTATAAAGATAGGGTACTGGGATTTTCAGCACGCGCCTCGCCTCTTCCAGAGGCATAGCCATCAGGACGGCATAGTCCTGCGAAGGAAGCCACGCCGCTTTACGGCCGTCGCGCCATGCCTGCCAGACAGCACGCGCACACGGATATCCGGTACGGGCGCGGGCAAATTGCATCCCCACCGCAAAGGCGATTACACCAAAACCCTTGCTGCGCGTCTGCGGCAGGGAGAACGCTACGAGACAGCCTTCGCCCAGCGCATTGGCTCCATATCCGGTCAGCACATGCCAGACATCATGCACGTCGCGTAAGCGCCGCGCATACCAGGCATGGGGATGCGCCGCCTCGATCTCGCTGTCGGCGACCTTGCGGCTTTCATCCACCAGCCCATAGGCCGAGAAGTTCTGTGCCTCGATGAATGCCAGATAGGCCCGCCCCAGACTGCCCTCCGGCAGGCTGCGCAAGTAATTGTGATCCTGAAACACATCGGCCAGTTCGGTCCGGTGATAGGCCGCCACGCCCCCCACAGGTGAATTCAACATCCTGCGATAGCCCCACTGCGTCGAGCGGCCGACCAAAGCATTCATAATTTCAAATACCTGCTCGGTATCGTCCTTATCCGCGATCAGCCTGCGCACGGCTTTTAAGGCCCGCAGAGGCTGCATGGTTTTACGAATATGTGCAGAGGCAGGGCGTGAACGAACCCCTGTCTTCTGCATTATTTCCGCTGCGGAAACTTGAGCGGTGAGTGTCGCCACTTGAAGTCCCTCCTGTTTGGGGCGTAAGACACATTATCTACAGGGATGTCATTTACATTAATGTCAATTGAAACACAAGCCCGCCCACGTCGCCGCCGTCGCTCGCCCGAAGAAGCGCGTCGCGAAGCCTTGACCGAAGCCCGCACCCTGCTGCTCAGCGGCGGGCCGGATGCTGTGACCCTGTCGGCTGTCGCGGGGCGCATCGGTGTGACCCACGCCAACCTGATCCACCATTTCGGCTCGGCCGGCGGTCTGCAATCAGCCCTGATGGGCTCGATGGTTCACGATCTGGCCAGCGCCATTCAGGATGCAGTCGAGCGTCTGCGCACCGATGACGGCGCACCGCTCGAAGTCGTCAATGCCGTGTTCGAGGCCTTCTCGACCGGCGGAGCGGGTCGATTGGCGGCCTGGATCGTCCTTTCGGGGGACCTGTCCCATCTGGAGCCTGTGCGGATTGCGGTTCAGGATCTGGTCAAGGCCATCGATACCAAGATCGGCAATGGCGACCGTCTGCCGCCCAAGGCTATCGGCTCGGCAGTATTGTTCATCGCCCTGACCGCCTTTGGCGAGGCCCTGATCGGTCCGCCCCTGCGCGACATGCTGGATCAGGACGAGGATGCCAGCCGCAATGTCGTGGCCCAGCTTCTTCCCGGCTTCTTGGCAAAGAACAGCGTTTCTTCCTGAAACTGAGGCTTCAGGCGTCAATTCGCCTCACCATTTCCGGCTAAAGCGTCCTTTTTTTTCGTACTCTGGCGATTTAGTGATCGGACAGGGGCGGTCCTCTTTGTTAAAAAACAAAGGCAACCGTGGTTTGTTTAAACCACGGACGCTGCTTCACATTCCGGATACGCCGCACCATGCCGTATCCATCCCTAAATTTTATTCCTGTCGCAGGGCTTCCCCTGCATCCTAAATTTCGGAGACGCGCCCGCGGATGAATCAGGCTCTCTTGCTGCTGATACCCTTTGCCACCCCTTTTATTGCAGCAATTGCGGCAAGCTTCTTGCCGACCAAGGCCCGAAATGCCGCCGCGACACTGGCCTCTGCCGCATCTCTAATCGGCGTCATCGCGCTGCTCTGCCTCTATCCGGTGATCGCTTCGGGCCAAGTCGCCCGTTTTGCCGTCGAATGGCTGCCGACACTGGATATCGCGTTTCGCCTGCGCCTTGACGGTTTTGCATGGCTGTTTGCCCTGATTGTTCAGGCGATCGGTGCGCTGGTGGTGCTCTATGCCCGCTACTACATGTCGCCCGAAGATCCGGTCCCGCGTTTCTTCTCGTTCCTGATGGCCTTTATGGGGGCCATGACCGGCGTGGTCATGTCAGGCGACATGATCCAGTTGGTGCTGTTCTGGGAACTGACCAGCTTCTTCTCCTTCCTTCTGATCGGCTACTGGAACCACTCTGAATCCGCCCAGAACGGTGCTCGTATGGCCCTGACGGTCACCGCACTTGGCGGATTATGCCTGTTGGCCGGTGTGGTGGTGCTGGGGCGTATTGTCGGCAGTTTCGACCTGGATGTCGTTCTGGCCTCGGGTGATGTCATCAAGAACAGCCCGCTCTATCTTCCGGCCCTGTGCCTAATCCTGATGGGGGCCCTGACCAAGAGCGCCCAGTTCCCGTTCCACTTCTGGCTGCCGCGCGCCATGGCCGCCCCCACCCCCGTCAGTGCCTATCTGCACTCGGCCACCATGGTGAAGGCAGGCGTCTTCCTGCTGGTACGATTCTGGCCGGTTCTCGCGGGCACACCCGAATGGGGCTATATTGTCGGCGGCGCGGGTATGTTCACCCTGTTGTTCGGCGCATGGACAGCGGTATTCCAGAACGACCTGAAAGGCCTTCTGGCTTATTCCACCATCAGCCATCTGGGCCTGATTACCCTGCTTTTGGGCATGGGCACGCCGCTGGCTCTGGTGGCCGCCATCTTCCACATCGTCAACCACGCCACCTTCAAGGCCTCGCTGTTTATGGCGGCCGGTGTGATCGACCACGAAACCGGCACGCGCGACCTGCGCAAACTGTCCGGCCTTCGCAAGACCATGCCCTATACGGCCGCGCTCGCAATTGTCGCCGCCGCCGCCATGGCCGGTGTGCCGCTGCTGAACGGCTTCCTGTCCAAGGAAATGTTCCTCGCCGAGGCCCTGCAAGCGCCCGAAGGCCGTGACTTCTCGCTGCTGGTGCCGGTGCTGGCGACCTTGGCCAGCGCCCTGTCGGTTCTGTATTCGGTGCGCTTTATCCATCAGGTCTTTTTTGGCCCGCCTGCGACCGACCTGCCCAAGACCCCGCACGAGCCTGCCCGCTGGATGCGCTTCCCCATCGAACTGCTGGTTCTGATCTGCGTCCTTGTCGGTACGATTCCCGCCCTGACCATCGCGCCGGTACTCGGCTTTGCGGTCAAGTCGGTTCTGGGAGACGCCACCCCCTATTACAGCCTGTCGATCTGGCACGGTTTCAACCTGCCACTCCTGATGAGCTTCATCGCCCTGATCGGTGGCACCACGGCCTATGTGCTGGTGGGCAAACGCATCAACCGCGCCGAAAAGGCATGGATTGTCGGCCGCTTCAGCGGTGCCCGCGCCTTTGACCGCGCCATGCGCTGGATGAATATCAGCGCCGAATGGATCGTGCTGCAACTGGGCTCCAAAAAGCAGCAGTGGCGCATCCGTGTGCTGATGATCACCGCCCTGCTTGCAGCCATTGCCGCTGTCGGCTTTGGCGGTCTGGGCATGAAGGAGGCCGGCGTCACCATCCAGCGTCCCGGCATCGGCTTTACCCTGATCTGGATCATCGCTAGCGTCTGCGCGCTGGCGGCGGCATGGCAGGCCAAATATCACCGCCTCGCTGCGGTCATCCTGATGGCCGGATGCGGTCTGGCCAGTGCCCTGACCTTTGTCTGGTTCTCCGCACCCGATCTGGCTGCCACACAGATACTGGTCGAGATCGTCACCGGCGTTCTGTTGCTGCTGGGCCTGCGCTGGTTGCCCAAACGCGCGGTCGAAATGGCCCCGCCCAAGATCGACTTCGCCTCGCGCCGCCGTCGCGCCATGGACATGACCATTGCCGCCCTGGCCGGTCTTGGTATGGCCGCACTTGCCTTTGCCGTCATGACCCGCCCCGGTGGCAGCCACCTGTCCAGCTTCCTGCTCGAAGAATCCTATCCGCGTGGCGGTGGCAGAAATGTCGTCAACGTCCTGCTGGTGGACTTCCGCGCCTTTGATACGCTGGGCGAGATTACCGTTCTGGGCATTGTGGCCCTGACCATCTGGGCCTTGCTGCGCCGCTTCCGGCCGGCCGAGGAAAGCCGCGGCATCACCGAACAACGCCGCGTTCAGGATCGCCACGACAAGCTGCACCAGCAGCGCCAGTCGGGCGACACCCTGCGCGAGACCATGCTGATCCCGTCGGTTGTCATGAAGTGGACCTTCCCCTTCATTATCCTTCTGGCGCTACATCTGTTCCTGCGCGGGCACGACCTGCCGGGCGGCGGCTTTGCGGCCGGTGTGGCCATGTCGGTGGCCTTTATCCTGCAATACATGGCCGAGGGCGCACGCTGGGTGGAAGAACGCCTGCGTATCCGCCCCCTGTACTGGATTGGCGGCGGTCTTTTGATCACCACCCTGACCGGCATGTCCTCGTGGCTGTTCAACTATCCGTTCCTGACCACCTATTTCCAGTATGGCAGCCTGCCATGGGTCGAAAAGGTGCCCCTGGCCACCGCCGTCATCTTTGACCTTGGCGTAGCCCTGCTGGTCGTTGGGGCCACCGTGCTGATGTTGACCGCTATCGCGCACCAGTCCTTGCGTACCGCCCGTGAAATCGAGCCGGTCGAAGCTCCCGAGGAGGGCGTCTGATGGAAATCATTCTGGCCATCGGCATTGGCATTCTGACCGCTTCGGGTGTGTGGCTGCTGCTGCGCCCGCGAACCTTTCAGGTCATTATCGGCCTTGGCCTGCTGGGCTATGCCGTCAACCTGTTCATCTTCGCCATGGGCCGCCTCAAGGCCGGTGCGCCGCCTCTGGTGCATCCCGGCAAGGTGGACACCTCGGCCTATGCCGACCCTGTTCCACAGGCACTGGTGCTGACGGCTATCGTCATCTCCTTTGCGCTGACCGCCCTTTATCTTGTGGTGCTCCTGACCGCCCGTGGCATCACCGGCACCGACCATGTTGACGGGCATGAATCCGAATGACGCCGTCACTTTTCGAACACCTCACCATCCTGCCCATTATCCTGCCCCTGATAGCAGCGGCCATCATGCTGCTGCTCAAGGAGCAACGCTACAAGACCAAGGCGGCCCTCAGTCTGGCCGTCTGCGCCGCCATTCTCGGCACGGCCCTGTTGCTGCTGCAGGAAGCCAGTATCGGCGGATCGGGCGGCACCGATACAGCCCGCGTCTATAGTCTGGGCAACTGGGCCGCACCGTTCGGTATCGTGCTGGTGGCCGACCGCCTGTCCACCCTGATGCTGGCCCTGATCGCCGTTGTCGGAGCGGCAGGCCTGATCTTTGCGCTGGCCCGCTGGGACCGTGCAGGGCCGCGTTTCCACGCCCTTTACCTGTTGCTGATGATGGGCGTGAACGGGGCGGTTCTGACCGGCGACCTGTTCAACCTGTTCGTCTTCTTCGAGGTCATGCTGGCTGCCTCCTATGGCCTGTTGCTGCATGGCTCGGGCGAGAAGCGGGTACGGGCGGGGCTGGGCTATGTGGCCATCAACCTGACCGCCTCGCTGTTCTTCCTGATCGGGGTGGCGCTGGTCTATGGCACAATCGGCGCGCTCAACATGGCCGATATTGCCGCGCGTGTTCCCTTCATCGCGCCCGAAGACCGCGCCTTGTTCGAGGCCGGCTGCGCCATTCTGGGCATCGCCTTCCTGATCAAGGCCGCCGCATGGCCGCTGGGTCTGTGGTTGCCGGGGGCCTATTCGGCCGCCAGTGCGCCGGTTGCCGCCGTCTTTACCCTGCTGTCCAAGGTCGGGGTCTATGTGCTGCTGCGCCTGTCGATGCTGATGTTCCATCCCGACAGTGGCGACAGCGCGGGCTTTGGCCAGTCGATCCTGCTGGTTCTGGGACTGGCCACCGTCATCTTTGGCGGAGCGGGCGTCATCGCCGCCCAGCGTCTGGAACGGGTCATCGGCTATGCGGTCATGGCCTCGTCCGGCACCGTACTGGCCATTGTCGGTCTGGGGCAGGCCAATGCCCTTGGCGGGGCGCTCTTTTATATGACGGCTTCGACACTGGCCTCGGCGGCCCTGTTCCTGATCGCCGAGATTCTGGTGCGCGGCGAAGACCGTGCCGCTGATGGCACCGATGCCTTTTTCGATGACGAATATACCGACCCGTTCGAGGCCGACGATGTCGAGGAGGTGGGCCGTGTGATGCCGCGTTCGCTGGCGCTGCTGGGGGCCTTCTTTGCCCTTGCGGCTCTGGTGGTGGCCTCCATGCCGCCGCTGGCCGGCTTTATCGGCAAGCTGGGTATCTTTATCGGCCTTCTGGAAGGCGAAGGGGCCTATCTGCCTGCCAGCTGGTGGGTGATCGGTATCCTGACCTTCTCCAGCTTCGCGACCCTGATCGCTCTTGTGCGCTTTGGTATCGACGGCTTCTGGAAACGTGACGAGAGCAGTGCGCTGGCGGTTCGCAGTCCCGAATTTGTCGCCATTGGCGGGCTGATTGCCTGCTGCCTGTGGTTGACCATAGCGGGCGGTGCGGCCCTGTCCTTTGCCGAGCATACCGGCGACTGGCTCACCCGCCCCGGTGACTATGTCGCTGCGGTTCTGAAAGGGCGCTTGTAATGATCGCCAGAGTTTTCCGGCAGGTTCTGCCCCACCCTATCCTGTCCGTGGCGCTGTTCATGGTCTGGATGCTGATGTCCTCGCCCGCAGGATCCGGTCACGCCACCATCGCCCTGATCGTCGCACTGCTGGTGCCGCAAGTCATGCGCGTACTGGAACCCGATATGGTTCAGGTACGAAGCCCGCTGTCCATTATCCGTTTGTTCTGGAGACTGTTCCTCGACGTTCTGTCGTCCAACTGGAACACAGCCAGAATTGTGCTCGGCTATCGCAAACGCACGCGCAAAGCGGGCTTCGTCAACATCCAGCTGGAATGCAGCAACCGCTATGCACTGGCCTGTCTGGCCATCATCGTCACCAGCACGCCGGGCACCACATGGGTCCAGTATGACCGCTATTCGCGTGTCCTTCTGTTGCATGTTCTGGACCTGCGCGAAGAGGACGACTGGAAGGCCATCCTCCATAACCGCTACGAGCGCCTGCTGATGGAGATCTTCCCATGACGCCCGCCGCCATTGTCTATTGGGGCACCGGTTTCGCGCAGGTGGTTCTGGCCCTGTCCATGCTGGTCTGCGCATGGCGTATCCTGATCGGGCCACGCGCTCAGGACAGGGTTCTGGGTCTGGATACGCTGTATGTGAACGCCATGCTGCTGATCCTCGTCCACTGCATCCGCATGTCGTTGACCGCCTATTTCGAGACCGCCCTGATCCTGGCCATCATCGGCTTTACGTCCACAGTCGCACTGGCCAAATTCCTGATGCGCGGCGAGGTGATCGAATAATGCTGACCGCACCCGAACATATGCCCGACATCCCCATGTGGGCCGCCATTGCGGTGACCGCCCTGTGCATTTTCGGCGCATTGCTGTCGCTGTTGGGCAGCGTCGGCCTCAAGACGCTCAAAAGCATGTACGAGCGCCTGCATGCGCCGACACTGGCCTCGACACTGGGCATGGCCACCATCGTTGCGGCCATGGTGATCTATTTCAGCTTTGCCGAAGGTCGACTGACGCTGAAACCCCTGCTTATCGCGATCTTCCTGACGGTCACGACCCCCGTCACCATGATCCTTCTGGCTCGCGCCTCCATCTATCGGGATCGCGTCGAAGGCCGGGAAGGCGTCCCCAAAGACGACATGTAATCACGCTCCAAAGGCCGGAAGCCACCGCTTCCGGCCTTTTCCTTACCGAAGGTTCACTTGAACGCAGAGCCACTTCTGATTGAGTGCGCGATACACTGCGAGCAGGGGGCTCTTTAATGCTGTCGATTACCAATCTCACCCATATCTATGCCAATGGCACACGCGCTTTGGACGATGTGTCCCTAGAGATTCCACGCGGCATGTTCGGCCTGCTGGGCCCGAATGGGGCGGGCAAGTCCACCCTGATGCGGACCATTGCCACCCTGCAATCGCCCACCTCGGGCACCATCAAGTTCGGCGAACTCGACGTCATCAAAGAACCGGAAATGCTGCGCCGGACCCTTGGCTATCTGCCGCAGGATTTCGGCGTTTATCCGCGCGTCTCGGCCTATGACATGCTGGACCACATGGCCATCCTCAAGGGCATCAGCTCGGGCAAGGAACGCAAGGACACCGTCGAGACCCTGCTCAACCAGGTCAATCTGTGGAATGTCCGCAAGAAAGCCATTGCCGGTTTCTCGGGCGGTATGCGCCAGCGTTTCGGTATCGCACAGGCCCTGATCGGCAATCCGCAACTGATCATTGTGGACGAACCGACCGCCGGCCTCGACCCCGAGGAGCGCAACCGCTTCTTGAACCTACTGGCCGAGATCGGCGAGAACGTCGTCATCATCCTGTCGACCCACATCGTCGAGGACGTGGCCGACCTGTGCCCGCGCATGGCGGTTCTGGCCGGTGGCCGTATCCAGCTGGAAGGCGCGCCTCTAGCCCTGATCGACAGCCTCAAGGGCCGCGTCTGGCGCACCGCCATCGAGAAGTCGGAACTGGAAGACTACCGCCAGCGCTTCGAGGTGATCTCGACGCGCCTGTTTGCCGGTCGCACCCTGATTCACGTCCTGTCCGACACCTCGCCGGGAGCAGCCTTCGAGCCGGTCAGCGGCAACCTCGAAGACGTTTACTTCTCGACGCTCAGCGCCTCGCGCCGCGTCCCAGCCGCCGCCTGATCGGGAGCAAACCAACATGCTCGCCAAAATCGCGGCCTTTGAATTCCGCTATCAATTGCGACAGCCCACCTTCTGGGTTGTCACCATCCTGTTCGGCCTGCTCAGCTTCGGCGTCATGGCGGCCAGCGACAATATCCGCATCGGTGGCTCGGGCGGCAATGTCTATATCAACGCCGCCTCGATCATCATTACCGTCCACGCGATCCTGAACCTGTTCTTCCTGCTGGGGGCTGTCGGCCTTGTGGCCAATGCCGTGTCGCGTGACACCACCACCGGCTATGGCCCGCTAATCAATGCCACCCCCATCAGCCGGTTCGACTATGTGCTGGGCCGGTTTGCAGGCTCGTTCCTCGCTGCCGCCCTTGCCTATTCCAGCATCAGTATCGGCCTGATCCTCGGCTCCTTCATGCCTTGGATCGACCCCGAGACCGTGCAGGGGCTGCGCCTTGGCGACTATGCCTATGCCTATCTGGTGTTTGGTCTACCGGGCCTCTTCTTCACCTCGGCCGTCGTCTTCAGCCTCGCCACCCTGACCCGCTCGATGATGGCCAGCTATGTCGGCGCTGTAGGCCTGATCATCCTGTATTTCGTGGTCACTTCGACCCTGTTGTCCAAGCCGGAAATGCGTGAACTGGGCAGTTGGCTGGAGCCTCTGGGCATCGGCGCATTTAGCGAAATCACCCGCTACTGGACCCCCGCCCAGAAGAACACCCAGCTTCCCGAACTGACCGGCGTCCTGCTGGGTAACCGTCTGCTGTGGACCGGCGTCGGCCTTGCCTTCCTGGCCGCTGCCGTCGCCTTCTTCAGCCGCTCCGCGCGCGGAAACTCCGAAAAGAAACAGGCCAAACTGCAAAAGGCCGAAAAGAAGTCCGCCGTCCACGCACCGCAAGCCCGCCCTCTGGCCAGCGGCCGTTACGGTTTTGCCCAGTCCGTCAGCCAGTTCATCGCCCGTACCCGCTTTGAAATGGGCCTGATCTTCAAGAGCCCCGCCTATCTGGTGCTCATGCTGTTCGGCTTCCTGATGGCCATCACTACCCTGTTGTTCGGTGGCGAGATGTACGGGGTGAAGACCTTCCCCGCCACGCGCGACGTCATCCAGATGCTGCAAGGCTCGTTCTCGTTGGTGACGATTGTGATCGC
This sequence comes from Brevundimonas sp., assembly GCF_036659295.1. Classification (GTDB taxonomy): domain Bacteria; phylum Pseudomonadota; class Alphaproteobacteria; order Caulobacterales; family Caulobacteraceae; genus Brevundimonas. The sequence goes on along the minus strand of NZ_JAVXCU010000037.1, from coordinate 9,879 downwards.
CATCTACTATTCGGGCGAGCTGGTCTGGCGTGATCAGGACCGCAAAATCCACGAGATCGTTGATTCCACCCCCGCCGCCGACTGGACCTTTATGGTGCCCAAGGTGATGGGTCTGGCCCTTGTGCTGATCTCGACACTGGCCCTGTCGGTGTTTGCCGGTCTGATCGCCCAGATCGTCCGTGGCTGGTACAATTTCGAGCTGGGTAAATACCTGTTCTGGTATGTGCTGCCCGACAGCATCGGCTTGATCATGATGGCCATCCTGTCCATCTTTGTTCAGTCGATGTCGCCGAACCGCTTTGTCGGCTGGGCCGTCATGGTGGTCTATGTGATCTTCACCATCATCGCCTCGGGCTTTGGCTGGGATCACTACCTGTACAACTTCGCTTCGTGGCCTTCGGTGCCCCTGTCGGACCTGAACGGCACGGCCGGTTTCCACACTGTGGGTCTGCCCGCCGTTCTGTACTGGACCGCCTTCTGCGTCATGTTGATGGTGGCCATCTTTGCCCTGTGGCGTCGTGGAACCGAGACCCGCTTCAAGCCCCGCTTCCAGCGTGCCCCGCGTCGCCTGATGGGCTCTGCCGGTGTGATTGCCGGTGTGGCTCTGGCCGCCTTCGTCGGTCTTGGCGTGCTGGTCTATATCAACACCAACGTCTGGAACATCTACGAACGCAAGCCGAACGCCGAGGCCCGTATGGCCGACCGCGAGAAACAACTGCTGGCGTTCGAAAATACACCCCAGCCGACGGTCAAGGACGTCAAGCTGGACATCAAGCTGTTCCCGCATGACCGCTATATGACCACGGCGGGCAGCTATGTGATCGAGAACACCACCGACAAGCCTATTGCCGCTGTGCATCTGGGTTGGCCGCGCGAGACCGAGATGAAGATCGAGGTCGAGGGTGCCAAGCTGGAACGCGAATGGAAGCAGCACCAGTACCGCATCTACCGTTTCGATACCCCGCTACAACCGGGCGAGACGCGCACCATCAAGTTCGACAGCCGCTATGGTCAGCGCGGTTTCGGCGTCGGCTATCTGATGACCGACATCGTGGACAACGGCACGTTTGTGAACAACGGTGCCTTTGCCCCTTCGATCGGCATGGATCGCGGCGGTCTATTGAGCGACCGCACCAAGCGTCGCAAGTTCGGCCTGCCGGACGAGCTGCGCATGCGTGATCTGAACGACCCGCAAGGCCTGCTGAAAAACTATATCGGTGCCGACTGGGTCAATTCGGACATCACCGTGTCCACCGTGGCCGACCAGACACCGATCGCGCCGGGCTACAAGATGTCCGACACGACAGCCAATGGCCGCCGCACCGCCCGCTTTGTGTCCGAGGCCCCGATCCTGCACTTCTTCTCGGTGCAGTCGGCTGCCTATGAGGTGGCCAAGAAAACCCATAACGGTATCTCGCTGGAGGTCTATCACCACCCGAGCCACGGTGTTCATGCCCCGCGCATGCTGACCGCACTGGAAAAGAGCCTCGACTATTACCAGTCGGCCTTTGGCCCCTACCAGTTCCGTCAGGCCCGCATCATCGAGTTCCCCGGTTACAGCTCGTTCGCGCAAGCGTTTGCGAACACCATGCCGTACTCCGAAAGCATCGGCTTCAACGCCGACCTGCGTAAACCCGATGCCATCGACTATGTGACCTTCGTCACCGCCCACGAACTGGCGCACCAATGGTGGGCACACCAGATCGTCGGTGCCAATGTGCAAGGGGCGACAACCCTGTCCGAAACCCTCGCCGAATACTCGGCCCTGATGGTGATGGAGAAGATGTATGGTCAGGAACAAATCCGCCGCTTCTTGAAATACGATCTCGACAACTATCTGTCGGCCCGTGGTTCGGAGCGTCTGGGCGAGTTCCCTCTGGAACGCGTCGAGGCCGGTCAGGGCTATATCCACTATCGCAAGGGCGGCCATGTGCTTTACCTGCTGCGTGACCAACTGGGCGAGGACGTGGTCAACCGCGCCCTGTCCAAATTGCTGGCAGCGCACAAATTCGGCTCTGCTCCCTATCCGCGCTCGGTGGACCTGATCGCCGCACTCAAGGCCGAGACTCCGGCTGAAAAGCACGCCCTCATCACCGACCTGATGGAAAAGATCACCCTCTATGATCTGAAGGTCACCTCGACCCGCGCCACCCGCCGTGCCGACGGCAAGTGGGACGTGGTTCTGCAAGTCGAGGCGCGTAAGCTCTATGCCGATGACAAGGGCAACGAGAAGACCGCTCCGCTCGACGAGCAGATGGAAATCGGCCTGCTGATGAGCGAACCAGGTCTGGGTGTCATTGCGCCCAAGGACATTGTCCTTCTGGAACGCCACCCCATCCGCAGCGGCCCGCAGACCTTGCGTCTGGTGGCCAATGCCAAACCCAAATTCGCCGTCATCGATCCGTTCAGCCGCTGGATCGATCGGGATGCGAGCAACAATATCAAGCCCGTAGAATAGGCTGATAGACCGGACAGGTTCTTTTCTCCCCCGCAAACCTGTCCCCTAAAAGGGCGCTCAAACGAGCGCCCTTTTTTCTTGAGCGCACAAAAAAAGCCGGAAGCCCTTGCGGGTCTTCCGGCCAAGATAGGTTCGCCTGCCAAAAGCTTCATCAGCAAGGACGAGGGAGAAGATTGTTCATCGCGTTAATCGGAATGCAGGGCATTGATATAGATCATGCCCCCTCCGATTGGCTTGCGAGACGACACCCATGTCCTTTGAACTTGTGACAGGTATCGCTCTGACCCTGTCGGGCCTTGCCGCTGGATGGTTGACCGCCTTTGCAAGCCACCGCCTGCCACCGCTGGAACTGGGTCCAAAACCGCGCCGCTATCTGGTCATGCCCGTTGCCTGTGCTTTTATCGGCATGGCCTCGGCCGTGTGGGCGCAAGGACAGGGTCTGCCCTCGCCGTGGACAGCGGTGTTTACAGCCCTGCTGGGTTGGCAGCTTTTGCTGATCGCCGTGGTGGATGCCGAAAACTTCTGGCTGCCCGATGTCGTGACGGTGCCTCTAGGCATCACGGGCATTATCGCCGCCATTGTACTGCCCTACCCGCTGGGACAGGGCTGGATGATGGCCTTGCTGTCCGCACTGTTCGGATTCAGCGCCCTGTGGCTACTGGCCTTCCTCTACCGCAAGCTGCGCGGTCGCAGCGGTCTTGGCGGCGGCGACCCCATACTGCTGGGCATGGGTGCCGCATGGGTTGGCGCGCTTGATCTGGCCATCGTCCTGCTGGTGGCGTCGCTATCGGGACTGGCCGTCGTCATAGGGCTGAAACTGGCAGGCCGAAATCTGGACATGCACAGCAAGATGCCCTTTGGCACCTATCTGGCCATCGGCTTTGCCGTGGCGTGGCTGATGGTCTAGATCGCGCCAAGTCCTAAAAACGCCTCGGCGGCGGCGGCATCACCCGCCTCGAACGGCACCCGCGCCACCGAGTCATCGCGGAACAGGAACTCGATCCAAAACGGCTCGCGTGGATCAAGCTGCGTCACCCGCACCATGGCCTCTTGGGGAAACTCCCACGCCTCGCCCCGACGCTTGCCCTCGCCCAGCAGGGTGTCGGGCGCGTCCATCTGACGGGCCGCAAAAAACGCTTTACGCCCCGAGAAGGGCGGCATCTGCGCCTGACCGGCACTGACGGCATGAGCGCGCGGCAACAGGTCGACATCGCGCATCACCAAGCGCGCCGCATACGGGCGCGAGCGTCCGCTAAACGATACCACCACCGTCGGACTTGTCTCTTCCGGCGACAGTCCGGCCAGCCCGAAGCGCACAGCCGCTGTACCCACGCCACTGTCCTGCACCATGCGCCAACCGGTTTTCGATCCGGCAAAACGGTCTACCCGCCACGATTTGCTACTGGCCGGAAACTCCAGCCGCGCCGCACGGCTCCAGCGCGAAAAGGCATGGAGAATACGACCGGATGTTTCCTGCAAAGCCGGATCACCACACGACACGGCACGGCCCTGCCCCGTGGCACGGCTGGCCACCGCGCCCACCTGTGTCGTCTCATGACCTGCGCGCAGCAGCACTCCGCGCGTTTGCAGCGCAGCCGCCCCCAGCGCCTGTTCCACCGAGGCGTCAAACAGACGGCATTTTGTATTGGCCGCCAGAATAAAGCTGCGCTCGTGATAGGCTTGGGCCGTCGCATCCTGCGCCTGAGCCGGTACACAAGCGACCACAAGGGCAAGCACCAGCGCAGCGCCGCCCTGAATTCTGCGGGTGGCCTGAATGCTGCGGGTTGAATGCGTTACGGAACTGACGCGCAGATGTGAAACCGGTATAGTCATACCCTGTCTCTACCCCATCCGGTTTGACCGGAGGTGTGCAATCAAGGTTAGCAATTGCTTCTTTCAACAGATGTTTGGGTATCCGCCCTGATCCGTCGTGCCGAGTTGGACGGAGCCTTTGCTACCGTGGTCCGCAAGGGCGACATGCGTGCCGGCGATGTAGTCATCAAGGCCTATAACACCTCTGAACGCACCGCACGTCTCTATAGCCAAAGCGTCGATATGGACGGACAACCTTTATGGATTCAACCTGTTACAAGTGAGACGGAATCCGAGCTCGACGCCTATCTGGAACGCCGTCGTAGCTATGATCCCGACCTATGGGTGGTGGAAATCGAAGACCGTCAGGGTCGCCATTTCCTGCTGGAAAAGGTCGAAGGCGAAAAGACGGCCTCCTGAGAACATATCGCGCATGGTGAACACCTTGTTCACCGCGTTCGTGAACTCGTCCTCAAGCCTGCTGGCTTAAACCCGACATCGCCCAAAAGGGTGTTTGAAGGCAAAAGCCATGCTGTTCCTGCTCAATGATGTGGTGTTCACGCTTGATCCGCCATGCCCCGCCCCCCTGCGGGACGAGCGACGGTTTGATCCGCTGGATCTGGATGCGGCCATCGAACTGGCCTGCGAGCTTTTTGCCGAATACCCCGATTTGCAGCACACCCACCCCGAGCGGGCTCGCCGCATCGCATGGTTGCTGTCCCGAAAATCAGACGGGCTCAACGCCGCGCTTTTCACCGCTCCGCAAAAGGGCTGCGCGCCCGAACTGGTCGAGCCACGCTTTTGCGCCCTGCCCGATCTTATAATGCAGCAACTCAGCAAGCGCGCCGATGCCGGCAAGCTGCACGCCCGCACCACCGACCGCGCGATCTGGGGCCTCCACGCCGCCTGAGCGCGCTACAGACTTGCCATGCCAACATATCAAGTGCACAATTTCCCTTCGCACTTCGGGGGGAGAGCAACTTGGCACAAGTCTCTAAATTCAAATCGGTATCCTCTGCTTTAGTAACGTTGTTACTTTCATCTTCAACCCTCGCTTTCGCAGCGACGCCCGCTTTTGCGGACTGGAAGAAGTACGAAAGTCCGCGCTTTGAATTGTACACCGCTGGAACCGACCGCGAAGCCCGGAGCATGCTGACGGAGCTGGAAAATTTCGACTATGTCCTGCGCCTGTTTATGGGTCAGGACGTCACTGAAACCCCGCACCGCAAGCTGCCCATCTATCTGGTGACAAATTCGGGGCTAACCACCATTGCCCCTGCAGCCAGAGACCGGCTCGCCGGATTTTATACCTCATCGGGCGAGGATATTTTCGCCGTCGCAACGCGTGGCGACAACAACCATACCCTCAAGCATGAATACGCCCACCACTTCATGATGGCCGATTTTTCCTACCCATACCCTGGCTGGTTTGTGGAGGGGTTTGCCGAATATTATGGTGCGACCGAATTCAAACTCAGTGAAACACGCATCGGCGTTCCCAATGCGAACCGCGCCGCAGCACTCAGCTATCTAAGCTGGATGTCCATGAGTGAGTTGCTGTCCAACCGGCCGGTGACCAAAGCAAAAAATCTGGACAGTTATTATCCGCTGGCCTGGCTTCTGACGCACTGGTTCATGGGCGATCCCAACCGACGCCAGCAAATGGCGACTTACCTGCGCGATGTTGGCTCCGGCACAGACTCTGTCACAGCCTTACAGAATGCAACGGGCCTGACGCCCACCGAACTTAACCGAACGCTGCGCCGCTATATGGGCGGCCGCATTCCCTACTCGATTTTGAAAACCGAATACCCCGAGGTCCAAATCCAGGTCACGGTTCTACCGGAATCCGCCGACGATCTTCTGTTGCTGGGGCAAAGGCTCAAAAGCGGCTCCACCGAAGAGAACCGCCAGCCCACTCTGGAAGAGATTCGTCGCAAGGCCGCGCGCTATCCCGACGACACTCTGGCCTTGCTGATCCTGGCCCATGCCGAGTTGCACAATGCCCGCGATCCGGAAAAAGCCGTCGAGATTCTGGATCGCCTTCTGGCCATTGATCCAAACCATGTCGAGGCTTTGCAATATATGGCCCGGGCCAGGATGGATCTGGTGGACAAGGCCCTGGAAGCCAATGACGATGCCGCTGCAGGCCGTCACCGGCAAGAGGCGCAAGCCGCCCTGCGCACCGCCTACACAGCCGATGATGCCAACTATGCCACCTTCCTGCTGATGGCGGAAAACCGCAGGGGCGAGCCAAGCTATCCCACCGAAAACGACCTCGAGATTCTGGCTCTGGCCTATACTCTGGCCCCTCAGCTCGGCGAAGCCCGTTTCTACTATGCCGATGCCCTGCTTCGTCATGATCGCAATGCCGAGGCCATCGCCGTCATCGAGCCGCTAGTGAATAATCCGCACGGTGAAAACCCTGCGGCCAAGGCCCTGCTGTTACGCGCGAAGGGTTTAACAGAGGCCGATGCCGCCGCAGAAGAGGAAGCCTTGCGCCTCAAGGCCGAGGAAGAAGCCGAGGAAGACGACACCCAAACGCCTCCCGTCGCAGACTAGGCTGTACCGGCCTAAGCCTGTTCAGGACTTGCGGGCGTGTTCCAGAACCGCCCGCAAACCTTCCATCAGGGAGGTGCTATGAGGTGTCAGTTGGCAATCATCCTTGAGGATCAACCGCAAGGCCCGCACATGTACGCGCACGGTGTCAGGGCTCCAGCGCCCCCTGCTCTGCATGACATCCAATAGTTCGCACAGGCTATAACCGGCATCATAAAGCGGGCCGGTATCGAAAAAGCCCGCGAGGTCCAGCATCTGGCTGGTGATCCGGTAAAGCTCGGGGTCCGGTTCGGCCATCGCCCTCGCTGTGCGCTGCTCCAGTTCGCTGACCGCCCGCTCGACCGACTGCATGGCGTCGTGCTTGTGGCTCAGCAAACGCTCGTGCGAGCGACGTTCGATAGCGGCCACCGTTAATCCACCCGGCTCGGCCATTTTCTTGGACAGGCTGGAGACAACCTTGACGGCTGTCGCGCCTTCGCCCGTACCGACGGCCGTGCCGGAGGTAATCGTGGTTTTGACCGGGGCCGTCACAGTTGCACCTTCTGGGGTTTCAGCAGGGCATCGATATCCGACTGGTCCATATTGGCTTCCTTGGCGATACCGATATGGGCCGACAGGTCGCCCTTGCGGCGCCCCGCCTCGCCCATGGGCGGGCCATAGTTACGGACACGACGATCCGGCCCGACATAGGTCGGACATTCGATAAATTCGCGCTCGTCCAGCGCCAGCCACATGACCCGCTTCAGCAACACCTTCGGCGTGATCGGCTTGACCACAACAAAGCTGACACCACAGTCGCGCCCCTCCTGCACCTTGGCTTGGGACGCGTGGCCGGTGACCAAAATCACAGGTGTGTATTTCAACGGCGCAGACGTCTCGCGCCGTAACCAGCGCGTAAAAGCGTAAGAATCCATCTCAGGATCGGCGCAGTCGATAATAATCAGATCAACCGGCCGGTCTTGCAGCAGTTTTTGGGCCGCCACCGCCGAGCCCAGCTTGATCTGCTCGCGGACACCAAAGCCCTGGATCACAGAGCCAAGCATATCCAGAGCCTGCTGGTTATTATCGATCAGCAGGACCGTGGAATGCTCGAGATTGACCTGTTCGTCCTTGTTCATCAGTCAAACAGATGAAGCTCGCCAGAGGTCTGTACTGTGTCCTGCGCATTTGCAGCCGGTGCCTTGGGGCTACCGCGATGGGCCGCTTCTTGAAGACGCTCGGCCATTTCCGCCAGAGGCAGGGCCGCCAGTGCCGAATCCAGCGGCTGTTCGCGCGACAATGCCCCCGACAAACCCGACAGGGCTTCAAGCCGCTGGACCAGCACATCAAAGCTCTGGATACGCGCCATATAGGACAGACGGTTCTGGGCCGAGAGATGCGACATCACCTCGCCCATCAGATCGCCTGCCGATTTCACGCCCGTCGCGATATCGCCCAGTTCGGCCGAGACAGCCTGCAGCAAGGCCTGCGTATCGTGAGACATGTTCAGAACAACTCCAAATCGCCCGCAGCGACAGGTGGCAAAGTGACTTTGGGCGGCGGAACCGCTGCCACATCCATCACTGCCCTTTGTCGTGCGCGGCCACTAACCGGCCAATAATGCAGACGGCGGCCACCAAATCCACCCAGACTTCCGCCCAGCACCGCAATACCTTCATCGGCCATGAACTTTTCGGCAAAGGCCGCATTGGCCGCGCCGACATCGCTGAGGCTGTCAAACATACGTCCGCCGCCGAACAGTTTGGCTTCCAGACGTTCGCGTCGGCCACCCGCCTTGAGCACATCATTTATAAGCACCTCCATCGCATAGGCCCCGTAACGGCGGCTGGCGGCGGTGCCGTCCATTTCGCCTTCGGGCAGCAGGAAGTGGTTCATTCCCCCGACACCGGCCACAGGGTCGGACAGGCACAGGGCCACACAACTGCCCAGTACCGTGGTCAGCACGACCTCGGGATCAGAGGAGACAAAATGGTCCCCCTGTCCCACATGGACGCGCCTTTCCGTAGCCGACATGTCGGAGGTGTGCATTAGCTCAGCGGGCCAAAGACGGATTCCATCTTTTCTTTCAGCTGCTGGGTGGTGAAAGGCTTCACCAGATAGTTGTTCACGCCATACTGGACAGCACGCTGCACCAGTTCGCGGTCGGCGCGGCCGGTCAACATGATGAAGGCGGTCTTGGCAATCGGCGGGTGGGCGCGGATACCGCGCAGCAGGCCCAGACCATCAAGATTGGGCATGTTGAAGTCCGAAATCACCAGATGCACCGGCTTGGTAATGACGGCGCGAAGTGCGGCCTCGCCATCCGGCGCTTCTTCGATGTCGCGCACGCCGATCTGCTGCAAGCTGGTGCGGATCAGGGCGCGCATCGTCAACTGGTCATCTACGATCAGAGTGCGAATGGCAGAGGCTGCTGGCATGGATAGTCCTTACGCGACAGTCGTTTTGGCGCCTTTGGCGGCGCATGATTCAAGAATAGCGGGGGCAAGGCGGGTCAAAGGCATCTGGCGCTCGACAGCCCCTGCCTCGAAGGCAGCCTTGGGCATGCCATAGACCACGCACGAAGCTTCATCCTGCCCGAAGGTGCGGGCTCCGGCATCGCGCATGGCCTTCAGGCCCCGCGCGCCGTCCCGTCCCATACCCGTCAGAATGACACCCGTCATCGGACGCCCCAGTCGGGCCACCGATTCAAACAGCACATCCACAGACGGACGGTGCCCGTTGACCGGATCGGACGCCACCAGACGGCAACGCCCCCCGACCACGGTCAGGTGCGCGGCTCCACCGGGGGCCAGATAGACATGGCCCGCTTGCAAGACAGCGCCGTCCACGGCTTCCGTCACATTCACATTGGATGTGCGGTCCAGACGCGCCGCAAAGCTGCGGGTAAAGCTGGCAGGCATATGCTGGGTAATAACCGTGGCCGGACAATCCTTGGGAAAGCCCGACAAGATGGTCAGCAGCGCCTCGACACCGCCCGTGGACGAGCCAATCGCCAGAATATGGTTCGGATCGGCATGATAGACGCCCTGATGGGCCTGCACATTGCGGGG
>NZ_JAVXCU010000036.1:2530-25788 GCF_036659295.1 Brevundimonas sp. | reverse complement strand
GGTGGCCTCGCCCATACCGTGGGCGGCCAGTACCGCATTGATGCGTGCGCCTGAGGTCTTGTGCCCAAAAGCCACGACTTCGATCGGTAGCGGGAACTGGCCCAGTTGTTTCACGACCTTGGCCGCATCGGCAATCACGATGCAGCGGTCGGATGCTTCCCACACCAGTTTTTCACGCAGCAAGGCCGCACCACCGCCCTTGATGAGCGCAAGATCGGGACCGATTTCGTCGGCACCGTCGACCGTCAGGTCCAAACGCGGCGTGTCCTCCAACGTGGTCAGGGTCAGTCCCAGCTCACGGGCCAGATCGGCGGTCCTTTCCGAGGTCGGAACGCACTTCAGGTCGGGCAGGTTGCGCTCGGCCAATGCCTTGACGAACCATGCCGCTGTCGAGCCGGTGCCAAGACCCACCTTCATGCCCGCCTCTACATATTGGGCAGCGGCATAGCCGGCGTTCTTCTTTTGAATATCGCTCACTTCTTGGCCGCCTTTTTCGCACGCATGGTGTCCATGAACCGTTTGGCCCAGCCGGACTTATTCACTTGCGGTGCTCGCGCCAGCGCCAGTTCCCCCGCCTCGACATTCTTCGTTACCACCGAGCCGGAACCGACCATGGCACCGTCGCCGATCGTCACGGGTGCCACCAGCGAGCTGTTGGAGCCGACAAAAGCGCCCTCGCCCACTTCTGTGCGGTGCTTGAAGAAGCCGTCATAGTTACAGAAGATCGTGCCAGCACCGATGTTCGCGCCCGCGCCCACCGAACCATCGCCCAGATAGGCCAGATGGTTGGCCTTGGCACCGGTGCCCAGCGTGACGTTCTTCACCTCGACAAAGTTGCCGATCTTGACCTTTTCACCCAGCTCCGCACCGGGGCGCAGACGCGCATAGGGGCCAACCTCGGCCTTGGGTCCCACCTTGGCACCCTCGATGTGCGAGAAACTGCGGATACGCGCGCCACCCTCGACCACGGCATTGGGGCCAAACACCACGAACGGCTCGATCACCGTGCCAGCCTCCACTTGCGTGTCATAGGCGAAGTGGACGGTTTCAGGCGCGCTCATGGTCACGCCGTTGGCCATAAAGGTTTCGCGCTGTACTTTCTGGAACAGGGCCTCGGCCTCAGCCAGTTCGGCCTGCGAGTTTACCCCCATCACGGCGTCTTCATCCGCGAACACCGCACGGGTGTCATGACCGGCCTTGCGGGCCAGTTCGACCACGTCGGTCAGATAATATTCGCCCTTGGCATTGTTGTTGGTCACATCGGCCAGCAGCTTGAACAACACACGGCTCGGGGCCGCCATAACGCCGGAGTTACAGGCGCGAATGGCCAGAACCTCGGCACTGGCTTCCTTGGCTTCGGTAATGGCCACAAGGGTTTCGCCCTCGATGACCAGACGGCCATAGGCCCCCGGATCACGAGCCTCGAACCCGATAACACTGACGCCTGCACCACCGAACACCGGCTCGATATCCGCAGCCTTAAGCAACGGCACGTCGCCATAGGTGATGACCACCTCACCCTCGAAACCCTTCAAAGCTTCTTCGGCGGCACGAACGGCATGGCCGGTGCCGCACGGCGGGTCTTGAACGGCAATCGCATCCTCGCCCAGACGTTTGACGATGTGGGCGCGCACTTCGGGGGAATGGTTCCCCACCACCACAATGATCTTTTCACACCCCAGAGCCTCGGCGGCATCGATGGCATGGTCCACCATGGCGCGATGCCCCACAGGGTGCAGCACCTTGGGCAATGAAGACTTCATTCGCGTGCCTTGACCGGCGGCAAGAATGATCGCGGCGCGTGGGGTGGAAATGCTGGTCATGAATCGTCCCAAAGGCTAGTTCCCTAGGCTCTAACCCATCAGACGCCATAGCGGGAGACACCAATGAGCCAACGTGATCTGGAAGGCTGGACGATTGCCTTTGATCTGGACGGAACTCTGGTGGATTCCGCACCCGATCTGATCGGCACCCTGAACCGTCTTCTGATGGCCGAAGGCCTGCCGCCGCGCCCTCTGGAAGCCGCTCGCCATCTGGTTGGCCACGGTGCCATGGCCCTTCTGAAAGACGGCTTTGCCGAGGCCGGAGCCGAATGGAACGAAGATGACGGCAAGGTGCTGTTTGATGCCTTCATCAAGGACTACATCGCCAATATTGCCGTCGAGACGCGCCCCTTCCCGTCCTGCGTCGAAGTTCTGGACCGTTTGAGCGCACGCGGTGCCAAGCTGTGCGTGGCGACAAACAAGCGCACCGACCTGTCGCTTGCCCTTCTGGATGCGCTGGAACTGACAGACCGGTTCGCCGCCATCGTCGGACCCGATGCTGTTTCAGCCAAGAAACCGGACGGTGCCCATATCCGCGAGGCCGTACTGAAAGCCGGTGGCGATCCGGCCAAGGCCATCATGGTTGGCGATTCCACCACCGACACCGGTGCCGCCGCCAATGCGACTGTGCCCTGCATTCTCGTCAGCTTTGGCTATAGCGACGTACCAATGGACCAGATGGGCGGCGACATCACCATCGACCATTATGACGAGTTCGAGCCTGCACTGGCGCAGTTGATCGGCTAACACCGTAGAAAAACTACAGGTAGGGCCAGAACTTCTAGGGGCAAGCTTCCGCGTTGAACGGTTGCCCCCGACGGTTCCAGACCAGACATAGGCACCCTGATTTCAGGTGTTGCCATGATCCGTCGCTTCTTTGCCATCCCCCTTTGGAAACGTACCTTTGCCGGTCTCGCGCTCGGCGTGGTCGCAGGTTTGATCCTCGGAGAACTGGCACCCAAAATTCTTCAGCCGGTTGGCGATGTCTATCTGAACCTGATCCGCATGGTGGTGGCTCCTCTGGTGCTGTTCACCATCGCCTCGTCCATTGCCAAGTTGGGCGAAGGCGTCGGGGCTGTCAGGCTGGGCGTCCGCACCCTCGTCTGGTTTGCCATTACCTCGCTGTTGGCGGTTCTGGTTGGGTTTGCGACCGCGCACATCATCAATCCGGGCGTGGGGCTGGCCGATCTGCCGCTGGGCGAGGTCAAGGCACGGGACATCCCGACCCCGCTTCAGGTGCTGCTGGATATCGTCCCGCGCAACCCGTTTGCCGCGCTTAGCGAAGGCAAGGTGCTGCAGATCATCTTCTTCTCGGCCTTTGTCGGCGCATCGCTGGTGGCACTGGGTGACCGCGCCCAGACGGCCCGCCGCGCTGTGGACGAAGGGGCCGCCATCATCTTCCGGATTACCCGCTGGATTATCCAGCTGACCCCGTTTGGCGTGTTTGCCCTGATCGGTTCGGTTGTCGGCGGCTACGGCTGGGAAAGCCTGCTTCCTCTCGGCAAGTTCATTCTGGCCATCTATGTCGCCTGCCTGTTCCACATTCTGGTGGTGTATTCGGGCCTGCTGAAACTGCATGGCCTGAAGGCACGCAGCTTTTTCCGTGGCGCTTTTGCCGCCCAGCAGACCGCCTTTGCCACCTCTTCCTCGCTGGGCACCCTGCCGATCACCCTGCGCCAGACGGTCGAGCGTCTGGGTGTACCCCAAGCCTATGCTTCCTTTGCCGTGCCGCTGGGGGCCAATGTTAAAATGGATGGCTGCGGGGCCATCTATCCGTCGATCGCCGCTATCTTTATTGCTCAGTATTTCCAGATCGAGCTGTCTCTGACCCAATATATCCTGATCGGCCTGACCGCTGTTCTGGGGTCGTTGGGTACAGCGGGCGTTCCGGGCACATCCATCGTCATGCTGACCCTGACACTGTCCACCGCCGGCCTACCGCTGGAAGGCATCGGCTATATCGTCGCCATCGACCGTATCGTCGACATGATGCGCACGGCCACCAATGTCACCGGCCAGATGCTGGTGCCTGTGATCGTCGCCAAGGAAGAAGGTATTTTGAACGAGGACATCTATAACGGGCACGTCGCATGGCTCCCGGGTGATCCCGAAAACGAAACGCCTGAAAACGCGATAACCGCAGGTATTTGATAAGTTAATCCTTGCAGTCGGGAGATTGGCGGGCTAAATCGCCGCCTCCCGACGCGGTTCTTGTGAACCCGTTCCAGAAGATGGACGCGTAGCTCAGCGGGAGAGCACCTCGTTCACACCGAGGGGGTCACAGGTTCAATCCCTGTCGCGTCCACCATCTTCCTCTGACAATCCTTTTTATCGCCTCGGGCACGCCTTTTGTCAGTGATGTGAAAAATATTCGCATCGCCTCGGCACCCTTTTAAAATTCAGGCGTTGCTATATCGCCTACTGCCTTTGCAGTAAGCCGATGCACCCTGGTTGTGCGTATGCATCGCTACACCGTACTGTGATCGCAATTTGGGGCTGTTTGTGATGTCGGACGTTTTGGCGGATCGCCGCATTCTTATTGTCGAGGATGAATCCCTCGTCGCCATGCTTCTGGAAACGATCCTCGAAGATCTGGGCTGCTCGATTGCCGGTCCCGAGGGCAGTGTGGCGGGTGGCTTGTCGGCGGCCCAGTCCGAACAGATAGACGCCGCCCTGCTGGACGTAAACGTCGCCGGCGAACTGGTGTTTCCGGTGGCCGAAACCCTGAAGAAACGCGGCATCCCCTTTGTATTCTCGACCGGATACGGCGAAGGCGGCCTGCCCGAACAATGGCGCGGCCACACCACAATCCAGAAGCCTTTTACCGAGGTTGCCGTCCGCGACGCCCTGATATCGGCCTTGGCCACACGCCAATAGGCCAAGGTTTTCTGTATCCGCCGTTCCCTTCACCGCAACACTCGGGGTAAAAGGCTTTCTACAAGTAGAAACGTGTGAAAGCCGAATATGCGCAAACAGTCGCTTTTGTGGGGTGGTATCGCCTTTGCTGTGGTTGCAGCAGGTATCGCATGGGCAGGCATCACTGTCCTTAGCGGTAGCGACGAGCCCGCCGCCAATGCTGACGGAACGGGTCTGCGCGTGGATGTGGTCGCCCCCAAGGAGCCCGAAGTCGCCAATAGCGGTGGCCAACTGGGCGTAGGCGAACTGGCCAATGGCTATGACCACACCGAAGCTATGGCCCGCATCCACCCCGCCGAAGAAACCGGCGAGGACATCGGCACCAGCTGGAACGACGACAACTGGAACTATAGCGACGGCACAGGTCCGGCCCCTAGCTCCACACCGGGCAAGGATGCCATGGACGAGAAACAGCCCCTGCCTGTCGAAAAGACCATCAAGGTCACCAAGGTCCCTAACGACTACGAAGGCTGAGCCACGTTGCCAGCCACGGTTTGAGCCGCATAAATCTGGCCTTTAACGCCCGCAGCTCCTAGCATGGGCTATGGAACTGCGTACTCAAGGTCGCCTCGATCTGCCCCGCCTGCCCCGTGCCGTCATCTTCGACATGGATGGTCTTCTTCTAGACACCGAACGTCTGTGGATGGCGGCGATGATCGAGACCATCGCGGATCATGATCGCGACATGTCGACCGATTTTTACCAGACGATGCTGGGAAATCCGTGGGCGGGCATAAGGGCGATGTTGCTCGCCGAGTATGGCCCCGAACTTCGCGTGGATGACATTCGGCCCGCATGGACCAAGCGGTTTGTCGATCTTTGCCGCGAGCAACTGGCCCTCAAGTCCGGCGTGGTGGAGCTTCTGGACCTGCTCGACCGGCTCGGTATTCCCGCCGCCATTGCAACCTCTTCCCCGAAAGACCTCGCTATCGAGCATTTCGAGCATCTGGGGCTAGGGTCACGGTTCAAGGTCATTGTCGCACAAGGCGACTATGACAAGGGAAAACCCGACCCCGCGCCCTACCTCGCAGCAGCCTGCCTGCTGGGCGTTGAACCCCAAGACAGCCTTGCGCTGGAAGATAGCCACAACGGTGTCCGTTCGGCTTCATCTGCGGGTATGATGACGGTCATGGTTCCCGACCTTCTCAAGCCGACAGAAGATATCCGCGCCCTTTGCCTAAACGTCAGCATTGATCTGCACGAAGTCCGCGACGCCCTGTCCCTGTGCGCAGCAAAGTCAGCCTGATTGTTCGTCTTTCAAGGCTCTAACGCACAGGCAGCAGAGGCACGCGTTTCAAGTGTTCGAGGCTTGGCGCGTTGACGCAGAAACAGGCGGTTCGCAACTGCCGTGTCATGGTCTGGAATTGGCTGATGACCGCCTCGGTGGACTGGGTGGCGGCCTGAATAACACCACCGGCCACGCCGACGACATCAGCCCCCAGACGGATAGCCTTGGCCGCATCCACGCCATGACGCACGCCGCCTGATCCAATCAGGAAGGTCGTCGGCAAGGCATTGCGGGCCTCGGCAATGGCGCGGGCGGTGGGGATACCCCAGTCAGCAAAGGCTGCCGCATGGGCTTGTATATCTTCGCCCTCGCCGCGCGCGCCTTCGACCAGCGCCCAGTTGGTGCCTCCGGCCCCTGCGACATCAATGCCCGCAGCCCCCATCGCCACCAGTTTCTGCGCTGTCAGGGCCGAGATACCGGCTCCCGTTTCCTTGATGATAACCGGCACTTCCAGATCACGGATCAGCGCATGTAGCGCCGCCCCGACACCCCACCAGTCGCGGTCGCCCTCTGGCTGACAGGCTTCCTGTAGCGGGTTCAGATGCACCACCAGAGCATCGGCACCAATCATGTCGATAATCCGCATGGCCTCGTTCCGGCCAAAGCCCCGCGTCAGTTGCGCAGCACCGATATTGGCCAGTATGGGCGTCTCCGGCGCACGGTGACGCAAGGCCTTGCCCAGTCCCGCCACGGCCTCTTCGTTGTCCAGAACCGCCCGTTGCGAGCCTACCGCCAGGGCAATACCCAGATGCTGGGCTGCCTCGGCCAGTCGGGCATTGATCGCCTCGGCCCGCGCAGGCCCGCCCGTCATCGCACTGATGAGGAACGGTGCCCGCAAACGGTAACGCAGGAAATCAACGCCCAGATCAATCTTGGCATGATCGATATCCGGCAGTGCCTCGTGGACAAAGCGCCAGTCATCAAAGCCGGTGCCGGTGGCATGACGGCCCTCACCGGCCAGCACCACATCCAGATGCTGGTCCTTGCGCGTCAAATGAATGCGCGTCGGGTCGGGGGAAACCGTCATGCCATAAGCCTACTGTTCAACGCTCAGGATTGTGGCTCCACGATCAGCGAATAGTCGCCCGTCGAGTTGGAGCCAAAGCTGGTCACCCGCACCACATAGTCGCCATCACGCGGTGCCGTCCAATTCAGACGCGAATGCGTTTCGGACAGACCGTCATCATCCTGTTTAGCGACGTTGAATTCTTCACCCTCACCGCTGCCGACCATGACCACAGCGTCGAATTTGGGCGCGACCAGAATGAAGCGCAGCTTCTCGTCCTTTTTGGCCGTGAAACGGTAATCGTCATAATAGGGCGATCCCATCATGCCGCCATCCGACGTATTGTCATACTCGCTCAGCGAGCCACGCACGGTCGAACCCACTAGCAGGCTGCCCGCTTGCGGTGCCGGACCACGGTCGATCATGCGGATTTCGTAGGCTCCGCGCCCATCCCCGCCATAGCTGGAGGCACGCACAACATATTCACCGTCTTCGGGCACCTCGAACACCAGACGCGAGTCCGTGCTGTTGCCCATGCCGTCATCGTCGCTGGCCAGAGCCTTGAACGTACCTTCTGCCGAACCGACTTCCAGCGTGGCGTCAAAATCGGCCGATGTCAGCGTGATTTGAAGCCGTTGCCCCTTGGTCGCGCTGAAGACGTAGCCATCATAACGGCCTGCCGAGCTGGCCCGTGCATCGTCATCCGTCAGCTCGCCTTCGACTTCTTCATCCATCGGCAGTGCCACAGGGGCCGGAGGAGGCTCAACGGCTTCGACCAGCAAGGTATAGCTGCCCTTGCTGCTGCCAAGCGAACGCGCCTCGATAATGTACTCGCCAGACACTTCCGGCGTGAAGATCAGGCTGGCATTCAAGCTGCCGCCGCTATCATCATCGGTCGCCTTCTCGACACCATTGGCGTCATAGACGGCCAGATAAGAATCGAAATCATCGGAGTTCAGACTGATTTCATGCGGCTGGCCCGCTGCAACCACCAACGCATAACGATCTGCGCTCACACCGCCAAAACCCGTATCGGTTTTATCCGTCAGTTCGCCGGACATCTCCTCGCCCAGCGTAACCGGACGGGCCTCTGCCATAGGCTTGGGCTCGGCAACACTCAGATCAAACCGTCCTTCGGCACTGCTGCCAAAGGATGAAACACGCACGGCATAGGCACCTGCTTCAGGGGCCGTAAAGACAATGCGCGCGTTCAGGCCCTCGCCTGCATAATCATCGTTTTCGGCAAGAGCCACAAAAGCAGGGCTGTCGTGGCCGATCGCCAGAACACTATCCAGATCTTCCGAACGGGCCGAAATATCGACGCGCTCGCCCTGCGCCAGCATCAGGCGGTATTGCTGGAAACGGTTGCCTGAATCCGTAAGCGGGCTGCGGGCGTTCAAGCGTCCGCTGGCATTTCCGCCTTTACGAATATTGGTCGAGCGAACGCGCTCGGGTTGCCATGCGGCCACCGACAGCTGGAACGCGCCGTCACTATCGTCAATCGCTTCGGCCTTCAGGGTATAGGTGCCCGACTGGCGCGGATAGAAACGCAGTCGCGAGTGAAAACCCTCGCCCAGCCCGTCATCGTCCGAAACCAGCGCCTCGTTCGCATCATCCGGTCCATAGATAGACAAGAAGGAATCGATGTCGCTGCTGCGCATGACGATCTCGACGCCCTGCCCTTCGCGCAGCTCCAACTGGTATTCGCGGCCCATCATCCCTGTATTGCCGTCGACGCGATCACCGATCTGGATCACCCCGCCATCCGTCTGGGCCACCGCCATGGGTGCAGCAGCCAGCAAAACAATCGTACTGACGGTCAACAGGAAGGATGAGCGCATAGAGACAAGACTTTCCATTTTTGGTGGCAGCATCATAGACGCCGAACCGGGCTGGCTGTAAATCGCCTGTATTCCAAACAGTTCCTTTGCCCGAGGAGAGTTCCCGTCATGGCAACCGAAAATGCCGCTGCCGCTATCATTGATGGCAAGGCCTTTGCCCAAACCCTCGTGACCCGCGTGGGTGGTGCCGTCGAACGGTTGATCGCCTCGCACGGCGTCAAGGCCGGACTGGCCGTGGTAATCGTAGGCGAAGACCCTGCCAGCCAGCTGTATGTCCGCAACAAGGGTGAAACGACCCTGAAGGCCGGTATGCGTTCCGATACGCATCGCCTGCCGGACACCACCACTCAGGAAGAACTGCTGGCCCTGATTGCCCAGTTGAATGCCGATGAAGGCATCCACGGC
The DNA here is from genome assembly GCF_036659295.1 of Brevundimonas sp. GTDB lineage: Bacteria > Pseudomonadota > Alphaproteobacteria > Caulobacterales > Caulobacteraceae > Brevundimonas. Next base: position 16,509 of record NZ_JAVXCU010000036.1, on the reverse strand, counting down.
ATTCTGGTGCAACTGCCCCTGCCCAAGCATATCGATGCCAATGCCGTTCTGGACGCGATCTCTCCGGACAAGGATGTGGACGGCTTCCACGTCGTCAATGCAGGCCGTCTGGCTGTGGGTCAGCCTGGTCTGGTGCCTTGCACGCCGCTGGGTTGCCTGATGCTGCTCAAGGACCAACTGGGTGACCTGTCGGGCCTGCATGCCGTCATCGTTGGCCGCTCGAACATCGTCGGCAAGCCGATGGCGCAACTACTGCTGGGCGAAAGCTGCACCGTGACCATCGCCCATTCGCGCACCCGCGACCTTCCGGCCCTGTGTCGCACTGCCGACATTGTGGTCGCCGCCGTAGGCCGCCCCGAAATGATCAAGGGCGACTGGATCAAACCGGGGGCCACCGTGATCGATGTGGGCATCAACCGCGTTCCCTCCAAAGATCCGGTCAAGGCCGCCGAGGGCAAGACCCGCGTGGTCGGCGATGTGGACTTTAACGAAGCGGCACAGGTTGCCGGTCGTATCACCCCCGTTCCGGGTGGCGTCGGCCCGATGACCATCGCCTGCCTGCTGGCCAACACCTATACGGCGGCCTGCCGGTCTGTGGGTGCCACGCCCGAAAATCTGGGCTGATATTTTTTGTCACGGGCGGGCGGGTTTTTCTTGCAAACCCCGCCCGCTAGACCCCACTCCTATAGTTCTGGTTTGGTCACAGTGACCGACAGGAGGAAACAGATGTCTGCTATCTCCCCCCGTATGGCCGCAATGGCCGCTGTAATCGTTATGGCCCCGGCTGTGGGTGCATGCGGCTACAACACCATCCCGACTGAAAAACTCAACGCAGAGGCCAAATGGGCCGACGTGCAGAGCCAGTACCAGCGTCGCGCCGACCTGATCCCGAATCTGGTTTCGACCGTTCAGGGTGCCGCCATTCAAGAGCGCACCACCCTGACCAACGTCATCGAAGCCCGCGCCAAGGCCACCAGCGTCACGGTCAATGCCGATGACCCCGCCTCGTTCGAGCGCTATCAAGCGGCCCAAGGCGAACTGACGGGTGCTCTGTCGCGCCTGATGATGACGGTCGAAGCCTATCCGCAGCTTCAGTCCAACCAGAATTTCATCGCTCTGCAATCGCAGTTGGAAGGCACCGAAAACCGCATCGCCGTCGCTCGCCGCGACTATAACGAAGCGGTTCGTGCCTATAACACCACCTTGCAGACCTTCCCGAACATCATCTGGGCCAAGACCCTGCACAGCGGCTCCAAGCCGATGCAGCTGTTCACCGCCAGTGCCGAAGCCCAGAACGCGCCGAGCGTCAATTTTGACGCCCTCAGCCCTGCCGGTGCCGCACCTGCAGCCCAACCGGGTGGCACTGCTCCGGCTGTAACACCGGGTGCAGCACCTGCTGCCGCTCCGGCCACCGGCAACTAAGGCGTCCGGAATGAAAAGGGCCGTTGCCCTTCTGTTTGTCCTTGGCCTTTGGCTGGGGACATTGGGGCTGGGAACCTTGGGATTGGGAGTGGCACTGCCGTCTCCCGCCCATGCCCAGAGCACGTCACAATCGGGTATCCAGTTTCCGGCCCTGACGGGGCGGGTTGTCGATAATGCCGACATCCTGACCCCGCAGCAGGAAGCCGAACTGACAGCCAAGCTGGCAGCACTGGAACAACAGACCACAGATCAGGTTGTGGTTGTGACCCTGCCCACCCTCAACGACTACGATATCGCCGATTACGGATATCAACTGGGTCGTCACTGGGGGATCGGCCAGAAAGAAGCCAGCAACGGGGCCTTGCTGATCGTCGCTCCCACTGATCGCAAGGTGCGGATCGAGGTGGGCTATGGCCTCGAAGGCATTCTGACCGATGCATTCTCGGCCCTGACGATCCAGAACTACATCCTGCCGCCCTTCCGCGAGAGCGACTATTACAGCGGCATCAATGCCGGTGTGGACCAACTGGCCCAGCAACTGACGCTCGATCCCGAAGAAGCCAAGGCACGCGCTGCCGAAATGGCGGTTCAGGCCCAAGAAGGTGGATCGGGTGCGGGTATTCTGATCATCATTATCGGTGTTTTCGGCGTCATCTTCGTGATCGGTTCCGTCGTCGGCGCAGCCAGCGCCGGTAGCGGACGCCGTATGCAGGGTGCCGCTGACGGTGCCGGAGCCGTCCTGTGGACCACAGCCCAGATCATTGCCGCTATTGCCTCCAGCAGTGGCAGCGGTGGCGGACGCGGCGGTGGTAGCGGCGGCGGTGGATTTGGCGGAGGCGGCGGCGGCTTTGGCGGCGGCGGCGCTTCGGGAGGTTGGTAATGCATTTCACACCCGACGATCACGAGCGTATCTCGGCGGCCATCGCCAAGGCCGAGGCCGGAACCAGCGGCGAGATTTTCTGCGTCATCTCGCGACAGGTCTCGACCTATCGCGACATCCGTCTGGCATGGGCAGCAGCGGCTTCGCTGATCCTGCCCGCCATTCTGATCCCGCTGGGCCTTTCCGGCGACTGGTTCGGCTTTAGCAATGACTGGCAGGTCGCCCACGCCGCCAGCCAGTCCGACGAAGTCAACCGCGCCCTGACCGCCTATGCGCTGGCACAGGTCATCACCTTCATCGGCGTGTACCTGCTCAGCAAAATCCCGTTCCTTGCCCTTTTGATGGTGCCGCAACGTGTGCGCCGCTCGCGCGTGCGCCGTGTTGCCCTGCAACAGTTCATGGCCCACGGGCTGCATGCCACAGTGGACCGCACCGGCGTTCTGATCTTTGCCGCCATGGCCGACCACGAGGTCGAGGTGATTGCCGATACCGGCATCTATACCCAGACCTCGCCCGAATTCTGGGGCAGTACCGTGTCGGTTCTGGTCAAGCATATCAAACAGGGTGACCCGATCACCGGCATGGAAAACGCCATCGCCATGTGCGGTCAGGCTCTGGCTGACAAATTTCCGCCTCGCGAAGATGATGTCAATGAAGTGCCCGATCGCCTGATCGTTCTCTGACGATTGATCTTTCCCAGCCTGCGGACGTTTTCTAACGGTCATGCCCAGACTGCTTACCTATAACGTCCACCGCTGCGTCGGCACGGATCGCAAGCTCGATGTCGCCCGCATTGCCGAGGTGATAGCCCGCGAGCGCCCCGATATCGTCTGTCTTCAGGAGCTGGATGTCGGGCGCCTACGGACCAATGGCGTCGATCAGGCCTCGGAGCTGGCCAGTCTTCTGGGTATGTCCTCGCGCTTCCATCCGGCCATGACGATTGAGGCCGAGGAATATGGCGATGCCATCCTCACCCACCTGCCCGAGCGTCTGGTAAAGGCCGACAGCCTGCCCACGGTCAAAGGCATTCGCGGGCTGGAACCACGCGGTGCAATCTGGTCCGAAATCGATGTCGGCGACACAAAGTTAAACGTGCTGAACACCCATTTCGGGCTTGTTCCGAATGAACAGCGCCGACAGGCGCGCGCTCTGGCCGGCAAGGACTGGGTGGGCCATTGCAAAGGCCCGACTATCCTGACGGGTGACTTCAACGCCACCTCTATCACCCGCCCCTATGGCATCCTGACCCAGCATCTGAAGGATGCGCAAAAGGTGCTTGGGCTAAAGCCGTCGGTCAAAACTTTTCCGTCCAGCTTCCCAGCCATCCGGATCGACCATTTCTTTGTCAGCCCGCATATCCGCATCGAGCGGATCTACGCCCCGTCGACACCTCTGGCGCGTGTGGCGTCCGATCACCTGCCCTTGCTGATCGATTTCAACATCGCGGCCTAGCCCGCCGCCTTGCCGCCTTCGGAGACCGGCCGCGTACTGCGGGACAGATGACGGCGCATCCAGGGTCGCCACGCATCGCGCGAAGATGTCGGATCGCCCAACTGCCACTCAGAGAACATGCGTTCCACCCCCGTCGGCTGACGCTGCCCCATCAGCTTCATACGCGACGCCCCGAAGGTCTCTACAGACCGGCCGATCGAACCCATCAAGCTTTCAGCCTCGGCAAACTGCTTGGCGTTCACACCGATGAAATGGCCTAAAGAGTGCTGGCGATAATAACGGATGCGGGCCATCTCTTCTTCGGTCGTGGCCTCGAACGACAGATCGCATTCGGTATCCAGACCCATCGAACGGTTGTTCAGATTGGTCGATCCAATCCGCATCAGCTTGTCGTCGATGATGGTCATCTTCGCATGCACGATGATGCGGTCACCCAGCGTCGTCACCGGATAAAAGGCAAAGAAACGATCATACAGATCGGCCTTTTCCAGCCGCCACAAAACCTCGGCTCGCGCCGTGTCCATCGTCAAACCATCAAACCATGACGGGCTGCGCCCTGTGGAAACCAGCACCACTTCAGGCCCGTCCGGCTCGACCAGGCGATCCGCAATCGCCGAGGCCAGCAAGGGCGAAGTAAAGTACTGGTTCTCCATATAGATCAGTGATTTGGCTCTACGGATCGCCTCGAGATGCAGCGCTTCGTTTTCACGAACCTCTGGACGGTCTTTCAGTTGTGGTTCAGTGCGCGAAATACCGACGGGCACATTGCGGAACGCCACTTCCACATTCTGCGGCCACGGATCATGATCGGTCTCGACCCACGGCAAGTCCTCGCCACAGCCCTGCTTCCAGCGGTCTCGGGCCAGTTGCGCCAGATCGCGTGCGGCCTCTCCATCCAGAACACACATCCATTCGTGGCGCGGTGACGGGATAAGGCCCGATGGCATACAGCGGCGCGGATCACCACTGTAGTGGCCCTCTTCGTCCCAGCGGTCGACCGAGATGTCGCCTCCGCCGCAAAACGCGATCTTGTCGTCAATAATGACCACCTTCTGGTGGTGGCACGCCCCCAATATGCCCACACCGTCCAGACGCAGCTCGACAATCCGCTTGTTGAACAGCTTGAGCGCCTTGTGCGGATAAAATCCCTGCGAGGCCGCGATCACCAGCGGAGAGCGCCAGATCAGTAACCGTACCGACAGTTCAGGCCGGTTACGCACCATAGCCTTGAGACGGTCTCCGATTTCGTAGCGTCTCTGGTCCGGCGGAGCCTGCGGGTCCAGACGGGTTCTGGGATCAAACTGCCAGCCCAGAATGATAATGGATTTTTCGGCCTTCTCGATCGCCTCGTCCAACGCCTCGAAATAGGTGTTGTTTTCCATCAGGGGTGTCAGACGGTCGGCCTTGGCCTTGCGCCAGACGGCAGGACCCTCGTCCAGCAAAGAGTGGTCATAAACGCTTTGCCGCAGCATGGCCCATCCCGATCTTCGTCCTGAACGCGAAACCCAGTTTGACTGTCAAACAGCGACAAGCCGATGACAAGGTTCCATATGCCATATTCTTGATATTCGGTCGCAATCCCCGATTGATTTATCGTCGGTATTTTGGCACAGTTCAGCCATGAAGCTGCTGATCGATTTCCTTGCAGGCATTGTGGCCTTTTTGGCAGCTATGGCTATGTCACAGCTGGGCATCGACATGAATCGTAGCTCTCAGCCCTTGGAAATCAAACGCTTACCAAGCTGCGCAGAAATGGTGGATAAAGAAACTCCGCCCCCTGCTTCCCCCGATTGCTGATGTGACAGGCCGCGTTTTCGCGGTCTTTTCAATTTAACCTGCCTATTTTCCGGCTTTTACACTTTTTCTACGCCGCTTTCAGGCGGTTACGGCTTTGCGACCGTGTGTCCAGCGGTTAGGGTCACCGCTTGGACCGTGCCGACTGGCGCTAAAACACCGAAATCGAACGCCCATGACCTCACCACATCGGCCTGAAACCTCGTCAGAAACCGCTGCTCCCGAGGTTGCGCCAGTCACGGCTGTCGAAAAGGGCAATGCTTTCTTTGGTGATGCGCCTGCCGGTGATGCCTCTGATACGGCCCCTACCGATACAGACGGTACCGAGATCGATCCCTATGCGCACCCGATGTCGGAACGTCAGCGCCGCCGTCTGGCCGAGCAACAAAAGCTGGCCGAACAACGCAGCGCCGAGGCTGGGCGCCAGAACCAGTTCCTGTCTCCGCTAGACGAAACCAGCGACGGCGCACTGACCAAACCACAGGCCACCAGCCCGTCCGTATCGGCAACAAAGGTTTCAAAATCCTCCAAATCGAAGTCTAAATCTTCCGGTAAATCCATATATTTACTGGCCATTCTGGCTTCCGGCATGTGGGTGGGCGGTATTGCCTCATGGTTTGCCTACGAGTTCGGTTCGGGGATGGTTGATCTGGAGCCGATCCGTCTGGCGGTCTATTCGCTGATCGCCATTGCGCCCGTGGGCCTGTTCTTCATGCTGGCCCATGCCCTGCGTCTCGGAGGGCTTCTGGCCCACGAAAACCGTCGTGCGCGCGAACTGGCCGATGCCATGGTCGCCCCGACCGTCTATGGCGCAGAGCAGACCTCGAACATCGTTTCGGCCCTGCGTACCGACATCGACGAAGCCGCCAATGTAGCCGAACGCGCCCGTCAGGAACTGACCAAGCTGCGTGAAAGCCTGCTGACCGAGGCCACACGCCTGACCGACGCGGCCCGCACGGCACAGATCGCGACCCAGAACATCACACGCACCATCGGCGACGAGCGCCAGCAATTGGCGACGCTTGGTGACAGCCTCGACAGCAAGGCGCTGTCGGTTGCCGAGGCCGTACAGCGTCAGGCCCAGATGGTGGCCGACGCTTCCGATCTGGCCCAAGCCCAACTGCGCGAGGCCGAAGCTGCCCTCGCCGCCCGCGCTGCAGATCTGGCCGCCGCCGCCAACGAGGCCCAGGATGCCGCCCGCCTCGCCGCCGACGATCTGTCGCGCCAGACCCAGCGTCTGGAAACTGCCGGCAGCGGCGTGACCGAACAGATCAAGGCCGTCGAAGATGGCCTCAGCCAGCAACGTGCGGCCCTTGTGAATGCGGCCTACAGCCTGCGTAACGATCAGGAGGGCTTTGCCGCCCAGATCGAGAACCAGCGCATCCAGTTCATCGATCAACTCAGCCAGACCCGCACTGCGGCCAATGATCTGAACCTGACCGGCGACCAGATTGCCGAGGCCATCAAGTCCCAGACCGAGGCTGTGCTGGACCAGTTCCGCACCCTGATCGGCATGTCCCAGCGCGAGGCCGACGGTTTCGACGCCGCGACCAAGCTGTCGCTCGACAAGTTCGAAATGCTGGCCGCCGAAAGCCGCGAGCGTCTGATGAACGAGACCCGTGTCGCGGTTGAAACCCTCAACCGTGCCTCGCTCGAACAGCGTCAACTGGCCGAACAGGCCCTGCAACAGGCCCAGATCCGCGCAGATCGCTTGGGTGAAAGCCTGTTCGATGCGGCCCGTCAGGCCGATGACGCCGCCGAGTCCCGTATTGCCGGTGCCCGCCGTATCGTCGATGAAACCGTCAAGATGGTCGACCAGACCGGCATGGAAGCCATGCATCGTCTGGAATCCCTGACCCGCCGCATGACCGATGCACTGGCACAGATCGAAACCTCGGTGCGTGATCTGGATGACCGTGCTGCCCGCCTGCCCGAAGAAACGGCCCAGCGTATGGCCGCCGTCCGCACCAGCGCCGAACAAAGCCTTGCCAGCCTGAACGATGCCTCGCGTCGTGCTGCGGCCGAAGCCGAGGCGCTGGATATGGGCTTCCAGGATCGGGTCCGTAAGAACTACGAGATGGTCAGCGAGGCGGTCCGCCTGATCGGCACGCCCAAGGTCGAAACTTCGCCTCTGACACCCGAGCCTGCCGGTTCAATCATCAATGATGACCCGATGCGGATTCCGCTGCGTCCGGCTTCGCTGCATAGCCCTGCCGCGCCCCAAGCCGAGATTGCCGCCGAACCGTCGCTTAACTGGCAACCTGTCCAGCAACAACCGCAGGAACCGACCGTTCCCCTGCATGTCCTGAGCGAACTGGCTGTATCCTCGATCCGCCGTATGGGCGTCGATCCCAATGCGCTTTTGCCGCGCGCGCGTATTGACGATGTGGCCTATGCCCTGTCGCGTGACGATGTGGTCCGCGCCCGCCAGATTGTTCGTCGTGTCGCACCGGCCGCCGTTCGCAGCGTCAACCGCCGCGTGAGCGCAGATCAGGAACTGCATAGCGACATCAACCGCTTCATTGAGGCCTATGCGCGCCTGCTGGCCGAACTTGGCGACGACCAGAACAGCGTCAATAACCGGTTGGCCAGTGACGAAGGTCGCGCCTTTATGATTTATGATGCTGCACTCAACGAAAGTCTCTGAGATTTCGCAACCTATTCAGGGCTTGACCACTACCCCCTCTGCAAACAACCTTCCGGCGGCCTCGGGCAGGAGTAGCTTCTAGAATGGCTATATCGACGCATATCTCTGACGAACGATCGCAAGATCAGGATCGCCGCCCCCTTTTGCTGGTCTGCAACTGGTCCGCAACCGATCCTGTCTGGGATATGGTCGAAGACCTGTCCGGTGTGCCGTGGCAACCCGAAGGCGTACGAACCGAACTGGTCGAGCCTGCTGCGGACATCACGGCTCTGGCCGAACATCTCGCCAATCAGCTTGATCATCAGGACGCCCGCGCCCTTTTGCTGATCGGGCGTACTCAGCATGAAGGCCCCGCGCGCCTACAGTTGCGCGCCGAAATCCCCCATACGAATGGCCAGCGCCTGTCCCTTGACGGTCCCGGCGTTGTGCGTGCGACGGCCCCCGCCGGCCAGATTCTCGAAGCCGCCACCAAGGCCCGCGTTTCGATCGTCGCCTCGTCCGAGAACGAAGCCGATGAAGGCAGCCGCCTGCTCTACGAAATCCTCACGCGGTTGGACGAACGTTTGGAGACACCGGCAGTTGCCCTGATCCGTTTCCCCAAATCCATGCCTGAAACCGCTATCGCCCACGCTATCAAGAGTGCTGTCCTTGTGATGACACAGCACCTTTCACACGCGCCGCGCTTTAACGCAGGGCGCTGATAACCGGACGCCGCACCGACAGGGCGAACATCCCGCCCACCGCGGCCAGAGCGGCCATAGCCAGATAGCCGTGTGCGCCATAGGCGTCATAAAGCTGTCCCGACGCCGCTGTCGCCAGACCGATCAGGAAACCTGCGGCCACAACGGATGACAGGGTTTGCGCCGCCGTATGATCCTGAGGCGGTGACAGAGCCTCGACGATTTCCACACCGGCCAGATAGGTCGCCGCGAATGTCAGGGCATGCATCGCTTGCAGTGGCCACAGCCACCAGAATGACGGCTCCAGCGCCATCAGCAGCCAGCGGATCACCGCCGCAGTCACCCCCACCATCAGCAGCGGAAACGCGCCGAAACCCTTGCGTTTGCGCCATGGCTCGATGATCCACATGAAGCCGATCTCGACCGCGACGGCAAAGGCCCACAACAGGCCGGTCATACTTTCGGAAATACCCTGCGCCTTCCAGGCAATGGCCGAAAATCCGTAATAGAAACCGTGCGCGGCCTGTACGGCACCAATCCCCAAAATAGCGCAGACAAAGGTGCGGTTCTTCGCCAGCCGTCCCAGCCCCTGAAACCGTGCCAGTTTGGAAACCGGCATGCCGTCCAGTTGCACGGGTTCTGCGGGCAGGCACAGCCACGCACTCAAAGCAATCAACGAACTGGCACTGACGACCCAGACAATAATCACATCGGCGGGCATCATCGTCAACAACGCGCCCATAGCGATATTGGCCACCACAAAGGCCAGTGACCCGCATCCACGCGGCAGGCTGAACGGATAGTTCTCGCGGCGTGACAGGCGCAGTGTCAGCACATCGCTGAGCGGGATCAGGGCCGCCGCTGCCGTCGCGCCGATAAACCAGCACATCGCCCGCAGATAATAATTATCGACCAGTCCCGCTGCGCCGTAGCCGACGGCCATGGCCAGACCCAAGATCGCAATGGCGGTGCGCCGTAACCGGAAACCGTCCGCCCACACAGCCAGCAAAGGGCCGGACACGATCCGCCCCAGCATCGGCAAGGCCAGCAAGGTGCCGATCTCGGCTCCGCTCATGCCCTGTGACCTGAACCACAACCCCGCAAAGGGCAGTGTCACACCGCTGGTGCCGAACAAAAGGATGTATTGCAGCGCTGTGCGCGGGGCCGAACTCATGCACATGCCGATAGCAGACTCGGCGCAATATGTAGTCTAGACAATAGCCATGACCTTCAGCCGCAACCTGCTTTTGTTTGCCGCCCTGAACGGGGCAATGTCCGTCGCCGTCGGTGCCTTTGGCGCACACGGCGTTCCGCCCGAAGCCAAGGTGCTTCTGACCACGGGCGGACAATATCAAATGGTCCATGCCCTGATGGCCGCCGTTCTGGCGATCTGGCCAGCCGCGGGGCTTGCAGGTCGCGTGGCCGGATGGCTGGCCGCGACCGGCGGGCTGATCTTCTGCACCACCCTGTTGCTGATTGCCGTAGCCGGTATGCGTTATATGGGAGCCGTCACACCCGTTGGCGGAACCCTGATGATTGCCGGCTGGTTGGTTCTGGCGTGGCGGGCCGTGCGCCCCTCGTCTGTTGCCTGATACATTTTACCCCAAGACCGAAAGCTCAACCCTATGGCCTTTCCTGCGATCACCACCCCGCGCCGTGACCTTTACCCCGAGTTCGAGGCTTACAACCACGGCTGGATGAAGACAGACAGCGTTCACGAGATTTACTGGGAAGAGAGCGGCAATCCCGACGGTGTGCCGGTTATCGTCCTGCATGGCGGCCCCGGCGGTGCGGTCAATCCGGGCATGCGCCGCTATTTCGATCCGTCGGTCTATCGCATCGTCATGTTCGATCAGCGCGGCTGTGGCCTGTCGCGCCCCAATGCCAGCCTCGAAGACAATACGACCTGGGATTTGATCGCCGATATCGAGGCCATCCGCGAGATGCTGGGCATCGACAAGTGGGTGGTGTTTGGCGGCTCTTGGGGGTCGACCCTGTCGCTGGCCTATGCCGTGATGCACCCGGACCGCGCACAGGCACTGGTGCTGCGCGGTATCTTCCTGATGTCGGAAAAGGAACTGCACTGGTTCTATCAGGAAGGGGCATCGATGATCTGGCCAGACCTGTGGGAAGGCTTCCTTGCCCCGATCCCCGAGGCTGAACGCGGTAACCTGATGGCGGCTTATTACAAGCGTCTGACGGGTGACAATATCGAAGAGCGTAACCGCTGCGCCGTGGCCTGGTCCACATGGGAGGGCAACACCGTCAGTGCCGCAGGCCCGACCGCAACACCCGACAAGTTCGCCGATCCAGAATTCGCCGTCGCCTTTGCCCGCATTGAAAACTGGTACTTCACCAATAAGGGCTTTTTCGAAAGCGACGGCTGGTTGCTGACCCAGATCGACAAGATCCGCCATATCCCGACATGGATCGCCCAAGGCCGCTTCGATGTCGTGACACCGGCATCGGGGGCATGGGCCCTGCACCGCGCCTTCCCCGAGGCCAAGCTGGAGATCATTGCCGATGCCGGTCATGCCTCCAGCGAACCGGGCATCATCGACAGTCTGGTCCGCGCGACCGACTGGGCCGCGCTCCAATAGAAAGCAAAAAAGCCCTGCGTATTCGCGCAGGGCTTTTTTTCTATTCGGCAGGGTTGGTATTTTTGACCATCTCGTCCAGCCGGAAACCGATACGGTTCGGTTCGTGCTGGTCCTCGGGCTTTTTCATCGCGCTAAGGACGACATTGATCTGGCTATAATGCTGGATCAGACGCACCGGCTTGCCATCGGCATTGCGGCCAAAGAACATAATCAGGTCGGGGCCCCAAAAGCCGACATCAAGGATCTGCATGGTGCCGTCACCGGGTAGGCCCACAACGAGGAAGCCGACCTCCTCGTCCTTGTCGAGATTGCTCTCGAACTCCTGAATCATCTTGGACAGGCGCACAAAGGCCCATTCCGCAGGATTGTCGCGCATACGCACGTTCATATCCTGAACGGCCTGTGCATTGGCGGGATCAGCGGTCACGGGTTGCGGGCAAGGTACATCGCCGCAATCGGCAAACATGGCCGGATCGGCCTTGGGTAAGGGCGTTTCACTCATGCCCCTACCCTAGCCCCGTCTATCAGATCAGGCCATTGCCTTTGGACAGTTCCGCATAACGGTGAACGTGGACCGACATAATCAGGCCAAAGCCGATCATCACCGTCATCATCGACGATCCGCCATAGGACAACAGCGGCATCGGCACGCCGACAACCGGTGCCAAGCCCATCACCATCGCCCCGTTGATCAGCACGAACAGCGCAAAGAAGGCGGTCATACCTGCCGCCGCGATACGCCCGAAATGGCTGTGCGACAGGGCCGCAATCCTCAGGGCAATCAGGATCAGGATGGCGTAGCAGACCAGTACCGTGAACGATCCGACAAAGCCGAACTCTTCGCCCACCGTCGAAAAAATAAAGTCCGTATGGCGCTCAGGCAGGAACTCCAGCTGGCTCTGACTGCCAAGGCCGAACCCCTTGCCCAGCAAACCGCCCGAACCCACAGCAATCTTGGACTGGATGATATTATAACCCGTTCCAGAAGGGTCCATTTCAGGGTTCAGGAAGTTCAAGACGCGATTGCGCTGGTAGTCGTGCATGACGAACAGAACAAACGGCGGAACAAAGGCTACGGCCGCGGCGACACAGGCACCGATCACCCGCCAGCTCAGCCCCGCCACAACCATGATGACTGCGCCGGTCAGGCCGATAATCATCGCCGAACCAAGGTCAGGCTGGGCCGCAACCAGCAGGAACGGCACCCCGATCATACCCGCCGGTATCAGCAGCTTCCATGACCAGCGGGCCTCTTGTGCCGAATGGCCATGGTACCAGCGCGCCAATGCCAGAACGAGACCGATCTTCATGAACTCGGCTGGCTGGATACGGATAACACCCAGATTCAACCAGTTCTTTGCCCCGCCCGCCGTGTAACCCAGCGGCGTAAAGTCAACGAGCGCCACCATGATCAGCAAAACGCCATACAGCGGATAGGCCGAACGGAACCACCATTTGGGGTGGACCATGGCCATAACGATGAGCGCGACCAGCAAGAAGCCATAGCGGATCAGATGCTTGGCCGCCCACGGCTCCCACGACAACTTGCCGAGGGAATACAGCATCAGTGTGCCGACACCGGCCAGAAACGTCAGCAGACCGATCACGCGCCAGTCCAGCTGGGCCAGCTTGACCGAAAGCCGTTCGCGTTCACCGGGGCGCGTCAGTGCAGATGAGGTCATCGTGCAGGCTCCACAAGCGGTGCTGGCGCGGCAGTATCTGTGGCAGCGCCGTCAAGCGGTTCGCCGCGTGCCTCTGCCTCGCGGACACCGGCGTCTTCCTGAGCCTCGAAACCCGATTGTTCGATGCGGGCGCGCATTTCGGGATCCTTCAGCAAGGCCACCTTCATCACTTCGCGCGCACGCGGTGCGCCTGCGGTACCGCCGCCAAGGCCACCGTGCTGCACGATAACCGAAACGGCATAGCGAGGATTATCTGTCGGCGCATAGGCCACAAACAGGTTGTGGTCTTTCTGCGACCACGGGCGGCCCGCGCCTTTACGCGATCCGGCCCCATAGTTTCGCGCCTGCGCCGTACCAGTCTTGCCCGCCATCTGCACGGTTCCAAGACCCAGCTGACTGTTACGGAAACCCGTACCGCCCGCAGACGTCACCGCTTCCATCCCGTCGCGCAAGACCTGCAGCATCTGGGGATCATAAGGCAGGTCGGCAAAGGCGTTACTGCCCTGCTCTACGCCACCGATAGACTTGATAAGGCGCGGCATGACCGCCTTGCGGCCATTGGCAACCCGCGAGGTATAGACCGCCAGTTGCAGGGCATTGACCGTCAATGCCCCCTGACCAATCCCGTAGCTGGGGCTCTCGCCCGGATACCATGTCTTCTGCTCACCGCTATAGGTCCGGCGTTTCCACTCCCGATCCGGCACCAGACCGGCCTTCTGGCCGCCGATACCGATATCGAAAGTCTGGCCAAAGCCCATATCACGTGCCGTCTCGGCAATCGCATCCGGTCCCATCTCGGTCGCAAGCGTCATGAAGTAGACG
>NZ_JAVXCU010000036.1:0-2520 GCF_036659295.1 Brevundimonas sp. | reverse complement strand
TTGCACGAGGCCTTGATAGCCCCGCGCAAATCCAGCGCGCCGTGACGTCCCAGACAGGCGAACCGGCGCCCCAGATAGAAGCTGCCATTGCAAACAATGCGGCGCGTGGGGTCCAGACCCCGTTTCATGGCCGCAAGACCAACAACGGGCTTGAACGTCGAACCGGGCGCAAATGTCCCCGCCAAAGCCTTGTCGGTCAGAGGGCGGCGTTCATAGTCCGCCAGTGCGCGGTAAATCCGCGACGGTACACCGGACACAAACAGGTTCGGATCGAACGACGGCGAAGACACCATGGCCAGAATGTCGCCATTGCGAACATCCATGACAACGATACTGCCGGCTTCTTCGCCAAAGACCTCGAGCGCACGCTGCTGGACGTCATTGTCCAGCGTCAGAACGACCTCGGAGCCCTGCACGGCGGGTTTGGAGCCAGCCATATCTTCGGCAACCACACGGCCGCGCACATCGACTTCGACGCGATTACCACCCGCTTCGCCGCGCAAGGGTTCGTCCAGTGCCTTTTCAAGCCCCACGCGGCCAATCCGATAGCCGGGGTTATAAAGGATGGACGGTATTTCCTCGCCCCGTTCGCGCATGCCTTTGACGTCGTTGTCCGACACCTTGGCCACATAGCCGACGACGTGGGCATAGGCCCCGCCATGCGGATAATAGCGGGCCTCGTTCATATCGGCCATGACGCCAGGAAGGTCCGCCGCGTGCAGATTGACTTTGGAAAACTCTTCCCACGTCAGGTCGCTCTTGATCGGAACCGGCGAGAAGCGCGGGGCGGCGTTCACTTCGCGGATAATAGTCCGGCGACGCTCCAGCGTATCGGGCAGCAGACGGCCCAGCAGGTCCAGCGTCTGGTCCAGATCCTTGGTTTCGTCGCGCACGACCAACACGCGGAAGCTGGGCCTGTTGCCTGCAATCGTTACGCCGTGACGGTCTTTAATCAGGCCGCGCGGCGGTGGCACCAGTCGGAAGTTGAACTGGTTGCGGGTCGAAAGGGTCGCATATTGCTGGGCCTGGAACAGCTGCAACTGGGCCAGACGTCCCACCAGTAGACCCACGCCCGCCAGTGTTGCGCCACCGAAAATAACGGTACGGCGCAGGAACAGCGCCTGCCGTTCGTTGACGTCGGTAAAGAACAGTTGCGGTTCGCTGCTCACAGGAACCTCACATCATTGTCGTCGAATTTCTGAACGAACCAGTCCGCAAGCGGGAACAACAACAGGGTCGGGATCATCTGTCCTGCAAGCGCCAACACACTGGGCGCATTATTGATACGCAAAGCCGTCACCACATAGGCCACGAAAAACACCGTGACGACACAGCACACATAAAGGACGAAATTAATGACCGTTGCATGGCCGGACATAAAGGTCCGGCTGACCAGCATGCCGCCATAGGCAATCAGGAAGGACAGAGGCCACAGACCGATCGGCCCACCCCAGAAAATATCCAGAAACAGGCCCAGAACAATCAGCGCCACAGGGCCGATTGCAGCGGGCCGGATCATCGGCCACGCATAGACCAGCACCAGAGCAAACACAGGTTCCGGCAAGGAAATGCCGAACAGTCTTAGCGGTGTGGCCAGGACTATGGTTGCCAGAACCGTCAACAGGGCCGGATAGACGATCCACTGCAGGGGACCGACAACTCGAACCGAAATGGGCCGCCTCATCCCCCTGTATTCCCGTTTACAGGGGTTTGATTCACAGGAGCCGGGTTTTGTGCTGCGGCAGTCGCAGCCTGTTGTCTGGCCGTTTCAGCCGCCTGTTCTCGTGCTCGCACCTCGGCCTGTTCGCGGGCGATGGCCTGCGCTTCAGCTTGACGGGCACGCTCGGCAGCCGCCTCGCTCACAGCGGCGCGGCGCGTTGTAGCGTCCACAATCGCAGCAGCCTGTTGCGGCGTAGGGGCCGGTGCGGTGTTCAACGAAGACAGGGTCGGTGCCGTCAATGTCGACGGGTCGATCAACTGGTTGAAGTCCTGGAACAACAGCACCCGAACATAGTCGATGGCCGCACGTTCGCTGAACAGCTTGACCCGCCATGAGCCGTCGACGCTCTTGGCCACGGTGCCGATCGGCAGACCGCGCGGGAAACCACCGCCATCACCCGAGGTAATGACACGATCGCCTGCCTGAACCATGTTCATACCCCGCACATAGTCCAGACGCGGATTGCGGCTGGCATCCCCCGTCAGGATGGCGCGGGCATTGGTACGCTCGACCATCACCGGAATACGCGAGGATACGTCCGTCAGCAGAACCATGCGGCTGACACCGCCACTGGCACCGCTGATGCGACCGACAACGCCATGTTCGCTAAGCACCGGATTACCGGCGTGAACGCCGTCATCAGCCCCCAGGTTGATCAAACGCGCCCGCGCAAACGGACCACGCGCATCGGTCACGGCACGGCCTGTGACCATCGGGATCGGCGGATCGGTATGGACGCCGAGCATTATCTCGTAGCGGCCATTGATGTTTTTCAGAGCGATGGCCTCGTCGCGCCAGTC
>NZ_JAVXCU010000035.1:22019-26568 GCF_036659295.1 Brevundimonas sp. | reverse complement strand
GTATTGCGGCGATGATCCTGCTGTCGCTGGTCGGGCCGTTCCTGCTGCCGCGTCTGGGTTTCGAGGACGGACTGGGCGAGGGGGCCGCGCTGCCTCTGACCATTTTCGCCCTGTCCATGCCTGCCTATCTGATTTCTGTGGCGGCGCAATTCTTCCTAGAAGGACTAGGCAAGCCCAAGCCGGGCATGTGGGCGATGTGGATCGCCAACATCATCAATATCGGTCTGAACCTGTTGCTGGTGCCGGACCTGTTGGGCCTAGGCATCCACGGGGCGGCGGCATCGGCATGGGCGACCTTTGGTGCGCGTGGCGCGCTGGCCGTGTTCCTTGTCATCTATATTCTGCGCATGCCCGAGGTTAAGGCTTGGGGCCTGTTCAAAAAGCCTGCCCGCGACCGGGCGACCGAGCGTGAACAGATCACTGTGGGTCTGGGTGCCGGTGCATCCAACTTTATCGAGGTCGGTGCCTTCTCGGCCATGACCGTTGCGGCGGGCCTGCTGGGTGCAAACCAGACCGCAGGCTGGGCCATTGTTATCAATACCTCGGCCATTGTTTTCATGTTGCCGATGGGCCTGTCCTCGGCCACGGCGGTTCTGGTGGGTAAGGCCTACGGGGCGGGCGACCATGAAGGCGTCAAGCGTGCCGGCTGGATCGGCATGGGCGTTGTGGCTGTTCTGGCCACCATTGTGGGGCTGGTAATCTGGCCGACAGCCGGACTGATTACGGGGGCCTATAGCAATGATGCGGCGGTGCTGGCGATTGCGGCACCGGCTCTGGCGCTGGCGACCCTGTTCTTTGTCGCCGATGCCATTCAGGTGGTTGCGGCACAGGCTATTCGTGCGGCGGGCGATGTGTTCATGCCCACGGTCATGCACTTCATTTCCTATGGCGTGGTGATGATCCCGCTGGGCTTCCTGTTGGCACCGACGCTGGGCGTGAACGGTCTGGTCTGGGCCGTGATTGTGGCCAGCCTGATCTCGGGGCTGCTGCTGGGCTTGCGGTTTTACCGCGTGGCCAAGCGTGCGACCCTCACTTCGCATCAAGCGGCAGGGTGACGAAGGGGCAAAGCCCCTCTATATCCCCAGCATTACTCTAACCTAGTGGAACATTATGACCCGTATCCTTATCACCTCGGCGCTGCCCTACATCAATGGCATCAAGCACCTTGGGAATCTGGCCGGGTCGATGTTGCCCGCCGATGTCTGGGCGCGTTTCAAGCGCGCCGAAGGCCATGATGTCTTGTACATCTGCGCCACCGACGAGCATGGCACACCGGCTGAACTGGCCGCTGCTGCGGCCGGTCAGGACGTCCAGACCTATTGCGATGAACAGCATCAGGTCCAGCGCAAGGCCGCCGATGCCTTTGGCCTGAGCTTTGACTGGTTCGGCCGTTCGTCCGGCCCGCAAAACCGCGAACTGACCCAGCATTTTGCCAAGGTTCTAGAAGAAAACGGCCTGATCGAAGAGCGCGTAGATCGTATGATCTATTCGATCGACGATGGCCGCTTCCTGCCGGACCGCTATGTCGAGGGCACCTGCCCGCATTGCAAATACGAGAAGGCACGCGGCGACCAGTGCGACAACTGTGGCCGTCTGCTGGACCCAACCGACCTGATTGATCCGTATTCGTCGGTATCGGGCAGCCGTAATCTGGAAGTACGCGACACGCGCCACCTGTATCTGTTGCAGACCAAGATCGAGGACAAGATCCGCGGTTGGGTAGAGAGCAAACAGGACTGGCAGCCTCTGGCCAAGTCGATTGCTAAAAAGCACCTTGATGAGGGTCTGATCGACCGTGGCATCACCCGCGATCTGAACTGGGGCGTGCCGGTGATTGGCCTCGATGGCGGTTCGCGTCCGGGCATGGAAGGCAAGGTCTTCTATGTGTGGTTCGACGCGCCCATCGAATATATCGGTGCCACGCAGGAATGGGCCGAGGCCAATGGCCGGACGTGGAAAGACTGGTGGCGTCTGGACGAAGGTGCGGATGATGTCCGCTATGTGCAGTTCATGGGCAAGGACAATGTCGCCTTCCACACCGTCAGCTTCCCCGCGACCATTATCGGTTCGGGCGAGCCGTGGAAGACCGTGGACCAGCTCAAGGCCTTTAACTGGCTGAACTGGTATGGCGGCAAGTTCTCGACCTCGATGAAGCGCGGCGTCTTCATGGATCAGGCGCTGGAGCTGCTGCCGGCCGATTACTGGCGCTGGTATCTGACGGCCTATGGGCCGGAACATTCGGATGCGGCCTTTACGTGGGAACAGTTCCAGAGCGCGGTGAACAAAGACCTTGCCGACGTGCTGGGCAATTTCGTCAACCGCATCGTCAAGTTCACTGAGTCCAAGTTCGACGGCGTCGTGCCCGAAGGCGGCGTGGCTGGCGAAGTCGAGGCCAAGCTGGAAGCGGACCTGCGTGCCGCTATCGCCGAAGCCACGGAGCATTTCGAGGCGATGGAATTCCGCAAGGCTGCGGCTGCTGTGCGTGGTGCGTGGGTGCTGGGTAACGAATACCTGCAGTTCGCGGCCCCTTGGACGGCACTGAAGACCGACCGCGACCAAGCGGCTGTGGGCGTTCGCACGGGCCTGAACCTTGTGGCCCTGTTTGCCCGTCTGGCGGCGCCGATCCTGACCGCTTCGGCACCCAAGATCGCTGAATCGGTTGGCTCGACCGATCTGTCATGGCCCAAGGCGGACGAGGACTTCCTGAATGTCCTGCCGCTTGGCCAAAAGGTCGAGGCGCAAGGCGTTCTGTTCAACAAGATCGACGACACCATGGTCGCCGAATGGTCCGAACGCTTTGGCGGTGCCGAAAGCTGATATTGAGGAACGGAGGCCGCTTTGCCGGTCTCCCACCTCGGGGGAGGGACGGATGGAACTGCTGATCGGTCAACACGATGCGCAAAAGCTGACCGCCATCCGCTCGCGTCTGGCCTTGATGGGCCGCGCACAGATCGACGGTTTCTTAAGCGAAGTATCGGCACGAAACCTTCATCAGGCGGCCAGCAGCGAATCCTATAATGTGGTCAGCCGCCGTGCCACGGGCCACATGGATATGTCGCAGCAATGGCTGGACATGCTGACCCCGCCGCAAAAAACGGGATTGGCGCAGACCATTCAGGAAGCGGCGACGACGGACTTCCAGTATCTGTACGACAACTATCCTGTTTATGACGCGGTTGAGGACGGGGTTGCCCCGCCGGTATGGAAGTCGGTTTATGACTTTCTGAACGGCGAGGCTTTTCTGGAACTGATGCGCGACATCACCGGCGAGGCCCGCATTGCTATGGCCGATGCGCAGTTAACCCGTTTTCGGCGTGGCCATTTCCTGACGGAACACAGTGACGAAGCCGAAGGCAAGAACCGCTATTATGCCTATGTCCTGAACCTGACACCGGTTTGGCGCATCGACTGGGGCGGGTTACTGGCCTTCCATGGTGAGGACGGCAATGTGGCCGAGGCGTTTACGCCGTGTTTCAACACCTTGAACCTGCTTAAGGTGCCGACGCCCCATTCGGTAACACAGGTGGCGCTGTCGGCCGGGGCCGAACGGATATCCATTACCGGATGGCTACGCGGTCGCTGAGCACAGATACAAAAAAGCCCCGTAGATCATTCTACGGGGGCTTTTGTTTGGGTGTTGTCAGCCTTGGATGATCGGGTAACCGGCTTCTGCCCAGGCCATGATGCCACCGGCCAGATTGACGACGGGCTGGCCGTCCTTGGCGGTGGGGCCGACGAACTCGCAGACGCGCCCGCTGCGCCCGCCCGACTTGCACTGGACGATGACGGTCTTGCCTTGCGGCAGGTCCAGAGCGTCCCATGCCTTTGGCATCTGGCTGAGAGGCGCAAAGACAGTGCCGTCGATACGGGCGGCATCCCATTCGTCCTGCTCGCGCACGTCGATCATGATGGCATCGCCGGCATCCAGCAGTGCCTTGGCCTCTTGAACATTAATGGCAGAAACAGTCACGGGGCAGGCTCCAGTTTAGGATCGGTCGCCGCAGCCTGTGCCGGTAGATTTACCGGCGGCGGGGCATTTGCGGCATGACGGCTGTGTTTTGCCACCTCGGCGGGGCTGATGTCCATGAAGTCCGGCACACGCATATTGAACGTCTCGGTATTGCCGGTACGGACAACGACCTGGCGGGCACCGTCCCAGATCATGTGCAGGGCCACATAAAGCACGACGACCAGACCGATATAGCCGATCCAGCTAAAGCGGTGCAGGACCTTGGCAATATAGGTAGCGGCCACACCCATCAGGGCGATCGACAGCACAAGACCGAACACCATGATCCACGGATGTTCGTGTGCCGCACCCGCCACGGCCAGCACATTATCCAGAGACATGGCGACATCGGCGATGATGATCTGGGTGAGGGCGGCACCAAAGGTTTTACGCTTCAGGCCGAGGGCCTCCGGCGAAGGGCCGGTGCCGTGTTCGATGCTGGTGGCCAGTTCCAGCTCATGCTGGGCTTCGGCCTGATCGTGGGTCGATTGCTCGCGCAGTTCGCGCCACATCTTCCAGCACACCCACAAAAGCAGGAAG
>NZ_JAVXCU010000035.1:0-22009 GCF_036659295.1 Brevundimonas sp. | reverse complement strand
ATCAGCAGGCCGATAATGGCCAGCAGTTGAATAGTGATCAGGGCAAAGCCGATACGCAGTACAACGGCAAAGCCCAAACCGACCAGAATGGCCTTACGGCGCTGTTCTTGTGGAAGGGCGGCGGCGGCCAGACCCACTGCGACCGCATTATCGCCAGCCAGCACAAGGTCCATCAGCATGACCTGCCCGAGGGCGATCAACTGACTCATAAATTCGGGTGAGGAGAGGAAGTCCATGCCGACAACCTAGACCTCGCGGCACCCTGCGCCAAGTTGCCGCAGGAATGTCAGTTAAATCAATAGGCGGATCAGGCCGAGTGCGGCAGGTCGAGGCCAAGAGCGCGTTGGGCGATATCCAGTGGAATCGCGGCCAGCGGACTGTCGTCTTCGATGAACCATGCGGCAGACAGGCCTGCGCCGGCAATAATCCCGTCACGCAGCACCTCTGCGGGCAGGTTTGAAGCGCGCACGATTTGTGAAAAGCGCCGCTCGAATGCATCGGCGGCCACAGGTTTTTCCGGTGCGGACAGATCGGGATTGGTGAACATCACCGCATATTCAAATGCCGGATGGCCAAGCAAGCCCTTGGGGTCGATGGCCAGCCAACCGCGCGTGCCAAAATCGAGGACATTACCGTGATGCAGGTCCCCATGCAGAGGAACACTATGGTCGCTATGGGCGAGCAGCTTTGTCGCAATACCGGCACAGGTAGCCAGCAGGCCTGAATGGGCTGGGGCTATCAGCGATTGAAACCACCGCTCCAACGGAATGAGCGAAGGGGGTGGGGTATTCTTCTGTCCATGCAGACGTGCGGCTGTGGCGCACAATATCTGTGTCGCCGATACATCTTGGCCGTCGTGGGCCATGTCGATCAGGTTTTGTGTACCGGTCGCCCGCTCCATCAGCAGGGCAGGGCCTTGGCGGGCATAGACCTGTGCGGCTCCGTCTCCGGCCCATGATTGCAGAAGGTCGGCACCGCTGGCGGCATGGTCTTGTGTCTGCAGGCGCAACATGGCCGGACGGCCGTCGGACATTACTACCGGCTGTAGGTAGGCAGAGGGCGTCGAAACTGTTGGACCCGAGGCTTCCAGTTTCCAGTTTAGCAGGTAGGGCGTGACGGCGGTGTGGGGCATCGACGGCGACCTTGCGGGCTTCACTTCTATATATAGAGCCTGAAAATACCGGCCCTATATATAGAAGTGACGAAGATCGATCCGGGCTGGCGCGCTTGGCGTGAACCGGATCGACCTGTCAGCAAGCCGGATATTTAGGCTTTACGCTTTTGTGCGCGTGACGCTTCGTAAAGCGCAATCGCTGCGGCATTGGACACGTTCAGCGATTCAAAACCGCCGGGCATCGGGATTTTGGCGATGGCTTCGCAGTGTTCTGTCACCAGACGACGGACGCCGTCACCTTCGGAGCCCATAACGATAACGGTCGGGCGATCATCCAGAGCCTGTTCCAGCGTCAGTTCGGCTGCACCGTCCATGGCAATGGCGCGCCATCCCATGTCGTTGAGCTTTTCAAGGGCGCGAGACAGGTTGGTAACGCGCGCATGGGGCAGGCGCTCGGTCGCACCGACCGAAGCCTTGGCCAGAGGACCGGCAAGGGCAGGGGCGTGGCGATCCTGTACAATTATACCGCGCGCGCCAAAGGCGAGGGCCGAACGGAAGATGGCCCCGACGTTTTGGGTGTCGGTCAACTGGTCCAGCATGACCAGAATCCCTTCAGCGGGTTCGCCGAGATCTTCGAGGGAAACGCCTTCGAGGGGCTGACATTTGAAGACGAAGCCCTGATGGACGGCGCCTGTGGGGAGAATTCGATTCAATTCAAGGGAATCAACGACTTCGATTCTGTGCCCGTGGGACAGATTCTGCGACTCAATTTCCTCTGCGCGGTCGGCTGTGACGATGAGTCGACCGGTTCCACGGCGTGCCGGATTGGCCAAAGCGGCCAAAACAGGGTGACGGCCCCAAAGAAAATTGTCTGCGTTGATCGCCTGTTTGGGCGATTTTCTACCCTCAGACTGGAATTTAGGTGCTTGATTGTGCGAGGAATTACCCCGCGAGGCACCCTTTTCGTCGCGTCTTTGGAAAGATTGTTTTTTCACGGTTTTCGGTCGTTGCGTTCTGAAAAAGGGGACACTATAAGACGGCCTCCGACGAGGCCATGGGCTTTCGGTGAAGGCGCTCTCCTAATACAGGCGTCGCCCGACAGCGAAGGCTTTTGTTGTTATCCGGTTGAAATACCGGCTTTCGACAAATCTGGTCGGCACATTGTTAAGCGCGCTGGGGGAATGTCCCGAGTGGCAAAGGGGGGGGACTGTAAATCCCCTGCGAAAGCTTCGAAGGTTCGAGTCCTTCTTCCCCCACCACGCGCTAACAATGGCCGAGTAAGGACCGGAAGCTTCAGAGGAAATCGGGTGCGGAAACGCCAATCTTTAAAGGTTGGGGCAACGCATTCTTCGCGCGGGTATAGCACAATGGTAGTGCAGCAGCCTTCCAAGCTGAATACGCGGGTTCGATTCCCGCTACCCGCTCCAGGTTTTATGAACTGAGCAGAGCGCCCCTCCGCATTTGGACCCGGGCCACAGGAGTTTGGCCATGGCCAAGGAAAAGTTCGAACGCACTAAGCCGCACTGCAACATCGGCACCATCGGTCACGTTGACCATGGCAAGACCACGCTGACGGCTGCGATCACCATCACGCTGGCCAAGGCCGGTGGCGCCACCGCCAAGGCCTATGCCGACATCGACGCTGCACCGGAAGAAAAAGCCCGCGGCATCACGATCAACACCTCGCACGTTGAGTACGAGACGGCTAACCGTCACTACGCACACGTGGACTGCCCGGGTCACGCCGACTACGTGAAGAACATGATCACCGGTGCTGCCCAGATGGACGGCGCGATCCTGGTCTGCTCGGCTGCTGACGGCCCGATGCCGCAAACCCGCGAACACATCCTGCTGTCGCGCCAGGTTGGCGTTCCGGCTCTGGTCGTGTTCCTGAACAAGGTCGACATGGTCGACGACGAAGAGCTGCTCGAGCTGGTCGAAATGGAAGTTCGCGAACTTCTGTCGTCCTACCAGTTCCCGGGCGACGACATTCCGGTTGTTAAGGGTTCGGCCCTGGCAGCTGTTGAAGGTCGCGACGCCAAGATCGGTGAAGAAGCAATTCTGGAACTGATGGCCGCTGTTGACGCCTACATCCCGCAGCCGGAACGTCCGGTTGATCTGGCCTTCCTGATGCCGGTTGAAGACGTGTTCTCGATCTCGGGTCGTGGCACGGTTGTGACCGGTCGTATCGAGCGCGGTATCGTCAAGGTCGGTGAAGAAGTCGAAATCGTCGGCATCCGTCCGGTCCAGAAGTCGACCTGCACGGGCGTTGAAATGTTCCGCAAGCTGCTGGACCAAGGTCAAGCTGGTGACAACGTCGGCGTTCTGCTGCGTGGTCTGAAGCGTGAAGACGTCGAGCGCGGCCAAGTGCTGTGCAAGCCGGGCTCCATCACGCCGCACACCAAGTTCGTTGCTGAGGCCTACATCCTCACCAAGGAAGAGGGTGGCCGTCACACGCCGTTCTTCACCAACTACCGTCCGCAGTTCTACTTCCGCACGACCGACGTAACCGGTATCGTGAACCTGAAGGAAGGCGTGGAAATGATCATGCCGGGCGACAACGCCGAGCTGGACGTCGAGCTGATCACCCCGATCGCCATGGAAGAGAAGCTGCGCTTCGCTATCCGTGAAGGCGGCCGCACCGTCGGTGCTGGCGTCGTTTCGAAGATCGTTGCCTAAGCAACACTTTGATTTGACCCACACGGGTTAAGCCTAAAAGACGGCCCTCCGGAGCAATCCGGAGGGCCGTTTTGTTATTTAATCGCAAGTTATGCCCGTGTGCGCCAAGCGAGCGCACTGGCGTTGGCCGTATTTGAGCCTTAAGATAAAGGGGCGGACGCCGAATGTTGCGCCGCGTTTTGGGCTCTACCCCTTTCGATGTTGACCATCGCTATCGTCGTTGTGCTGCTGCTTGTAGTGCTGAACGGCATTTTCGCCATGACCGAGCTTGCGGTCGTTTCGTCCAAGAAATCCAAACTGCATGCACGGGCTGAGCGCGGTGACCGCGGAGCGCGGGCAGCGCTAAAACTGGCCGAAGAACCCACCCAATTTCTGTCTGCTGTACAGGTCGGTATCACGCTGATCGGTATTCTGGCCGGTGCCTATGGCCAGGCCAGCATTGCCGGCGAACTGGACAAGATGCTGGAGGCTGGCGTTCCGGCACTGGCACCCTATTCGCAGATTATTTCCACGGGCGTGGTGGTTGTATTCATCACCTATATCTCGCTGATCGTGGGTGAACTGGTTCCCAAGCGTATTGCGCTGATTTTCCCCGAAGCGGTCGCTTCGAAGATGGCCGGTCCGATTTCGTCGATGGCCATTGTGATGAAGCCTTTTGTGCTACTTCTGACGGCCTCGACCTCGGGCATTCTTAAACTGATGGGCGTCAAGGACCGCGACGGTTCTGACGTGACGCAGGAAGAAGTCGAGAGCATGATCGCCGAGGGCACTTCGGCGGGTCTGATCGAACCGGAAGAGCAGGAGATGATCGAAGAGATCCTGACCCTGGGCGACCGTCCGATCCGTGTGGCCATGACGCCGCGCCACGAGGTTTACTGGATTTCGCTGGGTGACGACGAAGCGACGCTGCGCAAAGACATCCGCGAATGTCCTTATTCGCGCATTGTCGTAGCGCGCGAGAGCGATATCGATAGTCCTCTGGGGGTGGTGCACAAGAAGGACGTGCTGGATACCTTGCTGGACAAGGGTGTGATCGACATCGAAGGTCTGATCAACGAACCGGCCTTTATTCCGCAGTCCACTTCAATCCTGAAAGCGCTTGAGATCCTCAAGAACTCGCGTGTTCACATGGCCTTTGTGGTGGACGAGTACGGTAATTTCGATGGCGTCGTGACCGCCACCGACCTGCTGGAAATGATCGCCGGTGACTTCAATGAAGGGCACGACGAGGTCGACACCGGTATCCGCCTGCGTGAAGATGGCAGCTGGGCTGTGGACGGCCAGACCGATCTGGAAGAACTGGCCGAGACACTGGGCGAAGAGTTCGGTGACAATGACGGTTTCCACACTGTCGCCGGTCTGGTGCTTCACCACCTGTCGCGTTTGCCGGACGAGGGCGAGATCTTGCAACTGGGGCGTTTCGAGGTCGAGGTTATCGATATGGACGACCGCCGCATCGACAAGCTGCTGTTCCGCACGATCGTGAAAAAACCGTCTGCAGACGGCGAAAAACACTAGGGCGGTAACCGTCCGAGCCTATGCATAAAGAAAGGCCCGTCAGATATCTGACGGGCCTTTTTCTATACGCTGTGCGGGCGCTATTTTCGTGCCGGAAGATTGCTCCATACGGATACGAAACCCAGTACCAGCATGAAGACGATAAAGGCTCCGCTTATGGCGGAAAGGATCAGGGCTGCGGATGCGGACATGGGAAAATCTCCTTTGTCCGCACCCTATGAAGCTTGCCGGTTACAAGCGTTGCGATAGATCAAACAACGCGGCTCGATGAATGATTTTCGGCATTGGCGGGCACAGTAATATCGACCCGCCCAAGGCTGTCGCGTCCCGTGACCATGCCTATATCGTGGCAGAGCCGCAGCGGGGCAGGGCGGTGGCTGATCAGGATCAGGCCCTGACCGGTCAGCTTGAGACGGTTGTCCAGACGCTCGATGATGCAGGCTTCGGTGGCGGCATCCAATCCTTCGGTGGGTTCGTCCAGGACGAGGAAGGGCGCGTGGCGCAAATAGGCGCGGGCCAGTCCCAGTCGTCGCCGCTCGCCGCCCGAAAGATAGCGGGCATTTTCCCCCAGTTGCATATTCAACCCTTGAGGTGATTGAAGAATACGGGGGGCAAGACAGGCGTCTTCCAGCGCAGCCCACAGGTCTTCGTCAGCGGCCGTGGGGGCGGCCAGACGCAGGTTCTGCGCCACCGTGCCGGTGATGAACTGTGCCTGCTGTGGCGCATAGGAGAACAGGGCACGGGCCTGTTGCGGGCTGACCTGGGTCAGGTCGTTTCCATCGAGGCGGATGGCACCTGAAACGACAGGGCGCAGATGCATCAACTGCTCGACAAAGGTGGTCTTGCCCGCGCCGGACGGGCCGCCAAGACCCAGTCGCTCGCGTGTGCGCAGAACATACTGGTCACCGATTTCGATGCGTGATTGCAGGGGCTCGCTGATGTTGCTTTCAGGCTGGGAAACAAGGGGCTCCAGCCGTTCCATGGCCGCATCGATCGAGCCTTTGTGCGAGAGCGTACCGATCAGGGTTCCTGCCGCGTCCAGCACTCCGATACTGCCCAACAGGGCCAGTGCCATAAGCGGGGCGGACTGGTTGGCTGTGGTGACAAACACGGCCACCACGGCAGCGGCCATGGCGAGGGTCTGGCAAAGGCCTTGCCAACTGCTGCCGACCGCTAGACGGCGCTGGGCGGTTTCATAGAGGCTGGCGGTACCTAGAATCTGTTCACCGGCCTGTTGTGTCATGCCATAGGCGCGAAGCTCGGGCGCGGCAGCCATCAGGGTGGTCAGTTCGTGTTTAAAGCGACCCGCGGCAACACGCGTATCGCGGCCCGCCTTGTCGGTTGCGATTTTGGCGACGGTGATGGCCACCAGAATATAGACGCCGCCGATAGCCGCGACCGCTATGGCGGTCACCGAACTGGCAAAGGCGCAAAGCACAATACCGGCCAGCAGGGCGGCACCGGCACCCCAAGGGGCGGACAGGCGCACAAAGCGGTTCTGGATGGCATCTACATCCTGAAGCAGTCGGGTCGAGGTTTCCCCCGATGACAGGCCCAGACTAATGGCCGGATCGGCGCGGGTGATGCTGTCGAACAGTTGCGGGCGCAGCTTGGCCAAAGCATGCAGCGCGGCATCATGGCCGATGACGCGCTCGCCATAGCGGCCCCCTGTGCGCAGGATGGCCAGAAAGCGGATCATGGCGCTGGGCACCATGTAGTTGAAGGTCATCGCTACGACCGATCCGGCAAGACCGGCAATGGCCGAGGACGTTAAAAACCATGCCGAAACGCCCAGCAGCACAACGGCGGCAGCGGAAACAATCATGGCGCAAACGCTTGCGGCCAGAAGGCGGCCGCTCTGGGCTTTTTCCTGCGCGGCTACGAGTTGGCGGATACCGGTTTTCATCATGACAGTTCCACCACGGTATCGGCCAGGGCGGCCACGGCGTCGGAGTGGGTGGCAATCACGGTTGTACGGCCCTCGGCAGCCTGTTTGATGACGGCGAGCAGGGCGAGTTCGGATGCGGCATCCAGATGGGCCGTCGGTTCATCCAGCAGCAGGATGGGGGCCGGTTTCAAAAAGGCGCGGGCGAGGCCCAGACGGCAGCGCTCTCCACCCGACAATCCGCCGCCTCGCTCGTCGATGGGGCGGCTTAGATCACCGCGAAGACCGGCCTTGGCGGCGGCTTCCATGATCTGGCGGGTCGAGGCCTGAGGCAGGGCGATGCGGATATTGTCCTCCAGCGTACCGGGAACAACCATCGGGGCCTGACCTGCATAGGCGATGGACGGGGATAGATCTTCGCCGGAAAGCAGTGGCTGGCCGTCGATCAGGATTTGCCCCGAGGTCAGGGGCGAGAGACCCAGCAATAGATGGATCAGGCTGGACTTGCCCGAGCCGCTGGCCCCGATCAGGGCGATGGTGTGCCCCGTCGGTACGGTCAGGTTGAAGTCCCGCACCACCGGTGCGGCATCGCCATAGGCAATGGTGACCTTGTCGAATGTCAGGGCCGGAGCATGATTCAGGTTGATGCTGCGGGTGACGGGGGCCGCAATAGCCTGTTCCAGTGCTTGCAGGTGCGGCACGGAGGAATCGGCGGCCTGACGGTCGTGATAGGCAGCGGCCAGTCGGCGCATCGGCTGGTAGACCTCTGGGGCGAGGGCCAACAGGAAGAAGGCCTGACCCAGCGTCAGCACATCCGGTGCCGGAAACGGCAAAAGGCGCAGCAGGTTAAAGCCGCAATAGACGGCCACCAGCGCCACAGCCAGTGCCGAGAAGAATTCGAGAATGGCCGAGGACAGGAAGGCGACCTTCAGGACCTTGGAGGTCCGGCGCGCCAGTTCGTCGGAGGCGCGGGCGATCTGGCGGCTTTGCTGGGCTTCCGACTGGAAGGCGAGGATGGCGGGCAGGGCGCGGATACGGTCAAGGAACAGGCCCGACAGACGCTCCATGGCGACAAACTGGCGACGGCTCTCGGACGCGGCAGCCATTCCCGTCAGCGCCATGCCGATGACGAAGGGCAAAAGGGTGAAAACCAGTATCCCTGCTGTGAAGGGGCTGACCACAGCCGCAGCGGCGATCAGAACCAGCGGCGAGACAACGGCTGCCGTTTTGATCGGGCGGAAGCGGGTGATGAACCCGTCCAGCGAATCGACACCTTCGACGGCGGCGGCCATGGCTTCGGAATCAGACAGCTTGCCACTGAAGACACCAGCCATCAGCCGCCCGCGCAGGGCAGATTTTATCGACTGGCTGAGATGGGCCGCGCTGACGGTGGCGGCCTGACCCAGAACCCCGCGTAACAACAGGCTGGATACGGCCAGTATGGCTCCCGGTGTGACGGCTTTCAGCACCGATGCGGCGTCCGGATCGGCTAGAGCGGGCACAATCGCGCCAAGCGCCAGACCCAGACCGGCGGCGAAGCCGATGGCCGGAACGACATCGGCAATCACCAGTGCCGCAGAAATCGTCGCGCGCTTTTTCCACGGTGCCGTCGCGCTCGAAAGCCAGTTCGCTGCCGCGCGACTGGCTTCTTTGGAGACATGGTCGGGTGAATTTACATCGGTTGCCGTCATGATGCCTGTTCTTAAATGCGCCTGACGGACTTGCCAAAGAAGCAAACGACAGATTTGGTAGGCGTTATGTCCGAGGACCAAACGTCCAATGGGCCAAAGACGACTTAGTGACGGATCAGTGCGTAGGCTTTGATCAGGATCAAGGCCATCTGTTTGTTGTGAGATTAAGCGACACACAATGCCGGTTTTTACACTGGCGGTCAGGAGCCTTTTGTCATGGTCGACCTAGCGGTCGTGGACCTATCGCGTCTTCAGTTTGCACTGACAGCGCTGTACCACTTTTTATTCGTGCCCCTCACATTGGGGCTCTCCTTCATGCTGGTCATCATGGAGAGCATCTATGTGATGACCCGTCGGCCGATCTGGCGGACGATTACCCGCTTCTGGGGCACGATCTTCGGCATCAACTTTGTGCTGGGCGTCGCCACCGGTCTGACGATGGAATTCCAGTTCGGTATGAACTGGAGCTATTATTCCCACTATGTGGGGGACATCTTCGGGGCTCCGCTGGCCATTGAAGGCCTGATGGCCTTCTTCATGGAAGCGACCTTTGTCGGCCTGATGTTCTTCGGCTGGGACAAGCTGAAGCCCCATACACACCTGTTCGTGACCTTTATGGTGGCTCTGGGGACCAACCTGTCGGCCCTGTGGATTCTGGTCGCCAATGGCTGGATGCAAAACCCTGTGGGCGCGGCGTTCAATCCTGACACCATGCGTATGGAAGTCACCGACTTCATGGCGGTGATTTTCAACCCTGTCGCTCAGGCCAAGTTCGTTCACACCGTGTCGGCGGGCTATGTCTGTGCTGCCGTGGTCGTCATGGGCATCTCGGCCTTTTATCTGCTTAAAGGCAATCATAAGGGCTTTGCGAAGCGGTCGATGACTGTGGCTGCTGCCTTCGGTCTGTTGTCGTCGCTGTCGGTCGTCGTTCTGGGCGATGAGTCGGGCTATGCCCTGACGGATAACCAGAAGATGAAACTGGCGGCTCTGGAGGCCATGTGGCACACCGAAGAAGCTCCGGCAGGTCTGACCCTGATCGGCTTCCCCAGCCTTGAAGACCGCAAGACTCACGCCGAGATCAAAATCCCCTATGTGCTGGGCCTGATCGCAACGCGCAGCGTGGACCGTCCTGTGGAAGGCATCCTGTCGCTGGTTGCCGTGGCCGAAGACCGCATCGAACGCGGTGTGGTGGCCTATGACGCGCTGGAACGCATCAAGGCCGATCCGCAGGACATGGCAGCGCGTGGCCAGTTTGAAACTGTGCGCAATGATCTGGGCTATGGCCTGCTGCTGAAACGCTATGTCGAGGATCCGCGTCTGGCCACGCCAGAGCAGATCAAGGAAGCGGCATGGTTCACAGTGCCGAACGTGCCGGTGATGTTCTGGGCCTTCCGCTTCATGGCGGGTATCGGGGTTCTGATGATCGGTCTGTTCGGAACCGCCTTTGTGCTGTGCACCCTGCGCAAGCACGACACCAAATGGTTCCTGATGCTGGCTGTTGCGGCCATTCCTCTGCCGTGGATTGCCATCGAGGCGGGCTGGATTCTGGCCGAAGTCGGTCGCCAACCATGGGCCGTAGAAGGCGTTCTGCCGACCTTCCTGGGGGCATCCAGCCTGACGGTCGCGCAACTGTGGACGACGATTGTCTGCTTCACCCTGTTGTACGGTGTGCTTGCCGTTGTCGAGGTCGGCCTGATCCTGCGCACGATCAAGAAGGGGCCTTTCGCCGAACAGGAAGCCCGCGAAGCCGAAGCCAGCACGGAAGGCGAACCGGCGGTCGTCTGACCTCCGGTCGTTGAAGGAAAAGAGAGATGGAACTTCTTCTCGACTACACCACCCTCCGCCTGATCTGGTGGGGACTGCTGGGCGTGCTGTTGATCGGCTTTGCCCTGACCGACGGGTTCGACATGGGTGTCGGTGCCTTGCTGCCCTTCGTCGCCAAGACGGACGCAGAGCGTCGCATGGTCATCAACACCATCGGCGCGACATGGGAAGGCAATCAGGTCTGGTTCATTGTCGGCGGCGCGGCGATCTTTGCCGCATGGCCACAGGTCTATGCCGTCAGCTTCTCGGGCTTTTATCTGGCGATGTTCCTGGTCCTGTCCGCGCTGATCTTGCGGCCGGTATCGTTCAAGTACCGCTCCAAACGCCCCGAGGCCCGCTGGCGCTCCATGTGGGACTGGGGCCTGTTTATCGGCAGCTTCGTTCCGGCACTGGTGTTCGGCGTTGCCGTGGGCAACGTCCTGATGGGCGCACCTTTCCGCCTGACCAGCGACCTGCGCAGCTTCTATGAAGGCAGCCTGCTGGGTCTGTTCACACCCTTCACCCTGATCTGCGGTCTGTTGTCGGTGTCCATGCTGGTTCTGCATGGTGCAGCATGGCTGTCGGTTAAGGGCGAAGAAGGTGTGGTGCTGAAACGTGCCCGCACTATCGGTACCGCTGCCGCAGTGGCCAGCCTTGTGCTGTTCGCGATTGGCGGAGCCATGGTGGCCTTTGGTGATATGGGCTTCCGTATTACCGGCGTGGTGGACACGGCGGGCCCTTCCAACCCGCTACGGACTGCTGTTGAAGCGGCTCCGGGTGCATGGATGGACAATTACGGCCACTATCCGTGGATGACCATCGCGCCGGTTCTCGGTTTTGCAGGGGCGGTGATCGGCCTGTTGGGTATGTGGCGCAAGTCGGCGGCGCTGGCCTTTGGTGGTTCCTCGGCCTCGGCAGTCGGGATCATCTCGACCGTCGGTCTGTCGATGTTCCCATTTATTCTGCCCAGCTCGATCAATGCCCAGTCCAGCCTGACGGTCTGGAACGCATCGTCCAGCCACCTGACCCTGTTCATCATGTTGATCGTGGTCGTGGTCTTCCTGCCCTTCGTCCTTCTCTACACCGCCTGGGTTTACAAGGTGCTGTGGGGGCGCTCGACTGAGGCAGAACTTAAAACCAACCCTGACCTGTACTGAGGCTTAAGGAGAAAATCGCATGTGGTATTTTGCCTGGATTTTGGGCCTCGGTCTGGCCGTAGCGTTCGGTGTTCTGAACGGCCTGTGGCACGAGTTTCGTCTGTTTGACGAAGGTGATGAGGGTCATTCCGAACCCTGACCTTCGGACATGACCTGATTGAAAACCCTCTTCGGAAACGAAGAGGGTTTTTCTTTATGTAGTTGTTATTTTTCAAATAGTTGAGCCATATCAAAGCGGCAATATCGGGCAGAGCGCACAGTCATTCCAACATTGAGGCCCATCCTTTTCACATGGGCCATGTATCGAGGAAGACGTGATGAAAACCTCTGCTGCCCTGTTGGCTGCCGCATCTGTTTTTTGCTTGGCAGGCACTGCTTCGGCGCAAGCCCAACCTTCCGATCCGGTCGGCAAGGGCACCTTGATTGTCACGGCGCGGATGACGGGCGTTCTGACATCGGCGGATGACGCCATTGTCGATGCGACAGGCGCGGCCAGTGGCCTGAATGTGGATGTGTCCGATGACTGGATGCCGACGCTGGGGTTTACCTATTTTGTCTCGGATCACTGGGCCATCGAAGCCATTCTGGGCGCAACCCAGCACGAGGTGAAGGCCAAGGGTGTGGGCACAGATGTGGCTGTGCACGAAACATGGGTACTGCCGCCGATCGTCACCGCCCAATATCGCCCGACACCGAACAATCGCATCAGCCCCTATGTGGGAGCGGGTGTCAGCTACATGGCCTTCTTCGAGGGCAAGGATAAGAACGGTTTCACTGTCGATATCGACGATGGTTTCGGTGTTGCCCTGCAAGCGGGAGCCGACATCAATCTATCGGGTCCGTGGACACTGAACCTTGATGCCAAAAAAGTGTGGTTCGATACCGATGCCAGCATCAATGGCGGCACTTTGAAAACCAATGTCAGCCTTGACCCGTGGGTCGTGTCGCTGGGCGTTGGACGCAAGTTCTAAACGCACATGAATAAAGGGCGCACTCCGGTTTCAGAGTGCGCCCCGATCATTGACTACAAGGTCTATCAGGCCTCGCCGTCACCCAGTGCCTTGAGGCCCGTGGGATCGACGAGCGCAATATCATTGCCCGGTAACAGGCGGATCAATCCAGACGTCTTGAGCTGTGTCATTACGCGGCTGACGGTTTCGATGGTCAGGCCCAGATAGTCGGCAATATCGAGACGGGTCATCGGCAGGTGGACCTGATTTTCAGGGCCGCCCAACTGTTGCTGGCGCGCAGCCAAACGCACGAGGAAGCTGGCCAGACGCTCCTTGGCGGTCTTGCGGCCCAGAAGCACGATCTGCTCCTGCGCAGCCATAAGTTCGTCACCGGCTAGCGCGACCAGACGATGTTCCAGCGCGGGCAGGGCATTCAGAAGCTGGTCAAAATTCGTGCGCTTGAAGCGGCAGGTCTGAAGCGGGGTGAGGGCTTCGGCCGTGAAATTGGCCACGCCGCGACCGCCAAGGCCCAGAAAATCGCCTTGAAACAGGAAGCCGGTAATCTGGCGGCGGCCATCTGGCAGCAGGCGGTACAGTTTTACTGCGCCTTCGACGACGTTGAACACATAGGGATTCGGGTCGCCTTCGTGGAACAGGGCCTGACCGGCGTCGGTATGAACCGTGTCGCTGTTACAGGCCATGCTGTGCAATTCGTGGCCCTTGAGGTCGGCGCAAACCCCCAGTGTACGGGCACCACAGGTGGCGCAAGGATGCACATCCTCAAGCGCAATATTCTGCGGGTCCGCCATTTGGCCGAGGGTACTCAATGCCTGATCTCCAAGCTCGTGACAGCGTTAACGCCATCTATAGCCGCGTTTTGGCCGTTTTACGAACCGTGGTGGGCGAGGCCTTAGACCAAGGTCGAATGCGGCGGCGTCAGAGGCATGGCGTCGGGGGTTATGCGCAAGGCGGCCCCCATCGTGCAGGACAACTGGTATAGGGCCTGTTCCAGTGCATCGCGCACCAGAGGACGCACGCCCATTTCACGCACAAAGAACGGGCCGGCCCACAGGGTTTCGCCGTGTTCGAGATCAGGCTGACGCCACCAGCAGACAAAGCCCAATATGCCGCCGCGCTGGTTTCGCGCCACCAGTATGCCACGCCCGTCCGGATCGGCCCGCCAGTCGCACAGGAAGTTTTCCCAGCGCTCGGCGGGTAAATCCGGCTTGGCCCAGCGGGCCAGAGCATAGGCTGCGGCTTCATCATCGGGACGCAGCGGCGATACGAGAAGCCCCGGTTGGGGGCAGGGGGTGGCATTCATATCGACGTTAAGAGCTCGCATGTGACCATTTGGGCCAATGGCGCACACCGGACCTTGATTTGAATCAAGTCTCGAAAAGGGCTGTTATGGCAAAGGCCAAACTCTGAATCTGAAGCGGCATCACCAGAACGGAAACCCGACCATGACCACGAACCCGACAGAACCTATTCATGGTCGCGCCGTACTGGCGATTTTGAAACTGCTTGGCGGGCAAAGCCTGATGACACTGGCGGTCAACCGTCCGGATGGCCGCCCGCATGCCGCGACGCTGGGCTATATGAATGACGGGCTGAACCTCTATTTCATCACCGCCCGGAACAGCGAGAAGCTGTCCAATATTCTGGCTGATCCGCGTGTAGGCGTGGCGGTGCGCGGCCATGCCGAAGAGGGCGAGGCTGTCGGTGTGTCGATGGATGCACGCGCCAGAGTGCTGACGGACATGACCGAGATCGAACATGTCATGGGTTTGATTCTGGACCGTGTGCCGGAAATCGCGCCCTGGGCCCCTGGTTTGGGCAAGACGGTGGTCGTAAAAGTGATTCCCGAAACCATCGAAGCGGTGGCTGTGATCGACGGGCGCAGCCACACACAGACCTATCAAATCGGCGATGTCGAAGCCGTAATGGCCGATGTGGACTATGAACCGAGCGCTGTAGCGCGTCTTTTCTGAAAAAATCGGGGGTTAAGCGCAACTTGTGGCCAATACCCCTTGAAATACAAATGGGGGTCGGGCATACGCCCCCCTCTGGCGAGGGTCACGCCGCTTAAGGAAACTTGACGGCGCGCAGATCTTTGTCCGGGACACTAGGAGTGTAGCTCAGCTGGTAGAGCATCGGTCTCCAAAACCGAGGGTCGTGGGTTCGAATCCCTCCACTCCTGCCATTCCCCCTGTTGCAATCATATGGGACTTCCCATGTGATGGAGCAGGAACCAGAGATTGAAGAGACGTCATAATGGCTAAGGCGAAGACTCCACGCGGTCGCCGCAACTCGGCAACCCAGACCGCCGCTGCACAAGGTGCCGCGACTGTCACTGTCGACACGCCTTCCCCCAAGAAGAAAACATCGATCCCGCAGTTCATCAGTGAAGTTCGCGCTGAGGCTCGCAAGATCGTTTGGCCGTCGCGCAAAGAAACCTGGATCACCTCGGTTATGGTGTTCATCATGGTGGTTATTGCGGCGGCATTCTTCTGGATTGTTGACGCAGGCCTGACGCTAGGCTCACAATTTATTCTCGGTATCGGCCGATAACAGGAGACGCGCAGATGACGGATGCAGCGCCCGTAGCGGCCAATCCCCGCCACAAATGGTATATTGTTCACGCTTATTCGAACTTCGAAAAGAAGGTTGCCGAATACCTGCGTGACCAGGCCAAACAACAAGGTCTGGAAGAACACTTCTCGGAAATCCTCGTTCCGACCGAAGACGTGGTGGAAATCCGCCGTGGTCGCAAGGTCAACTCGGAACGCAAATTCTTCCCCGGCTATGTGTTGGTGAAGATGGAGATGACCGACCAAGCCTACCACCTGGTCAAGAACACCCCGAAAGTCACCGGCTTCCTCGGTGCGGCTGGCGGCACCAAGCCGCTGCCGGTTTCGGAACGTGAAGTCCAGAACATCATCGGTGCCGTGCAAGAGGGCGTCGAGCGTCCGAAGCCCACGATCCATTTCGACATCGGCGAAAAGGTCAAGGTCACCGACGGTCCGTTCGCCAGCTTCGACGGTACGGTCGAGAGCGTGGACGAAGAAAATACCCGCCTGCGTGTTGCTGTTTCGATCTTCGGTCGCGCGACACCGGTCGAACTGGAATACAACCAAGTCGAAAAGGTTGGCGAATAACGCCAACCCTACGGGCAAGTCGAAAAAGTCGGCGAATAAGCTTCGCTGCACTTCAAGATATTCAAGGGCCGCTTCCACACCGGAAGCGGCCCTTGTTTTTATATCGGTAGGCGTATTGTGCGCTGGTCGATTTGCGTTTGCGGTGGTGCGGTGGTAAACGCCCGTCTTCGCGTCGCAGTCGTTTGGCTGGCGATACGTTAAATCCGTGGGAGGCAGCCATGCCAGACCACGGCTCACCGATCCGGCTGTGATGCCGGGTTTTTTGTTAGGAGAGACAAATGGCCAAGAAAATTCTCGGCTACATCAAGCTGCAGGTGAAGGCCCAATCCGCAACGCCTTCGCCCCCGATCGGTCCTGCACTGGGCCAACGTGGCGTGAACATCATGGGCTTCTGCAAGGAGTTCAACGCACGCACCGAGAAGGTTGCCAAGGGCACCCCTCTGCCGACCATCATCACTGTCTACCAAGACAAGTCGTTCACCTTCATCACCAAGACGCCGCCGGCGACCTGGTACCTGAAGGAAGCGGCCAAGATTAAGTCGGGTTCGGCCAAGACCGGTCGTGAGTCGGCAGGCAAGATCACCGTGGCTCAACTGCGCGAAATCGCAGAAGCCAAGATGAAAGATCTGAACGCTAACGATCTGGACGCTGCGACCAAGATCATCGAAGGCTCGGCTCGCGCCCTGGGCCTCCAAGTTGTGGAGGCCTAATTCAGATGGCTAAGCAAACCAAAGCTCAAAAAGCACGTATCGGTGTAACCGAAGACCTGATCGCTTACGGCGCTGCAATCGCACTCGTTAAGGACAACGCCAAGGCGAAGTTCGACGAGTCGATCGAAATCGCTGTGAACCTGGGCGTTGACCCGCGTCACGCTGACCAACAGGTCCGTGGCGTAGTGAACCTGCCGTCGGGTACCGGTCGTGACGTTCGCGTCGCTGTTTTCGCTAAGGACGCCAAGGCTGAACAAGCCAAGGAAGCCGGTGCAGAACACGTCGGTGCAGAAGACCTGTACGAAAAGATCGCCGGTGGCTTCATGGAATTCGACCGCGTTATCGCGTCGCCGGACATGATGGCTCTGGTCGGTCGCCTTGGTAAGGTACTGGGCCCGCGCGGCCTGATGCCGAACCCGAAGGTCGGCACCGTGACCCCGAACGTTGCTCAAGCTGTTAAAGACGCCAAGGGCGGCGCAGTTGAGTTCCGCGTCGAAAAGAACGGCATCGTTCACGCCGGTATCGGCAAGGCTTCGTTCACCCAGGAAGCTCTGGACCTGAACGTCAAGGCCTTCGTCGACGCTCTGTCGCGTGCGAAGCCGTCGGGCGCCAAGGGCACCTACGTCAAGCGTATCACGCTGTCCTCGACCATGGGTCCGGGCATCAAGGTTGACCCGGCTTCGCTGGGCGCCTGATAGCGTTTGCCGCAAGGCATAAGGAAGCGGCCCCGCAGAGAAATCTGCGGGGCCGTTTTCTTTTTAATAGCCGACGGTGAAGCGCGTGCGCGAATGGGACGGTGTTTCGATCTCGTCGACCATGGCAATGGCGTAGTCGGGGAAGGAGATGGCACTGTTGCCGTCTGCATCGCTGAGCAGTTGATGCGAACCAAGGCGGAAGGTGCCTGTGCGCTGGTTGCCGTCGAACAGGGCGGACGGTGACAGGAAGGTCCAGTCCAGATCGTTCTCCGCTTTCAGGTGCTCGAGAAACAGCGATCCTGCGCGGGCTTCGGTCTTGTAGGCCTCGGGGAATGCGGGCGTGTCGATCAGTTTGACCGATGGGGCGACCTCAAGGCTGCCTGCGCCGCCAACGACAAGATAACGCGAGACATGGGCCGACTTTACCAGATCAATCAGTTGGTCGGGCTTTGTGTCGGTAAACATGATGGCGCTGACCACCGCATCGGCACCAGCAAGCGCGGGGCGCACTGTGTCGGGATGTTGAACATCGCCTGCAACCGCTGTGATGTTCTCGCCGACGGGGATTTTTTCAGGGTTGCGGGCGACGCCGGTGACCTGATGGCCGCGACGGGCCAGTTCCTTGACGATTTGCGAGCCGGCGCGGCCGCTGGCTCCGAGGACGGTGACTTTCAG
Source organism: Brevundimonas sp. (assembly GCF_036659295.1). Taxonomy (GTDB): domain Bacteria; phylum Pseudomonadota; class Alphaproteobacteria; order Caulobacterales; family Caulobacteraceae; genus Brevundimonas. The sequence goes on along the minus strand of NZ_JAVXCU010000035.1, from coordinate 3,974 downwards.
GGCGGGGGTCGTTCGCATGGTGATGGCCTTTGGTGGTTACTGATGGTAACTAGGTGCGCAAAGGATAGTTCGCATGCAAGAAGGCACCGAAATCTCACCTGGTCACCTACCTGTAACTGCGCCGGATTTTTCGCGCGGTGATGTCTATGCGGCGCAATGCCCGACGCGGCTGTTGCTGGACAGGATTGCGGACAAGTGGACCGTCTTGCTGCTGGGCACGCTGGCGGGCGGCCCTATGCGATTTAACGCCCTGAAGCGGCGCATCGAGGGTGTGTCGCAAAAAATGCTGAGCCAGACCCTGCGCCAGATGGAACGTGACGGACTGGTATCGCGCACGGTCGAGGCCACGGTGCCGGTTTCTGTCACCTACCAGATCACGCCGCTGGGTGTGACGCTGGTCGAGGCCTTGCAGCCTGTGATCGACTGGGCCGAAACACAGATGGCCAAGGTGGCCCAAGCGCAAGCCGCCTATGACCGCCGCGGCGGCTAGGGCGCGTGCCGATTCTGGGCTATGCGGTTCAGTCTATTGCGACCACACATATTGCTTCGGGGAAGTATCGCATGGCCGAGAGCCTGAGGATTGCCGTTGTTGTCGGCAGCGCCCGCAAGGGTTCGATCAATCAAACCTATGCCGAGGCGCTGGAAAAGCTGGCAGGCGAGGGGATGGTCTTTGACTATCTGCCTGTCGGGGACCTGCCGCTGTATAATATGGACCTTGAGGCAGACGTGCCGACGGTACTGGCCGACATCAAGGCGCGTATTGCGACGGCGGACGGTGTGCTGTTTGTCTCGCCCGAGCATAACCGCTCGGTGACGGCGCTGATGAAGAACACGCTGGACTGGTGCTCGCGTGCCAGTGGCGGCAATGCGTGGGCCGGCAAGCGTGCGGCGGTGTGCGGGGCGTCACCGGGGGCGCGCGGAGCCGATCTGTCGCAGATGCATTTCCGCCAGATCGCGGTTGTCCTTAATCTGGAAATCCTGCCGCAGCCCGAGGTCTATGTGCACGTCAAAGACGGGCTGTTTACCGAAGCGGGCGATTTTTCCAGCGAGCGCGATGCCGGTTTCCAGAAGCGTTTTCTGGACCGGTTTGCGGATTGGGTCGCCAAGGCGTAACAATGACAAGAATGTTCAGTATCAGGATAAATATTGAACATAGGACGTTGGGCGCGCTTGACCTTTTGCGCCTGACGCGGTGAAAGCCCGCTTCACCCTCAACTGACCTTCTTTATGCCCGTGATCCTTTGCGGGCCTGACTGCCGTTCGGACCACTGACCTAGATATGAGCAAGCCACCTGCCGACAAATCTCTTCGCCAGATCGCGGCCCTGCCGTGGCGCCTGCGCGGTGGCAAGGTCGAGGTTTTGCTGGTCACATCGCGCGAGACGAAGCGGTGGGTGATCGCCAAGGGTAACCTGATGGTGGACCTTAGCGACCATCTGGCGGCGGCACAGGAAGCCTATGAGGAGGCGGGGGTTCAGGGCGATATCAGTCCTACCGCTATGGGGACCTATATCTATGACAAGCGGTTCAAGGACGGACGTGCCGTGCCGTGCGTTGTGGATGTCTATCCGCTGGAAGTACTGATCCAGTTGGGAAGCTGGCCCGAACTGCATCAGCGTACACGTCAATGGATGAGTGCCGAAGAGGCTGCCAATAGTGTGGACGAGCCTGACCTGGCGGCTTTGATCCGCAGATTGCCCGTGGGGCGCAGCCGCCACTGATTGCGACCGGTGATGGTTATTGCCACGCTTATGGCATAAGCTGTGCCGGAAACTTCGGGGCTATGACATGCGCGGTAAACTCAGACAGGCTGTTTGTTCGGGCTTAGTCGCCCTGTCATTGCTGGGGGCAACGGCTCCAGCCATGGCACAAGACCAGCTGCAGGTGCGCGCACAGGCCGAGCCCAGCGCGGAGGCTCGCGCATTGGCCGCTCGTGTGTTGATGATCACGACACCGGATATAGAAAAGCAGATGTTGGCCTATATGGCCAATGTCATGGCTGAAAGCGGGCTGAGGGATGTTGATGCCCGGCTCGGTGCGTGGATGGAAAAGAATGCGGGTCCAATATTTATGGTGCACATGCGCACCTATATGACTCAGATTGAAACCATCTATGCGACGCGCTTCACCACGTCGGAACTGCAAGCCATGGTGGAGTTTTTTGAAAGCCCTATTGGTCGCGAAATCTCTGCGAAGCAGGTTCAGGTCGGCATCGAGGTTGGAGAGGGGCAAGCGCCGATGCTCACCGCCTATATTACCGACCTGATAACCCAGATGTGTGCTGCCAATGATTGTGGCGATGCAAAAGTCGATGCGGCGACGGGGCGGAAATCCGCGCAACGCTGATTATCGGAACCAATAATGCGGCTTTGGATCTGCACCCATTGCTTTTCGCAGGTGACAGTGTATAGAGCCGCCATCCTGATGAGTCTTCGGACGCGTCGGGACCTGTCCGAGAACTTCGGGGCGTGGGGGCCACCCATGCCATAACTGCCGGAATAGCCTTTCCGGTGCCGTGGGGAGATGGGGATGCAAAGACCTCGATCCAGCCTTATGGGCGGGATGAGGCACGCTTCCTTCGGACAATCTACCGGCTTGTGACCTTTGCGGCAACGCAATGGGCATGAACCAAATCCGTTGTCGGGAATAAGCTCGGCGACGAATTCCTACTCTGGAGACCGCAATGGACCGCGCACAAAAAGCCGAGTCGATCGAATCGCTGAAAAGCGTGTTCGCCGACGCGGGCGCCGTGGTTGTGACCCACAATCTGGGTCTGACCGTTGCGGAGATGGAAGACCTGCGTGGTCGCCTTCGTAAAGAAGGCGGCGCGTTTAAGGTGGTGAAAAACCGTCTGGCGCTGAAGGCGCTGGGCGTTTCGGAAGGCAGCGAGTACCACGACCTGTTCAAGGGTCCCGTGGGCATCGCTTTTGCTGCTGATCCGGTCACTGCTGCCAAGGTCTCGGCAGAATTCGCCAAGGGTAACGATCGTTTCGTTATCGTTGGTGGTTTCATGGGCGACAACGTTCTGGACGCCAAGGGCATCGACGCCCTGTCCAAGCTGCCGTCGCTGGATCAACTGCGCGGCAAGCTTATCGGCCTGCTGCAAGCCCCGGCAACCAAGGTTGCTGGCGTTCTGCAAGCTCCGGCTGGCCAGTTGGCTCGCGTCTTCAATGCTTACGCTACCAAAGACGCCGCCTAAGACCCGTCATCTCTGCATATCTCTGTAATAACAATCCTACCGAAGGAAGATCAAAATGGCTGACCTCGCCAAGATCGTTGAAGAACTGTCGGCTCTGACCGTACTGGAAGCTGCTGAACTGTCGAAGCTGCTGGAAGACAAGTGGGGCGTTTCGGCTGCTGCACCGGTCGCCGTTGCTGCTGCTGGTGGCGCTGCTGCCCCGGCTGAAGCTGCTGAAGAGCAAACCGAGTTCACCGTTATGCTGGTGGACGGCGGCGACAAGAAGATCAACGTGATCAAGGAAGTTCGCGGCGTTCGTACCGACCTGGGCCTGAAAGAAGCCAAGGAACTGGTAGAAGCTGCTCCGGCTGCTGTCGTCGAGAACGTCTCGAAGCAAGCTGCTGAAGAACTGAAGAAGAAGCTGGAAGAAGCCGGCGCCAAGGTCGAAATCAAGTAAGATTTCTGATCTGGCCTCTGGTACTCCAGAGACTGCTTTCAAGGATTGGGCCAGAGGTTTTCCTCTGGCCCTTTTCTTTTGTCCGGCTTGTCTGTGCATACGAAAAAGGCCCGCCGTGATGGCGGGCCTTTCGCATGTGTGATGTACGGCTTAGCGCGTGCGCGGGTTGAAAATATCACTCAGGCGGTCGCGGGTACCTTGGATGCGTTCCAGTCGAGGATAGCGCAATCCGCCCGTATAATCGAACTTGACGGTGCGATATTGCTCGCCACGTTTCATCAGCAGCCTGATCGGGGCCGAACCATCCTTGTTGGCTGTGACGGCATCGCGAAGCTTTTCG
>NZ_JAVXCU010000034.1:0-26727 GCF_036659295.1 Brevundimonas sp. | reverse complement strand
CGACCGCGAACGTTCGAGGGGCACGACATTCCGGAAATCCTGTTGTCCGGCGATCATAAAAAGATCGCAAAGTGGCGTCAGGAGAAACGGGAAGAGACGACGCGGGAGCGACGCCCAGACCTCTGGGAACAGCATCTCGCCAACTTACAGCTAAAGAGCAAATAAGCTCGGAGATAAGAACATGAACATCGTTCAGCAGCTCGCTGCAGAAGAAAAAGCCCGCCTGCTCGAAGGCAAGACCATTCCTGACTTCCAGCCGGGTGACACCCTGCGCGTGAACGTCCGCATTAAGGAAGGTGAGCGCGAGCGCATCCAGGCCTTCGAAGGCGTCTGCATCGCCCGTGACGGTGGCGGCATCAACGAGACCTTCACGGTCCGCAAGATTTCGTTCGGTGAAGGTGTGGAGCGTCGCTTCCCGATCCTGTCCCCGAACGTAGACTCGATCGAAGTCAAGCGTCGCGGCGTCGTCCGTCGCGCCAAGCTGTACTACCTGCGCGACCGTCGCGGTAAGTCGGCACGTATCGCCGAGCGTCAAACCGCTCGCAAGGTCGTCGTTCCGACCACCGGCGAAGGCTCGACCGAAGCTTAAGTTTAGCCCTCGGCTGAATATGAAAAACCCCGCTGCATCGCAGCGGGGTTTTTTATTGTCGCCGCCAGGGTCAGGCTTGCGGATCGCCCAGATCGCCAAGCTGGCTGTCGCTGAGCGGCGGGTGTTCCAGACCCCGTCGGACAATGTCGCGCGTCGTGGCCGAGAGGGCCGTATCGGCCACCGCTTTTTCGAACCGTTCCCTGACCTGTGCTTCGGCAGAGTGGGTCAGGGTGTAGATATTGTCCTGATTGCCCAGCAGGGCCTGTTTGAAACCGCTGAAAGCGCGCTGGGCCTTGGCGAGGATCGATCCGTTGTCTTCGGGCGATCCACCACGGTCGCGCACGGCGGCTTTGAGGGTTTCGGCCAGTTGCAGATGTTGCGAGGCGCGGCGGTCCAGCCATTGGCTGTGGCGCGGCTCTATGGCGTCGCGGGCGGCCTCGGCATAGCCGTCTGCGCAATCGATCAAGGCCTCGATCAGGCCGTTCAGAACCTTGATGTCGTGGGCGTTGGCACTCATGGCATACTCCGGAGACGGGCTGAAGTCGGTATGACTTCAACTCCCGTCGCCGGATAAAGGTTGCCCTACAGCTTGGTGCGCAGGGTCCACAGTTCGGGGAAACAACGGCGTTTCAGCGTGTCGACCAGATAGCCGACGCCGTCGGTGCCGCCCGTGCCCATCTTGCGGCCGATGATGCGTTCCACGGTCACCACATGCTTGTGGCGCCATGTCAGTAGGGCATCGTCCAGATCGACCAGCTTTTCGGCCAGTTGATACAGGGGCCACCATTTTTCGGTGTTACGATAGACTTCCAGCCACGCGGCCTCGACGCCTTCATGGGCTTCATACGAGGCGGAGACGTCGCGGTTCAGAACCTCGGCCGGAATGTCGAGGCCCGCCAGTGACATCTGGCGCAGGGCATCGTCATAGAGGCTGGGCGCATTCAGGGCTTCGACCAGCGCGGCGTGGGCCTGCGGGCGTTCGGCGTGGAAGCGCAGGAAGCGCGGGTCTTTGAGGCCCAGCATGGTTTCAAAGCGACGGAACTGGTCGCTCTGGAAACCCGAGGATGAACCAAGGTCGCCACGGAATTTTAGATAGTCGGCGGGCGTCATGGTGGCGAGAATGTCCCAGCTCTGGGTCATCACGGCCTGAATGCGGCTGACGCGGGCCAGCGACTTGTAGGCGGGGACCAGATCACCGGCACGGATCAGGCTTTGGGCCAGAGCGACCTCGTGCAGGATTTGCTTGAGCCACAACTCCTTGGTCTGGTGGATGATGACGAACAGCATTTCGTCATGCTGGTCACTGCGCGGATTCTGGGCCGACAGCAGGGTGTCCAGATCCAGATAGCCGGCATAGGTGATGCCTTGCGGTTCGTGGCGGGCGGTCTCGATAGCGTGACCGCGAATGTCGTCAGTGGGCGATGTCATGGGCGGAATATCGCCTGTTCGTGCGGCGAGAGCCAGAGCCTAGATGGTTATTGAGGTGCGGGTTTTTGCAAGTTGGCGTGCAGATCGTTGACCGTCATTAGGGCAGCCGAGCCGTAATAGCGGCTATATTCGACGACAAAGACGCCCGCCTCGACCGTGGGGTCGGTATCGACCCATTGGCGGGCCGTATCGATATCGGGCGTAGCCAGAATGAACAGGCCCCTGCGACCGTCTTCGCCCCCTAGTGGTCCGGCCAGTACCAGATGACCGGCATCGGCAAGGCGGGTCATATTGGCAAAATGGCCCGTAAACAGGGCGGCGCGTTGTTCGCGATCGGTGATCTCTGCGTCACGCGGGCCGGTCTTGAGTATGGCCAGCACATAGGGACGCATACCGCGTTCATCTGCCCCCAGCTTTTCGGCTAGAGCGGCATCATAGGCCGGTGTGGCGGGCGCGGCGTCCTGTGCTGTGGCCGACAGGGGTGCGGTGCCCAGAAGCAGGGTGCACAGTATCGCAAGGATAGAGGAACGGCTGGACATGGCAGGCTCCTGTAGCAAGGTCTGCACAATGCGCTTCATGCCGGAATGCGACAAGCGCTCGTCCGATATAACAACTGCAGATACAACAAGAGCCGGTGCGATATCCCGCACCGACTCTTGTTTGAAATCTGGGTGTTTGGCCTATTCGCCTGCGGTGTCTGTGACTGTCGCGGCGGCCTGTTGGCCGGCTGCCGAAGCCTCGGCGGCGCTTTGATAGATGAAGCCGTAGGTCGGGTATTCGGTGGTGCCCAGATAGTTGATCGGGTTGTACCAGACCTTGACGCGGCTCCAGTCGCCACTGCCGGACACATCGACGACGGTGACATTTTCTTCGACCTTGCCGCGGCTGCCGCCCCAGTTGGCATGGGTCACGCGAATGACGCGGTCGGTCAGAACATCGGAAACAACCGCGACGTGGCCTGCCTGCATCCGGCCATGCGGTTGGAAGACGAGCACCGATCCGGTGGCCGGTGCATCACCGGTGCGGAAACGGTCAACGGCTTGGCGCCACCAGGTCCAGGCATCGCCGAAGATCTGGATGCCCGAGAACATGCGCGCGAAGGTCACGCACTGCCAGTAAGGGTCTTTGGCTTCGACCTGCGCAGGGGCAAGCGTGAAGAAGCCGAGGGTTGCCGCGAGAGCGGCGGCAGTGAGCCGTTTCATGAACTGGCGTGCTCCGGACTTATTTAAGGTCTGTGGCGACAGTCCTAGAGTATGATCACCAATAGTTGAAGCTTTGTTTCAATCTGTATCCAAAAAATCCACAAAATCTGAGCACGATCTGGAGCCTATTGCGGTCCGCTTCGGCGCAAAAACTGGCGGGTAGGACGCTCGATCAGATGATGTACGAGCGCCGCGATAACGACCAGGCCAATAATAATCCCAAGCCAGATCAAAAGGTTGAATTGCTCGTCAGCAGTACCCGTCAGACGCGCCACCAGATTGGTGGAAACCATCAGCCACGGCGCGCAGCACATATAGATCGCATAGCTGATCTCTCCCGGCCACACCGCAGGGCGTGATGATAATAGCGGAATATGACGATCCGAAAGGCTGGCCAGTGCGACGATCAGGCTGCCACAGGACAGCACGGTCAAGGTGTCCGAGCCCAGCCATCCGGCGCTGAGCGCTACAAGGGCGACGGCGAGGCATGTGCCTGCAAGCGGATGACGCAATGGTCCTTGCCGATAGGCCAGATAAAGGGCGCACCCATAGGCAAAGCTTGGCACGATCCGCAAAGCACCCCAGTGGAAGGTCGCCTGCGTCAGTGAAAATCCGGCCCATACTGGAAACAGAAGATGCAGGGCGACCAGAAAATTGGAGGCCAGAAGGACGGCCAGCAGGGGTCTGTTGCGCAACCGCCATGCCGCAAAGGCATAGGCGGGGAAGGTCAGATAGGCGAACCACTCGGCGGAAATAGACCATGACGGATGGTTCCAGCCTGCCTCATGGGTGAAACCCCACGCGTGTACCATCAACAGGTTCGGCAGCAGGGTTTGCCAGTTCAGCACATTGTGGCTGATGGCGATGCCTGCGAAACCGGCCGCCAGACCCAGCGCCATGACGGCCAGAAGCGTGGCCAAGTGTAGCGGGTAAATGCGCGCCAACCGTGCGCGAATAAACGCCTTGTAGGAAAACTGTCCGGTGCCGAACCGCTCCAGATAGACGTGGCATAGAATAAAGCCGGACAGCACAAAGAACAGATCAACCCCCAGATAGCCCTTGGCGACCAGCAGAGGTGACAGCGCCGTGTCCAGATGCGGCCAGAAGCTGAACAGCACCACCCACAAGGCGGCGCAAAAACGTAGAGAGGTGAGCGGGCGCAGGTCTTTGGGGGCAGGAATCTGGATCATCTTGGTTCGCACGGACTGATGTGCAAGATTTCATGCAGTTACGGTGCCACCGGTATGCGGCGCTGGGCGTGATCCGGATTTGTCACTAATGTTTGCAAATATACATATCGGCCCGTTTGTTTGGGCAGGTCATAGTCCGGCATGAACCACGGGCGGATCATCGCCCTTTGCGGAGATAAAGATATGAGCTTTCTGGATGGCTTGATGGGCAAGGGCGGTGCAGGTGGTGCGGACGCTCTGGGCGGCGTGCAAGAACTGATTGAATCGCAAGGCGGTGTTCAGGGCCTGACCCAAAAACTGGGTGCAAGTGGCCTTGGCGATCTTGCCTCGTCGTGGATCGGCAAGGGCGGTAACCTGCCGATCTCGGCCGAACAGATCGAGGGCGTGCTGGGTTCGGGCCCTATCGGTGATTTTGCCAAGCGCCTCGGTGTATCGCCGCAACAGGCGGCCGGTATGGTCGCGATGGCCCTGCCGATGATTATCGACAAGCTGACGCCGGATGGCGATGCCGCCAATGCCAAGTCGGGCGTGGATGCCGGCGATTTGCTGGGCGGTCTGCTCGGCGGCGGTGGCGGGCTTGGTGGCCTGCTGGGCGGCATGCTGAAGAAGTAGTCAGCTCTCGGTGTCGTAGGTGACGCCGGTCAGATAAAGGCCGTCCGACGGTGCTACCGGTCCGCAGCGAATGCGGCTGGCGGCATCAAGGGCGGCCTTGAATTCTTCGGGGCTCCAGCGGCCTAGACCGACCTCGACCAGTGATCCGGTCATGGAGCGGACCTGACGGTGCAGGAAGCTGCGCGCTTCGAACACCAGATGCACTTCGTCGCACATGCGGGTCACACGCGCCACATCCATGCTCTTGATCGGGCTTTGGGCCTGACACTGGGCATCGCGGAAGGTGGTGAAGTCGTGCTGACCGAGCAGATGCTGGGCGGCAATATGCATCGCCTCGGCATCCAGTTCTTTCTTCACATGCCAGACGCGACCCTGATCCAGCGCCGGACGACCGGCGCGGTTAAGGATGCGATAAAGATACTTGCGGCCATTGGCGGTAAAGCGCGCATGCCAGTCATCGGACACTGGCACACAGTCCAGCACCGAAATAGCCTCGTCCATCATATGCGCGTTCATGGCATTCATGACGGTGCGGGCTGGCCAGTCCTTGTCCAGATCGACATGGCAGGTCTGGCCTGTGGCGTGAACACCCGTATCGGTGCGCCCTGCCGCAGCAATCCGCACAGCCTGACCCGAGAAAGCCTTGATGGCGTCCTCTAGCGCACCTTGAACGGTGGGTTGGTCCTTCTGGGCCTGAAAGCCGTTATAGGCCGAGCCGTCATATTCGACTGTGAAGCGGTAGCGAGGCATTAGTTCAGGATCGTATGCGTTGCGATCTTGAAACCGTTCAGAAGTTCGGCTGCCGACTGCTGGGCCTTGCCCGCACGCTGGACGCGGATCAGGCGCACCGCACCGGTTCCGCAGGCGATGGTCAGGTCCTGATCCAGCAATTCGCCCGCCTTGCCCGATCCCTCGACCACTTGCGATAGCAGGGCCTTGATGCGGACAGGCTCGCCATCGGCTTCGACCTCGAACCACGCACCGGGGAAGGGCGACAGGCCGCGAATGTGGCAATCGACTTCGGCGGCTGGGCGCGACCAGTCGATGCGCGCCTCGGCGGGGGTGATCTTTTTGGCATAGGTCGGCTCGCCGACCTGTTCGGCCTCGGTCGCCCCACCGCGCTCGATGGCAGCCAGAGCGCGGGGCCACAGGGCCGCGCCCGTATGGCTCATACGCTCGGTTAGGCTGGCTGCGGTATCGGTCGGATAGATGTCCATGACTTCGGACAGGATAATCGCGCCTTCGTCCAAACCTTCGCTCATGCGCATGATCTGGGCGGCGGTCTGTTTGTCACCGGCCATGATGGCGCGCTGGATCGGGGCGGCTCCGCGCCAGCGTGGCAGCAGCGAGCCGTGCAGGTTGAAACAGCCCAGACGCGGCGCTTCCAGCACTTCGGTTTTCAGAATCTGGCCATAAGCCACGACAACAGCCGCATCCAGATCCAGCGACCGGAACGTCACGATGGCTTCGTCGGATTTCATGCTTTCGGGCGTGAAGACCGGCAGGCCCATGGCCTCGGCAAAGGCGTGAACAGGAGAAGGGGTCAGCTTCTGGCCACGACCCTTGGGGCGCGGTGGCTGGGAATAGACGGCAACGATCTCGTGACCGGCAGCAATCAGCTCGGCCAGAGACGGCACGGCAAATTCGGGGGTTCCCATAAAGGCGAGGCGCATAGATGACTCCTTTGTCCGCACGATCATGTACGGACGCGCCCTGCCTTTAACGGAAGGTGCGGCTTACTGCCAGCGGGTGTGGGTCGAGCCGTCCAGATCCCACGCACCACCGGCGTCTAGGGCATCGTCAAAGTCCAGCAGACGATCCAGCAAAAGGCCGGCTACCACGCCGATGGCAGCGACGCCCAGAATCGTTGCCGCCGAGGCTACGCCGACCTTTTGGGCGCGGCTCATAGGGCGGCGGGTATGGACTTCACGACGTGGGCGACGGGACATCAGGCAGCCATCCTCTGGTGTTTTTTGACCTTGGTAACCGCACGGTCACGGCGCAGGCGCGACAGGTGGTCGATGAACAGAACGCCGTTCAGGTGATCCAGTTCGTGCTGGAAACAGACCGCATAGATGCCGTCGATTTCCTCTTCGATCTTTTCGCCCTGATAGTTCAGGTACGACACGCGAACGCGGGCCGGACGCTCAACCTCGTCATAATAGGACGGCACCGACAGGCAGCCTTCCTCGTAGGGCAGGGTTTCTTCCGACGCCCACAGAACCTCGGGGTTCACAAAGAAGCGCGGATTGCGGGCGGCCAGTTCGACTTCTTCGCCTTCCAGACCCTCGGCAATGTCCTTGTCGCCAAGGTCCATCACGACGATGCGTTCAAGCACGCCAATCTGCGGCGCGGCAAGGCCGATACCGGGGGCGTCGTACATGGTTTCCAGCATGTCATCCATGAGGGCGCGGTGCGCGTCAGTCACGCCGCCTTCGACCGGTTTTGCAACGGTCTTGAGGATGGCCAGATCGGCCGGAATGTCGATGGTCAGTATGCGTCGGATAGCCATGATCGGGAGGTAGGGTCTGTGGGGGCCAAGGTCAAGAAATGCGGAAACTTGGCCCGCTTATAACATAAAGGGTGTGGCGGAAGTGGCGCGGCCGTTTAGCCCTGTATTTCGGGCAAAACGCGCGGCTTGCGGTTTTCGTCGATGGCCACATAGGTGAAAATGCCTTCGGTCACGCGAACACTTTCCTGCTCGGCCTGACCACGGGCGCGTTTCCAGGCCTCGACATGAACGCGGATCGAGGTGCGGCCCGTATGGATGATGCGGGCATAGATGGTCACTTCGTCACCAATGGTCACCGGCTGGTGGAACACCATGCCGTCCAGCGCCACGGTGGCGCAGCGGCCACCGGCGCGCTCGAATGCAGGGGTCGCGCCGTGCAAGTCCATCTGGGCCAGCAGCCAGCCACCGAAGATGTCGCCGTCGGGATTGGTATCGGCGGGCATGGCGATGATGCGGCCATAGGGCTTGGTGGTCGGCAGGCTGGGGGGATTAATGGCGTCTGCGGTCATGGGGGTTTCCGTGAGGCTTTAAGGACTACCGTCCGATATTGCATTGCAACATGAGCGCGGATTGATCCGCAGGCAAATCACCTTGGGTATCGGCATGAAACGCTGCCTTGCCGCCAAGGTTGCCACATGCTTGATCGGGGAAATGAAAACAGCCCTCGTCTATCCGCTGGCCGCCATTGCCGAGATTGCAGGATGCTTTGCCTTCTGGGCATGGCTGAAACTGGATCGCTCGCCCGTATGGCTGGTGCCGGGGGGGGGGAGCCTGGTCGCCTTTGCGTGGCTGCTGACGCTGGTGCCGTCCGATGCGGCGGGGCGTGCGTTTGCCGCCTATGGCGGGGTCTATATCTGTGCGTCGCTGGTGTGGATGGGTGTGGTCGAAAAGACGACGCCCGACCGCTGGGATATTCTGGGCGGGGCTGTGTGCCTGCTCGGGGCGGCGATCATCCTGTTTGCGCCTAGAGGCTAGCCAGAAATGACGGCAATACCTCTGTGGCCGGACCATAGAGGTGTTCGTCAAACAGGTTGCGCCCGACGGTCGGTTCCAGATTGATCTCGACAGTTCGGGCCCCTGCATAGCGGGCCTGTTCAACAAAACCTGCGGCCGGATAGACATTGCCCGATGTGCCGATCGACAGAAAGATGTCGCAGCGGTCCAGCGCCTGCGTGATCTGGTCCATCTGCAGCGGCATTTCGCCAAACCAGACGATGTGCGGGCGCAAAACCCCCGCCGGATGGTGGGGTGATGGATGGCGCGGCTCAAGATCATCGGACCAGTCCATGACCGTATCGCTGGCGGTGCAGCGCACCTTCAAAAGTTCGCCATGCATGTGGATCAGCTCAAAGCCGTTCTTGGGGGTAATCGCAGCATGGGCGCGGTCGTGCAAATCATCGACATTTTGCGTGACCAGCAGAAACTCGCCCTCACAGCGGGCGGCCAGTTCGGCCAGCGCCAAATGGGCGGCATTTGGGGCAACCTTGGGCAGAAAGGCTCGGCGCTGGTTGTAGAAATCCTGCACCAGTGCCGGATTGGCGGCAAAGCCTTCGGGCGTGGCGACTTCCTCGACGCGATGGCCCTCCCACAGCCCGTCACTGGCGCGGAAAGTCGGCACGCCGCTTTCGGCGGATATTCCGGCACCGGTCAGGACGACGAGATTCATAGGTGGCCCCTAGGATAAATGCGCATGGATTCGCAGGCGTGATGGATTTACAGCGTTTGACTATGTTCTCGTTCTTATCCCGTCTGTCCGCAACGGCCTCGGTGGCTTTCGCGGCGCTCGCCTTACCGGCTGTGGCTATGGCCCAAACGCCGGTAGATCTGATTATCCGCGATGCCCGTGTGGTGGATGTAAAGACGGGGCAGGTCGCACCTGATCGCGCCGTCATTATTTCGGGCGATACGATTGTTGCGGTCATCGCCGATGACGATGTGGCCGCAGCCTATAGCGCTGCCAAAAGCGTGGATGTTGACGGGCGCTGGGTCATGCCGGGCCTGTGGGACAACCATGTCCATTTCGGCGGTGCCGGTTTCGAGGAAGAAAACGCCGACCTGATGCCGCTTTATGTCCTGAACGGCGTCACGGGTGTGCGCGATGCGGCAGGTGATCTGGCGCAGACGGTGCTCGACTGGCGTGCAGCACCCCCTCGCGCCATCGGCCCGAACTTGTTCACCTCCGGTCCCAAGATCGAGGGTATTGCGCCGGTGTGGAAGGGCGTGATCGAGACGGGCAGCGAGGCCGATGTGGATGCGGCGCTGGACCGTCTTCAGGCTCTGGGCGTGGATTTTGTGAAGATCACCGACAATACCCTGAAGCCCGAGCTGTTCTTGTATGCCGTGCGTGAGGCCAAGACGCGGGGCATGAAGACATCGGGCCACATCCCGATGAGCCTGACAGTTCTCGAGGCCGCAGAGGCTGGCCTGTCGACCATCGAGCATCTGAACTATCTGATGAAGGCGGGATCGCGCGACGAGGCGGCCATTTCGGCCGATTATCTTGCGGGCAAGTACAGCTATGCCCAGACCATGGCCCGCTATGCCGAAACCTTTGATCCTGCTGTGGCGCTGAGCGTCTATCGCCGTCTGGCGGAGCTGGGCGTGATGGCCTCTCCGACCCAGCATGGTTCGTCCACTCTGGCGTGGCTGGACCGTGACGATCACAGCCATGATCCCGAACTGGCCTATATCGGTCCGGGTATTCGCGGCACCTATGGCTGGCGGGTGGAGCGCGCCGCACAGGCGACGCCGGAAATGATCGCGGCCCGTCACTTTGTCGAGGCGACCACGCTCAAGACCTTGCCGATATTGCGCGAGGCGGGTGTACGGATTCTGGCGGGGACCGATGCGGGTTTCCTGAACTCGTTCAACTATCCGGGCTTTTCGCTGCATAGCGAGCTAGAGCTGTATGTGGCCAATGGCCTGACCCCGCGCGATGCGCTTGAAGCTTCGATTATCAACGGCCCTGCGTTGCTGGGTAAGTCGGACCGTTTTGGTGCTGTGGCCGAGGGTAAGGCTGCTGATCTGGTCGTGCTGGATGCCGACCCGCTGGTGGATGTTTCCAATACGCGCCGCATCAATACGGTGGTGCGTGCGGGGCGCGTGCTGGATCGTCCGGCGCTGGATGCTCTGGACGCCGATATCCGCGAACGGGTGAAGGCTCATGAGGCGGACATGGCATCTAAGCCAGCCAACTAAAGACTAGAGTGATCTTCTGGGGGCCGGTTGGCCCCCAGATTTTTTGGTCTCAAGGCTTTTTTGGAGCCAGTCGATCATGGCCCTCACGCGCGGCGGGACGTGGCGCGGATGGGGGTGGACAGCCCAGACGCCTTCGTCGGGCGGTCGGTGGCTGTCCAGCACCGGCACCAGATGCCCTGCCTTGAGGGCTTCGTTCACATAGAAGTCTGGAAGCTGGCACAGGCCCAGCCCTTGCAGGGCGGCATCCATGACGGCGGTGCCGGAGTTACAACGCCAGCGACTATGTGGTGTCAGGGTGATTTCGCGCCCGCCCTCGGTAAAGCGCCACTGGGGTGAGGATCCGGTCAGGGTGTCATGGCTGGCGATTTCCGACAGGTCGCGCGGGGCACCGCGCCGTTCCAGATAGTCGGGGCTGGCGCACAGGATAAGAGTGCGCGAGGCAAGTTTACGCGCCATCAGGCGCGAGTCTGTCAGGTGGCCAAAACGGATGGCCAGATCATAACCTTCGCCCACCATGTCGCGCAGGCGGTTATCCAGATCGAGGTCGATCCGCAGTTCGGGATATTGCCGCGCAAAGGCGTTGACGGCAGGGGCGATGAACCGTTCGCCGTAAGATACCGAACAGGTCATGCGTAACAGGCCGCGCGGGGCATGGTCGTCCGGCTGGATAGCGGCCAGTGCCTCGTCGCGCTCGTCAATCAGACGGCGACAGCGGGCAAGGAATTCGCGCCCTGCATCGGTCAGTTCAACCCGTCGCGTTGTTCGGTGGAGCAGGCGGGTTTGCAGCCGGTCCTCCAGCCGCGCGATCTCGCGACTGACGGCAGAGGTGGATAGGCCCAGCCTCTTGGACGCGCCAGAAAAGCTGGCCTGCTCGGCCACAGCCGTAAACTCGTCGATACCGTCCCATCTGCTCATGGGGATGTTGCAGCAGGATTGTTGCGTCACTGCAATAATGTTTTGCGGTTGTCGCAGTATCCCCAATGCCAAACGCAGCGTAAAACAACGCACAACGCCTGCCACTTGATCGGTAATCCCCTCAAGCAGCGAGCCCCCGCGGGGCGAGCGATAGGGGCCTCCGGAGGACACTAAAAATGAAAACCCGCGCCGCCGTTGCGTTTGAAGCCAAACGTCCGCTTGAGATTGTCGAAGTCGATCTGGAAGGTCCGCGCTGGGGCGAGGTCCTCGTCGAGATCAAGGCCACGGGCGTTTGCCACACCGATGCCTATACGCTGGATGGCCTGGATTCCGAGGGCCTGTTCCCGTCGATCCTTGGCCACGAAGGCGCGGGCGTCGTCGTCGAGGTCGGCCCGGGCGTGACCTCGGTTGAAGTCGGCGATCACGTCATCCCGCTTTACACGCCCGAATGCCGCCAGTGTAAGTCGTGCCTGTCGCGCAAGACCAATCTGTGCACCTCGATCCGCAGCACTCAGGGCAAGGGCATGATGCCGGACGGCACCTCGCGCTTCTCCTATAAGGGCCAGACGATTCACCACTATATGGGCTGCTCGACCTTCTCGAACTATACGGTGCTGCCGGAAATCGCGCTGGCGAAAATCCGTAAGGACGCCCCGTTCGACAAGGCCTGCTATGTCGGTTGCGGCGTGACCACGGGCGTCGGTGCGGTGACCAACACCGCCAAGGTGACGCCGGGTTCGAACTGCGTGGTCTTTGGCCTCGGCGGTATCGGCCTGAACGTCATTCAGGGCCTGAAGATGGTCGGTGCCGACAAGATCATCGGCGTGGACATCAATAACGACAAGGAAGAGTGGGGCCGTCGCTTCGGCATGACGGACTTCATCAATCCGAAGAATGTCTCGGATGTTGTGGCCGAGGTCGTGCGTCTGACCGACGGTGGTGCGGACTATACGTTCGACTGCACCGGCAATACCGAGGTCATGCGTCAGGCACTGGAATCCTGCCATCGCGGCTGGGGTGAAAGCATCATCATCGGCGTCGCCGAGGCCGGTAAGGAGATCGCCACTCGCCCGTTCCAACTGGTCACGGGCCGCGTCTGGAAGGGTTCGGCCTTCGGTGGTGCGCGCGGTCGTACCGACACGCCAAAGATTGTCGACTGGTACATGGACGGCAAGATCGAGATCGATCCGATGATCACCCACACCTTCGGTCTGGAAGACATCAACAAGGCGTTCGACCTGATGCACGAAGGCAAGTCGATCCGTTCGGTCATCGTCTTCTAAATCGGCTCTTCCAAGGCTGGTTGTCAAAAGCAACTGACCGTGGCTAGTCTTCCCTCAATAACAAAGAGGGAAGACTGCCATGTTCACGCACATCACACTGGGTGCCAACGACGTCGAGGCATCGCGCAAATTCTATGATGCCGTCTTTGCGACCCTCGGTGTCGCGGCGGCGACGGCCGATCCGATGGGGCGCTACTGGTGGCGAACGTCGCGCGGCGCCTTTGCGGTCGGTAAGCCGATCGACGGCGAGGTGGCCTGTCATGCCAATGGCGGTACCATCGGTTTTGCAGCCCCGAACGCCGAGGCTGTCGAGGCCTTTGCCAAGGCCGGCGTAGAGGCGGGCGGCACCGCTATTGAAGATCCGGCAGGACCACGCACCACCCCGTTTGGAGTGATGCATCTGGCCTATTTGCGCGATCCGTCGGGCAACAAGGTCTGTGCGGTGTTCCGCGAAGCCTGACGCAGCCTTGAGAGGGAAGGGGCCGCCAAGGCGGGATATACTGTGCTAGGCTGCCCTTCCCCCATTTTCTCGTAAGGCAGAGTTTCGTGGCTTCACTGTTGTTTCGTCGCTGTTCGCTGATGCTGGCGGCTGTATCGGTTCTGGCGCTGGGCGCGTGCGGGCGACCGCAGGACAAGCCTGTAGCGCCGCCGTCTGAGGCGGCGGGCACCATCTGGCTGAACGAGGGTGTGGTCCTGTACATGCCCGATCAGGTCATGAAGGCACGCATCAAGGTCGAGGACCTGTCGCCTTATATGCGGGTTGTCGAGACAGCGGCCAAAACCGTGATCGAAGCCCAGTCGGACCAAAAGGGCACGTCGGGCATGCTGTTGCTGGGCCTGCGCCCGAACGGTCAGACCAAGGCCTGGGTCGTAACGGGCGAGCCGCCGATGGCGCAGCCGGTCGCCGATGCCATGATAGCCGCTGCCGAGGCTGTGCCTGCACCGCCGGTGAGCGAGGGGACCGTTCTGGTCGGCATCCAGTTTCATGCCTTTGGTGGCGGCACTGCGCCGGTCAGTTCCGGCCCGCCCATCCCGCGTGACTGGTATTCGCATTTCTCCAAACATGGCGGTCTTCTGGATGATGACCTGATGGAGAAGGTCTGGCCTCAACACGCTACCGAGAAAGTTGCTCCGTAATGGAAACCGTCAAGTCCCACGCTGTTCACGGCGGTACGCTGCGCTATCTCAAGCATGACAGCCAGACCACCGGCACCTCGATGACGCTGTCGGTGTTTGTCCCTGCGGGCACGGGTCCGTTTCCAGTTTTGTACTGGTTGTCGGGTCTGACCTGCACCGAAGACAATTTCACCACCAAGGCGGGGGCCTATAAGGCGGCTGCCGAACATGGTGTGATCATTGTTGCCCCAGACACCTCGCCCAGAGGCCCGGGATTGGGTGGCGAGGGCGTCGCCGATGACGAGGCCTATGATCTGGGTCAGGGCGCGGGCTTTTATGTCGATGCCACGCAAAGTCCGTGGGCACCCCATTTCAAAATGGAGTCCTATGTCACGGCTGAGTTGATCGAAAAGGTCGAGGCGCAGTTTCCTGCCAATGGCCTGCGCGGTATTTCCGGTCACTCCATGGGCGGACACGGCGCGCTGACTCTGGCGCTGAAATATCCGCACCTGTTCAAGTCGGTATCGGCCTTTGCGCCGATTTCGTCGCCCAGCCGTGTGCCGTGGGGCGAAAAGGCGTTCACGGCCTATCTGGGCGATGACCGCACAGAATGGGCCAAACATGATGCGGCCCTGCTGATCGAGGCGGGCGCGGCCAAGGGCCATTATGACGACATTCTGGTCGATCAGGGCGATGCCGACAGCTTCCTTGAAAACCAGCTCAAGCCTGAACTTCTTCAGGCCGCTGCCGACAAGGCGGGCCAGAAGATCACGGTGCGTATGCAACCGGCCTATGACCATTCCTATTTCTTCATGGCCAGCTTCATGGACGACCATGTGGCGTTCCACGCCGCACGCCTGAAGAGCTGAAGGTCGGGCTGTTGCCCGCGCACGGACAGTGGTAGGAGGACGTTATGAACCGTCTCGATCCTTATGAACCGATGTTTTCCGCCCTCTGCACCGAGCTGGGCTATTGCCTGCACGAAAAAGGTCAGGTGAAGGTCGTCGATGCCCTGCCCAACGGGCTGGACGCCGCCGTGCGTGCGGTACTTCAGGCCGAAGGCCACTATGAGCCTGCCGCTTCGGGTGACCTGAAGCGTGGCATCCGCGAGTGCATCAAGGCCAATCTTCCGGCCTGATCTGCCTTCGGGTGATATAAAATTCTCTGAAAGGCCCCGTACGTCTTGCGTGCGGGGCCTTTCTCCATACTGTCGCCTAACCGTGATTTTCAGGGAGAGTTTGCGGATGGATCGTCGTCGTCTTCTTCAGAGTTTTGCTGCCGGTGCTGCGCTGACGGCGCTTCCGGCAGGCAGCGCCTTTGCCCGTGGAGCCGACGGGACAGCCACAGCGGCCTTCCACGCCTTGCTGGACAAAATCTCGCAGGACATGTTGCTGACCGATCCCGAATTCCTGACCATGCTGGGTATGGATCGCGGCCCTAATGCCGATGCCCGCTATCGTCTGGGCAGCCGTTCGCAAGCCAAGATCGATGCGGACAAGGTCAAGTTCACCAGCGCCATGCAGGACCTGAAGCGGATTGACCGTGGTCAGCTGGCGGACGGTGACAAGGTCTATTACGACACGCTGGAATTCTTTGGCGACACGACGATGACCGGCTACGGCTTTGCCTATGGCGGTGGCTTCTCGCCGTCGCCCTATACGGTCAGCCAGCTGGGCGGGGCCTATCAGCAGGTGCCGGACTTCCTCGACAGCCAGCACCGCATCGAGAGTGCCGACGATGCCGAGGCCTATCTGTCGCGCCTGTCGGCCTTTGCCGTGGCCATGGACGAAGAGCGGGCCCGCATGGCGGCAGACTATGCCGCAGGGGCCATCCCGCCCGACTTCGTTATCGACCGCACCCTGACCCAGATGCAGGCACTGGGCGGCACGGCTGCCGCCGATTCCGTGATGGTACAATCGCTGGTGCGCCGTGCCGGTGAAAAGGGGCTGGCCGGTGAATGGGGCCCGCGCGCCGCAGCTATTTTGGAAAACGAAGTCTATCCGGCGCTTGGGCGTCAGGTTGAGGCTCTGCAGGCCGTGCGACCCAATGCGGTGCATGACGGTGGCGTCTGGCGTCTGAAGGACGGCGAGGCCTATTACCGCTACGGTCTGCAATACTACACCACCTCGTCGATGACGCCGGATGAAGTGCACCAGATGGGTCTGGAGCAGGTGGCCGAGATTTCGGCCCGCGCCGATAGCTTGCTCAAAGCGCAAGGCCTGACGCAGGGATCGGTCGGTGAACGTATCGGCGCGCTGGGTAAGGATCCGCGCTTTGTCTATCCGAATACGGACGAGGCCAAGGAAGAGCTGCTCACTGAACTGAATGTGCAGATGGAGGCTATTATGGCCCGCATGCCGGAATATTTCGGCCGTCTGCCCAAGTCACCGTGTGAAATCCGCCGCGTGCCCAAGGCCATCGAGGCAGGCGCACCGGGGGGCTATTATATGTCGCCGGCGCTGGATGGCTCGCGTCCGGGGGCCTATTATATCAATCTGCGCGATACGGCTGAATGGCCCAAATGGACCCTGCCGACCCTGACCTATCACGAGGCGGTTCCGGGGCACCACTTCCAGATTGCCCTGCAGCAGGAACGTGCCGAGACGCCGTTGCTGATGAAAATCCTCGGCTTCTCGGCCTATTCGGAAGGCTGGGGTCTGTATTCCGAACAACTGGCCGATGAAATCGGTGTCTATGAAAACGACCCGTTCGGCCAGATTGGCTACCTGCAATCGCTGATGTTCCGTGCTGCGCGTCTGGTGGTCGACAGCGGCCTGCACCACAAGCGTTGGAGCCGCGAACAGGGCATCCGCTACATGGTGGATACGCTGGGCGATCAGGAATCCAGCGTGGCCACCGAGGTCGAACGCTATTGCGTCTGGCCGGGTCAGGCGTCCAGCTACAAGGTGGGTCACACCACATGGGTGCGCTTGCGTGAAGAAGCCAAGGCGCGTCTGGGCGCACGCTTTGACATCAAGGGTTTCCATGATCGCGGGCTGGACCTCGGCGGCGTGCCGCTGACGGTTCTCGAGCGCGAGATGCGTGCCTGGACACCGCAGTCCTGATTTTATCGTAACAGTATCAAGAAGAGGGCGTGCCATGCACGGCCCTCTTCATCGTTGGGGGAGTTTTACATGATTGATCGTCGTCGGGTTTTGATGGGCGCTGCGGCTGTGGCTGCTGCTGCACCGTCTCTGGTTCAGGCCGCTACGGCTTTGAACGATGCGGATGCGCGTCTGAATGCCTTGCTGGATGGCTGGTTCGAGGCCGATGTGGACGAGGCACCTGAACGGGCCACCAATCTGGGTCTGGACAAGGGGGCCCGTGCGCCCCTGTCATATAAGCTGAGCGATGGCGGTCTGGCCGCCCGTGACGCCGACCGCGCCAAGGCGATCAACCGCTGGAACGCTCTCAAGGCCTTTGACAAGACTGGTCTGTCCGAAGCCGGTAGCCTCAACTACGCCATTGCTGCATTTGGTCGCGAGACCTCGGCCGAAACGGCTCGTTTTGATTATGGCTCGGGCCCTGGCCGTCCGTCCCCTTATGTGGTGGCGCAGTTGTCGGGCGACTATTATTCCCTGCCGGACTTCCTCGAAAACCAGCACCGTTTTGACGACAAGGACGGGGCTGACGGCTTCCTGTCGCGTCTCGAAGCCTTTGCCGGTCGCGTACAGGGCGAGACGGAGATGATCCGTGCCGACGCCGCCAAGGGCGTGATCGCGCCTGACTTCATCATCGACCGTACCTTGCCGCAGATCCGCACCCTGCGCGATATGGCCGCCGGTGACTGGTCGATGATCAAGACCGTAGGCCGCAAGGAAGGGGATCTGGGCCTGTCCGGTTATGCCGACCGCGCCAAGGCCATTCTGGATGGTCAGGTGAAACCGGCTCTGGCCCGTCAGATCGAGGCTCTGGAAGCTTTGCGCCCGCAAGCGGTCCATGATGCCGGTGTGTGGCGTCTGCCCGATGGCGAGGCCTTCTATGCCAACGGCCTGCGCTCCAACACCACGACGACCATGACAGCAGACGAAATCCACCAGATGGGCCGCGAACAGGTCGCCCAGATCAGTGCCGAGCTGGATCAGGTCCTCAAGTCGCAAGGCTATACCCAAGGCACTGTGGGCGAGCGCGTCCATGCGCTGAACACCGACCCGAACCAGCTGTTCGCCAATACGGACGAGGGCAAGGCCGAGCTGCTGAAATGGCTGAACGACCAGATCGCCCAGTTGGAGCCGCGCCTGCCGCAATATTTCGGTCGCCTGCCGAAAACCCATGTCGAGGTTCGCCGCGTGCCGGTGTCGATCCAGTCGGGTGCACCGGGTGGCTATTACCAAGGGCCGCCGCTGGATGGCTCGCGTCCGGGGGTCTATTATATCAACCTGCGCGACAGCGGGAACTGGCCGCGCTTTGCCCTGCCGACCTTGACCTATCATGAGGCTTCGCCGGGCCACCACCTGCAGGTCGCCCTGCAACGCGAGGCGGGCGAGTTGCCGCAATGGCGCCGCGCGGGTGGCTTCTCGGCCTTTAACGAAGGCTGGGCGCTGTATGCCGAACAGGTCGCCGCCAATGATATGGATGCCTATGCGTCCTATCCGCTGGGCCGTGCGGGCTTCCTGATGTCCTATCTGTTCCGCGCCGTGCGTCTGGTGGTCGATACCGGTATCCACGCCAAGCGCTGGAGCCGCGAGGATGCCGTGGAATATATGGTCGCCTCGGGGGCCAAGCCGCGCGATGCCGCCAATAGCGAGATCAACCGCTATAGCGTCTGGCCGGGTCAGGCCTGTGCCTACAAGGTCGGCCATACGGTGATTGCGCGTCTGCGTGCCGAGGCGCAACTCAAGGCCGACTTCAATATCCGCGATTTCCACGACAAGGTGCTGCTCAGTGGCTCCATGCCTTTGGCGGTGCTGGAACAGCGTCTGCGCAGCTAAGCTGTGCATTCAAGGAAAAGGCCGGAAGCAGTGCTTCCGGCCTTTTTGCCTTAT
This sequence comes from Brevundimonas sp., assembly GCF_036659295.1. Classification (GTDB taxonomy): domain Bacteria; phylum Pseudomonadota; class Alphaproteobacteria; order Caulobacterales; family Caulobacteraceae; genus Brevundimonas. The sequence goes on along the minus strand of NZ_JAVXCU010000034.1, from coordinate 7,697 downwards.
GAGGCCGTCTTCCATGTCGAGGGCCAGATGTCCCACGACATGCCCATGCATTCGAACATGGCGATCTCGTCCTTCAGGGCGAAGGTTTCGCCGGTCCAGACCCACACGCCCATGCGTCCGCAGTCGCCGATGCCACGGCCCTTGCCAAAGGCACCCATGGTGCGGCTTTCAGGGTCATAGGAGCTGTTGACCAGAGTATCTTCGGTGCTGGAAGCGGTCGGGAAGATGACCTGGCGCGGCGTAGAGCCATCATTGCGGGTGATGAAATAGGCGTACGAGATATTATACGCGCCCGCCCCGCACGGAACCTCCCACAGCAACTGGTCGTGCCCCAGACGTTTCACCGAAGCACTCTCGCCGGAATCCGGCATAAACTCGGACCGGCAGTCCTTTACTGCCGACATGCTGGCCAGCGCCTTGGGCAATGAAGCCGCATCGGGCAGTTTGGTCTGGGCGATGGCAGGGGCCGCCGTCAGGCGAGGCGGTGCAGGCGCGACCGGAACCTCGCTGGCGGGTTTGTCGCCCTTGCGGATAAGGGCGGTGGTTGTGCCAAGCCGCCCCTGACGCTCGTCAATCCACAGGAAGGCCGCCGCTGCCCCCGACAGGGTGACAGGGATGCTTTCCTTGCCCGAATGGATGCGCATGTCGCGTCCTTGCGACAGCGCCCGCAGCAATTGGTCAGAAGCGCGATCAATGCTCAGCACCGAGTTTTCCAGTTCGGTCGCGGTGTTATGCCCCGTATAGGTCTGTCCATCGATGCTGGCTGTGAAGGGGCCGTTCCCGTTGCCCAGCGTCCAGCTGGCCAGTTGGACACTGGCGCGCGCGGCAGGACCGGCGGCGATCTCGACCATCACAAAGCCGTTGTCGTCCTCGGCCGGACCAAAGGCGGCACAGTTGTTGACGTTGTCGCAAACGGCCGTCCACTCGCGAAACTCTTTGGTTTCGCTTTTAAAAGTCGCTGGCGGAGCCGTCTGCGCCGCCGTGGCGACCGCTGGGGTGGCCGATGCAGCGGCATCGGGTGCCGGCGCATCCGTCGAGGGTTTTTCGCCCGTGCAGGCCCCCAAAAGGGCCAGTGCCGCAGCGCTGGTCGTCAGAAGTCGGGCGATATGCATAGGGGCTCCTCCAGTTCCAGATAAACTAGAGCGGCGTTCTTTCAGGCGATCAAGCGGGGCTATAAGACAAAAATCTTGCGCCGGATTGCTTTGCGTTGCGCCACGGGAGGGCTATATCGCCCCCAACGTAATTTTTAGCGCTAAGAGGACCAAGCATGGCCAAGATCAAGGTCGCCAATCCCATCGTGGACATCGACGGCGACGAAATGACCCGCATCATCTGGCAGTGGATCAAGGACAAGCTGGTCTTCCCTTACCTTGATCTGGAGCTGGACTATTACGATCTGGGCATGGAAAGCCGTGACGCCACGGACGACCAGATCACCATCGACGCAGCTCACGCCATCCAGAAGCACGGCGTTGGCGTCAAATGCGCCACCATCACGCCGGACGAAGCCCGCGTGGCCGAGTTTGGCCTAAAGAAAATGTGGAAGTCGCCGAACGGCACCATCCGCAACATCCTCGGCGGCGTTGTCTTCCGCGAGCCGATCATCTGCTCGAACGTTCCGCGTCTGGTTCCGGGTTGGACCCAGCCGATCGTGGTTGGCCGTCACGCCTTTGGTGACCAGTACAAGGCCACCGACTTCCTGTTCCCGGGCAAGGGTACGCTGTCGATCAAGTTCGTCGGTGAAGACGGCGAAGTGATCGAGCACGAAGTTTACAAGGCACCGTCGGCTGGTGTGGCCATGGGCATGTACAACATCGACTCGTCGATCCGTGACTTTGCTCACGCCTCGTTCAGCTACGGCCTGGCTCGTAACTATCCGGTCTATCTGTCGACCAAGAACACCATCCTGAAAGCCTATGACGGCCGCTTCAAGGACATCTTCCAGGAAGTCTTCGACGCTGACTATGCCGAAGAGTTCAAGGCCCGCGGCCTGACCTACGAGCACCGTCTGATCGACGACATGGTGGCTGCTGCCATCAAGTGGTCGGGCGGTTTCGTCTGGGCGTGCAAGAACTATGACGGCGACGTGCAGTCGGACATCGTGGCTCAAGGCTTCGGCTCGCTGGGCCTGATGACCTCGGTCCTGATGACCCCGGACGGCAAGATCATGGAAACCGAAGCTGCACACGGCACGGTGACCCGCCACTTCCGTCAGCACCAGAAGGGTGAAGCGACCTCGACCAACTCGATCGCTTCGATCTTCGCATGGTCGGCCGGCTTCAAACACCGCGCCAAGCTGGACGATAACGGTGCACTGCTCGAGTTCGCCGAGACGCTGGAACGCGTCGTGGTCGAAACCGTCGAGTCGGGCTTCATGACCAAGGATCTGGCCCTGCTGGTCGGTGACCAACAGTCGTGGCTGACCACCGAAGGCTTCCTGGACAAGGTCTCGGAAAACCTGAAGGCTGCTCTGCCGGGCATCGGCTAAGCTCAAGCAGCGAGGCCCCGCGGGCCTCGCGCTAGCGAACTAAAAATGAAAAGCCCGCCGGATACGTCCGGCGGGCTTTGTATTTAGTTGCAGTCATATTGATAAGTAGAGACGGCAGATTCAAAATCGCTTTGCGCAGATCGGAGCCTACGGAACTCGCTGCTGCAATCATCTTGTCCTCTGCTATTTGAAACGCAGGATGTGTAACGCCTCATTTGAGTTGAAATGTCGCTAATAGCTGAGTTGTAGCTATCGACGGCGTAATCACATGATTGGTCGTTCCGCGAAGAACTAGCACCGCCTGAAATCATAACGCTGGAGGCGAAGAGAAAAAGAATTCTTAAAGCTGGCATTTGGGGCATCTTCGATATTTTGTCATGCAAACCGTATTCTTGTCTGCAAGTGTTAAAAAAGCCCGCCTCGGATGAGGCGGGCTTTTCTGTTTAGGTCTGAGACCTGATCCTTAGATCTTGGCCTTGATGGCGGCGAGGCCTTCTTCGGCCTTGGAGGCGTCCGGTGCGCCGCCTTGGGCGAAGTCCGGCTTGCCGCCTGCACCCTTGCCGCCCATGGCGATCACGGCGTCGCGGGCGAGGTCGGCAGAGTTATACTTGCCGACTAGATCAGGGGTAATGGTGACGGTGATGGCAGCCTTGCCATCGGTGACACCGACCAGAGCCACGATGCCCGAGCCAAGCTGCTTCTTGAAGTCTTCGGCCACGCCGCGCAGGCCCTTGCCGTCAACACCGTCGAGAACGCGGGCAATGACCTTCACGCCGTTGATCTCTTCCGGAGCGGACGAGGCACCGCCGCCGCCGAGCGCCAGTTGCTTCTTGAGATCGGCAACCTGCTTTTCGAGCGACTTGCGTTCAGCCGTCAGAGCTTCGACGCGAGCCGGAACGTCCTGCGTCGGAATCTTGAAGGTCTGGGCCAGATTGCGGGTGATGTTGGCCTGATCCAGCAGGTACTGACGGGCGGCTTCGCCGGTCAGGGCCTCGATACGACGCACGCCAGCGGCCACGCCGCCTTCGGACACGATCTTGAACAGGGCAATGTCGCCGGTGCGGGCGACGTGGGTGCCGCCGCACAGTTCGACCGAGTAAGCTTTGCCCGCTTCGGTCAGCGATTCACCGAGCGTCAGTACGCGGACCTCGTCGCCATACTTCTCGCCGAACAGGGCGATAGCACCGGCTTCGATAGCGGCTTCAGGGTTCATCAGTTCGGTACGCGCCGGAACGTTCTGGCGAATGACCGCATTCACCTCGTCCTCGATGCGGGCGATTTCCTCTTCGGTCACCGGCGCATTGTGGCTGAAGTCAAAGCGCATGCGTTCATGGTCCACCATCTGGCCCTTCTGGGCGATGTGTGGGCCAAGCACGTTCTTGAGTGCGGTGTGCAAGAGGTGGGCACCCGAGTGGTTGGCCCGGGTGGTCAGGCGCTGGTCAGGATTGACGTGCAACTGAACCTTGGTGCCGTTCTTCAGTTCACCCGACAGGACTTCGATCTGGTGCGCATACAGGTCACCACCCGCGTGTTTTTGCACGTCGATGACGCGGCCGTTGCCGCCCGCCCATTCGGCTGTGCCCTGATCGCCATTCTGGCCGCCGCCTTCACCGTAGAACGGGGTGGCGTCGAACAGAACCTCGGCGGTCTGGCCTGCCGACAAGGTGTCGGTTTGGCTGCCGTCGGCCACGATGGCCACAACCGTGCCTTCACCGTCGGTATTGTCGTAACCGGTGAACTTGGTAGCACCCAGACGGTCGCGGATGGACAGCCACTCGCCCGCATTGGCGGTCTGGCCCGAGCCCTTCCAGTTGGCCTTGCCGCGCTGGCGCTGTTCCGACATTTCGGCTTCGAAGCCGTCATTATCGACGGACAGGCCGCGACGACGGGCTTCGTCCTGCGTCAGGTCCAGCGGGAAGCCGTAGGTGTCATACAGGGTAAAGGCGGTGAGGCCCGAAATGACGCCGCCTTCGGATAGGTCCTTGGTGGCTTCGTCCAGCAGGCCCATGCCGCGACCCAGCGTGGTGCGGAAACGGATTTCTTCCTGCTTGAGGGTGTCCTCGATGAAGGCTTGGGCGCGGCCCAGTTCCGGATAGGCTTCGCCCATCTCGGTGACCAGTGCCGGAACCAGACGGTGCATCAGCGGGTCTTGCGCACCAAGAAGGTGGGCGTGGCGCATGGCGCGGCGCATGATGCGGCGCAGCACATAGCCACGGCCTTCGTTCGACGGCGTCACGCCATCGGCGATCAGGAAGGACGACGAACGCAGGTGGTCGGCGATCACGCGGTGGCTGGCGGCGAACTCGCCATTGGCGCTGGTATTGGTGGCGTCTTCCGAAGCGGCGATCAGGTGACGGAACAGATCGACTTCATAGTTGGAATGCACGCCCTGAAGCACAGCGGCGATACGTTCCAGACCCATGCCGGTATCGACCGACTTTTTCGGCAGTTCGCGAACGATCTCGTCGTTCTCTTTTTCGAACTGCATGAAGACGTTGTTCCAGATCTCGACGAAGCGGTCACCGTCTTCATCGGGCGAACCCGGAGGGCCACCGGCAATGTGGTCGCCATGGTCCCAGAAGATTTCGGTGCACGGACCGCACGGGCCGTTCTCGCCCATCGACCAGAAATTGTCGGCGGTCGGGATGCGGATAATCTTGTCATCCGAGAAGCCGGTGATCTTTTTCCAGATCGCAGCAGCCTCGTGGTCATCATGATAGACGGTGACCAGCAGGCGTTTGGCATCCAGACCGTATTCTTTGGTCAGCAGGCCCCACGCGCTCTCGATGGCGTGTTCCTTGAAATAGTCGCCGAACGAGAAGTTGCCCAGCATTTCAAAGAAGGTGTGGTGACGTGCGGTATAGCCGACGTTGTCCAGATCGTTGTGCTTGCCGCCGGCGCGCACGCATTTCTGCGACGAGGTTGCACGCGGATAGGGCGGGGTCGCTGCACCCGTGAAATAGTCCTTGAACGGCACCATGCCCGCATTGACGAACAGCAGGGTCGGGTCGTTTTGCGGCACCAGCGGCGCGGAGTGAACCTTCTCGTGGCCATCGGCGGCGAAGTAGTCGAGGAAGGTAGAACGTATCTGCTTCAGGCTGGTCATGGTGCGATCGGACTTCAGTGTGGCGGGTGGGCAAAGGGGCCGGACGGCCACCTTCGCAAGATATATCAGTGCGTCATATAGGGTTTTAGGGGGCAGTGCATCAATTGCGGCCCGCTATCGACGGGGTTTTTCGCGGACGCGAGACGGCGAGGTCTAGGCCAGCTTGTGCGGCGCGACGATTACACCATCGGCATCGGCATACAGCCAGTCATCGGGACGGAAGATAATACCGCCAAAGCTGGTCGGAATGTCGATCTCGCCAAGGGCTTCGCGGTCGGCGCGCAGCGGGCAGGTGCCGATGGCCTTGATGCCGATATCCATGGTGTCGATCACGGCGGTGTCGCGGATGGCGGCATTGACGACAATACCGGCCCAGCCGTTGTCGATGGCCAGCTTGGCCAGATTGTCACCGACCAGCGCCCGCTTCAGGGATGTGCCGCCATTGACGACCAGTACACGGCCGCGCCCTGGCCCTTCGAGGGTGGAGCGCACAAGGGCATTATCGTCCAGCACGCTGAGGGTGCGGATAGGGCCGCTAAAGGCTTTGCGACGGCCAAAGCTGCGAAACACGGTCTGGCACACGCGCACGATATCGGTGTGGGCATCGCACAGGTCGGCAGTGGCAAAATCGGTCATGGAGGTCTCGCTTCGGGAAGATGCTGCGGACCGTGCCGTTTTCCGGCGGTGAGGAAAAGGCCGCGGCCGTGTTATGGCAAAAAAAAGTGGCCCACCGTTGTGATCGGGGGGCCCTTCTCCATCCTGCCACCCGACGGGGTCGGTAGGCGGGTCGCCGAGGGAGGGCGGAGACTTTGTGCCGAGATTTGTGGGGGGTCTTAACCTTCGAGGTCCTGACCTTCGTCCGGTTCCGGAGCGCCCAGCATGTCGTCGGCAATTTTCGAGGTCGAAGCCCGCACGGCCTTTTCGATGGCATTGGCCATGTCGGGATTGTTCTTGAGGAATTCCTTGGCGTTCTCGCGGCCCTGACCGATGCGGGTCGAGTCATACGAGAACCACGAACCGGACTTCTCGACGATGTTGGCCTTGACGCCCAGATCGATGATCTCGCCGATCTTGGAGATGCCCTCGCCATACATGATGTCGAAGATCACTTCGCGGAACGGCGGGGCCACCTTGTTCTTGACCACCTTGACGCGGGTGGTGTTGCCGACCACTTCGTCACGGTTCTTGATCGAGGCCGTGCGGCGGATATCCAGACGCACCGAGGCGTAGAATTTCAGCGCATTGCCGCCCGTGGTAGTTTCCGGCGAGCCATACATCACGCCGATCTTGTGACGGATCTGGTTGATGAACAGCACGATGCAGTTGGACTTGGAGATCGAGGCCGTCAGCTTGCGCAGGGCTTGTGACATCAGACGCGCTTGCAGGCCCGGTAGGCTGTCGCCCATCTCGCCTTCGATTTCGGCGCGCGGGGTCAGGGCGGCAACCGAGTCGATGACCACGATGTCTACCGCGCCCGAACGCACGAGGGTATCGACGATTTCCAGCGCCTGTTCGCCCGTATCGGGTTGCGACACCAGAAGGTCGTCCAGATTGACGCCCAGCTTTTGGGCATAGACCGGATCAAGTGCGTGTTCGGCATCCACGAAGGCCGCAACGCCGCCGGATTTCTGGACTTCGGCCACGGTGTGCAAGGCGAGCGTCGTCTTGCCCGAAGATTCAGGACCGAACACTTCGATGACGCGGCCGCGCGGCAAGCCGCCGATGCCCAAGGCCATGTCGAGGCCGAGCGAGCCGGTCGAGACGCTGGCGATTTCCGCCACCACGCCGCCCTTGCCCAGTTTCATCACCGAACCCTTACCGAACGCACGGTCGATCTGGGCGATAGCTGCCTCTAGGGCGCGTTGTTTATCGGAGTCTGCCTTAGCCACTAATTTCAATGCCGCCTGTGTCATTGGTTTGATCTCTCCCATGCCATGATTCATGGCATTTTCCCGTAGGACGTTGGGAGAGACCCGCCAGGACCCGCTCCCTCGATGTGGATATCAGTACATGGTTTGTTCTGGTTCACAAGATGTTCTCATCGAAATATGAGAACAAAATAACAACGAACGACCGATATTGACGTATTGCCTTCGTGCCACC
>NZ_JAVXCU010000033.1:0-27288 GCF_036659295.1 Brevundimonas sp. | reverse complement strand
TATGGCTTTCCAGCGCAATGACGCCCTTGGACTTCATAGTCTTGGATAGCTGGAACAGCAGGCTGAGCAGGTCCTTATAGTCCTGCTTTTTCCACTTCGGACCTTTGAAACACTTGCCCAGACCCGCCAGCGTCCCCTTGATGACCGGCATGGAGTTGGAGATCAAAAAGGCCGCAATACCGGCCCCGAAGATCGCCATCAGCTCATAGGGCAGCGAATACAGGATGGTCGCCATCTTGCCGCCGTGCAGCAGGAAGCTGCCGAACACCATGGCGAACAGCATAATGATGCCGATAATCTGGAACATGGGCGACCAAGGCTCTGGAATGGTTCAAACTGGGACTTCTTGTGAAGGTTAATGCTTAAGGCGAGGTTTCAACCGCAAGCATTTCCGGGATTGGCGCAGCCTATATTCGTTGGCTATGGACAGTCCCATGTCCGAGTTTGCTGCGATCACCCCGACCGAATTTAGTGCCCATAGCCCTCACGGCCTGCTGTATGGGCAGGTGTGGAAGGGGGACGAGAGCAAACTGCCCCTGCTGATGCTGCATGACTCGCTGGGGGCGGTGTCGCTGTGGCGCGACTTTCCGCAACAGCTGGCACAGGCCACGGGGCGCACGGTTGTGGCCTATGACCGCTCAGGTTTTGGCCGCTCGGTCGTGCGCCGCGAACCTGTAGCCGCCAGCTTTATTGCCGACGAGGCGTATGAGGGCATTGTGCCGGTGATGCAGGCACTGGGACTGGAGCGGGTCATCCTGCTGGGCCACAGTGTCGGCGGCGGTATGTCGCTGGCCGCAGCGGCGGCCTTGGGTGCTCAGGTTGCCGGTGTCGTGACCATGGCGGCGCAAACCTTTGTCGAAGAGCGCACCTTGCAAGGTATCCGCGAAGCAAAGCTGGCCTTTGCGCAGGACGGTCAGGTCGAGCGTCTGGCCCGCTATCATGGGGCGCGGGCGCGCTGGGTGCTGGATGCGTGGATCGAGACATGGATGGCACCAGACTATGCGGACTGGTCGCTGGAAACGGTGCTGCCCCGTATCAAGGTGCCAGTACTGGCCATGCATGGCCAAAATGACGAGTTCGGCAGTGAACAGCACCCGCAGATGATCGCGGCCTTGAGCGGCGGCGAGGCACGGATGCTGATGATGGAGGGCATCGGCCACATGCCGCACCGCGAGGCCACCGATCAGGTGCTGGCCGAGATCGGGGCCTTTGCGGACGCCATCGGCTAGGTCTGTTTCCCGTTACGGGCATAAAAAAAGAGCGACGCCGTTCACAGCGTCGCTCTTTTGCTTTTGAGGCGAGGGCAGTGTCCTAGAGGCGGGTCTTGCCCGACAGGATGTCCTTGCGCATCGCCTTGGTCATTTCCTGATAGCCGTCATCACCGCCACGGACATAGATGATGCCCTTGATCTTGTCAGGATCGAAGCCGTCGGCCACCAGATCGACCTTGCGGTATTTGAACGTGCCGGTGGTCGAGGCCGATTCCATAATCCGCACGAAGATCGGGCGGGCATAGGTGGGCAGTTCCGCTTCGGCACGGGCCGCAAAGGCCTTGGCATTGAAGGCGGTGTCGGGATCAAGCACCAGCGCCACCATGCCGCCCTTGCCATCCTGACCGGGGACTTCGACGCCATAGGCGATGACTTCCTGCACACCTTCGGCTTCGGACAGATGCTGTTCGACCTCGGCGGTCGAGACGTTCTCGCCCTTCCAGCGGAAGGTGTCGCCCAGACGGTCCATAAAGAAGACATAGCCTTCTTTGTCCTGACGCATCAGGTCGCCGGTACGGAACCAGCGGTCGCCCTTTTTGAATACGTCGGTCAGGACTTTTTTCTGCGTGGCGGCCTTGTCGGCATAGCCGGTGAAGTCGTGCTTCACCGAGCTGCCGATGACGCCGATCGCCTCGCCCGTATCGCCGACACGGACCAGTTTGCACAGGCCGTTAGGCAGGCGGACCGGCTCGCCATTATCGTCCAGTTCGATGATGCGCAGGTTCAGCTGTGACTTCAGATAGCCGGGCACGCGGCCAATGGCACCGGCCTTGCCGCCAAAGTTGAACAGCGAGACATTGCCCTCGGTCGAGCCGTAGAATTCGAGGATATTGCCGATGTTGAATCGGCCCTGGAATTCTTCCCACACATCGGGACGCAGGCCGTTACCGAAGGCCAGACGCAGTTTGTGGGCGCGCTCGTCGGGGTTTTGCGGCGAGTTGACCAGATAGCGGCACAGCTCGCCGATATAGACGAACATGGTCGCGCCCGTCGCTTTGACGTCGGGCCAGAAATGGGTGGCCGAGAAGCGGCGGCGTGTCACGACGCGGCCGCCGTTCAGCAGCACCGAGCCGACACCGACCAGACCGCCGGTCGAGTGGTACAGCGGCAGGACGTTGAACAGCACGTCTTTCTGGGTCGAACCGGTGGCTCCGGCAAAGGCACGCATATAGGTGCGGGCGCGGGTATGGGTGATCCGCGCGGCCTTGGGCAGGCCGGTGGTGCCCGAGGTGAAGATATAAAGGGCGGTGTCGCGGTTGGTCAGACCCTTGCGGATGCTACGCTGGGGACGGACCGAAGAGGCGCTGCGGACAGCATTGTCGAAATCGCGGCGGTTATTGCTCTCGTTGGCCTCGCCCAGACCCAGCACCCACAGCATCATGTCGCGGTCCACCAGACCGCGCGTATCATCGACCGCCTTCCAGCAGTCCTCGTCGGACACCACATTAAAGGCCCCCGAAATGTTCAGGCAGTGGGCCAGAGCCGGACCGGTCAGGTTGTTATTGATGAGAGCGGTGGCGACGCCGACCTTGGCGAAACCGAACCATGCGGCCACATATTCCACGCGGTTGTGCATCATCAGGGCGATGGTATCGCCGCGCTTGAGATTGCGACCGGCCGCCCAGTTGGCATAGCGGTTCGCAAGGGCTTCAAACTCGCGATAGGTGAGTTTGCGCGTCTCGTCCTCGAAGGCGATGTTGTCAGGGTATTTGTCGACGGCCTCTTCGATGTCGTCGCAGATCAGTACATCACTGTCGAGCGTGATGGGCTTGATCCTTTTCAAGAGGCGCAACAAGCCTCCGACAAAGCGGATTTCTTGCTTGATGTTCGCCACCATACCCATGAGCGCGTCACCTTTCCCTTTGTGTATTTTCTTTTGTGATGAACGGCCTGTCGGGCGCGGTCAACAGCCGGAAGCGGGGCTTTGGGTCATTGTTACGTAAAACTGCGAAGATTGCGTCTTTTTGTCTAACCCAAGGTCAAGATAGCGGGCGACCTTAGGTAAACTCCGGGTGAAGCGAGGCAATCTTGTGCAGGCGGAGCAGCTGCACAGCAGTTTTGGCCGAACGCAGACACTCGCATTGGCCGCGCCAGAGGTCTGCGAATATGATATCGGCGATTTATATTCTGGCGGATGGCTGGCGATGTCGGCCAAGGCCTTAGATTTGTCTGCATCTGTTGATGGTCTGTCCGCAACCGAGCGGAATGTTGGAGAGCGTATGTCGTCCAAGTCGTCCTCAAACTCTGGCCCAAACAATGGCGAGACGCCGCAGGGTGAAAATCCGGCTGCGCAACCGCCTGTCGAAGGTACGACGCCGGATGCGGCGGCGGGTTTCCAGCGTGGCCGGATCGTGTGGGGGCGTCCGCCTCAACCGGTGTTCCGCGCAGGTCCCTTGCCGCGCGACGAGGGTCTGGCACGTCTGATGGCCATGCCGCCTCATCCGCAAGCGGTAAAGCCTACGGTCAAGGGTTCGGTGGCCACCGGCAGCGCAGCGGCATCCGGCGTCGCAGGCGGGAGCAATATTCCGCAAGCGGCGCGTACAGCTAATCCACCGCAAGGTGCGCCGCGTGGCGGCCTGACCGGCTTGGGCGGTTTCTCCAATGTGCCGCAACGACCGGCCACACCGGCCCCCGTAGGCCAGACGGTGACGTCACCGGCAGAGCCTGCACCGGCCCGCGGATTGTCCGGCTCGCTGGTGCCCAAGGCCAAACCGGCAACGCCGCAAGCGGCCCCCCAAATCACACCGCAGCCAGAACCCATTCAACCCGCCCCGCAAGAGGACATCGTTGTGATGTCCGAACTGGAACCGGTGGTGGCGCCACGCCGTCCGGTGGCTGGTGTTGTGACCGACGCATCTGTGCAGACAAAGCCTGTGGCGATGAAGCCCGCACCCGCATGGGGTAAATGGGCTGTGGCCGCGGGTGCATTGGTCGTGGCGGCGGGCGCGCTGTTCTGGTGGATGAACCGCGAGCCTTCAGCGCCTACGGTCCCCGATGTCGCGCCGCAAATGACCGCGCCCGAGGTGGCGGCCCCTGAAACCCCGCCTGTCGCGCCTGAAACGGTGACACCTACGACCGCAGCGCCGCAGCCTGTGGACGTGGCCCCCGCACCGCAGCAGGCGGCACCGCAACCGGCCCGTGACGTGACCGCGCCCCGTGTGCAAACCCCAAGCCGCAATCAGGACCGCAATCTGGCCCCCCGCGAGGTTACCCCCGCAAACCCGCCGGTTGTAGCCGCACCCGCCCCGACACAGCCTGCGCCCATCGTGGTGCAACCGCCTGTCGAGGCCCCTGTGGTCGAGCAAGGCCCGCCGCCGACAGCGGCTGCGCCTGCCCAGACCAATCCCGATGCCCCTGTGGTGACACGTCCGCAAAAACTGGACTAGACGGGGTTTGATACAGGCGCGGCAGCAGGGATGCGCCGCGTCTTTGCGGTTTGTGGCCTGTCGGGGTGGTTGGTAAATGTTTGAGATGACGCCTGAAATCGTGGCGCTGCTGTTTGGTGCAGCGGTTCTGGCCGGTTTTGTCGATGCCATCGCGGGCGGAGGGGGACTGATTACGGTTCCGGCCCTGCTCGCTGTGGGGGTCAGTCCTGTCGCTGCCATCGCCACCAACAAGATTCAGGGCAGTTTCGGTACAGCCGCAGCCACCTATACTTTTTGGCGCAAGGGCCAGATCGATTTTGCCCTGCTGAAATGGCCGCTGATCGCCACGGTGATCGGGGCGATACTGGGCGCAATTGCCGTCAGTTTTGCCGACACCAAATGGCTGATGGTGTTGTTGCCGGTGCTGCTGGTGGCGATTGCGCTGTATTTCCTGTTCGGGCCCAAGGCGACCGATCAGGATGTGACCGCCCGCATGACGCCTCTGGCCTTTGGTGCGGTGGCGGGCGGTATCGGCTTTTATGACGGCTTCTTCGGGCCGGGTACGGGATCTTTCTTTGCGCTGGCTCTGGTGACCTTGCTGGGCATGGGGCTGACGCGGGCGACGGCGCACACCAAGGCGCTGAACTTTTCCAGCAATGCCGTATCGGTGGCGGTGTTTGCGGTCGGTGGCCACGTTTTGTGGGCCATTGGCCTGTTGATGGCGCTGGGACAGGTTCTGGGCGGCTGGCTGGGATCACATGCCGCGATCCGGTTCGGGCCGCGCCTGATCCGTCCCCTGCTGGTGGTCATCTGTCTGGGAATGGTGGCCAAGCTGTTGTCCGATCCGGCCAATCCGCTGCGGATGTGGCTGATGGGGCTGTTCTAGGCTTTAGGCCAGTTCGAGGCTTTAGGAGAGGGTGATGTAGCCGCGTTCCAGCATGCGGCGCAGACCCTCATAGGCTTCGGCCAGTTCCTCATAGGCGGTGCGCGCACTGACCAGACGGGCCGTCTGGTCGGGCGTAACCGGTGATCCCGAATGGGTAAGGCGCAAAGCCTCTGCGACCCAGCGGGCGCGGGCCTGTGCCGTGCGGGCGGCCATTTGCTCGAAATCCGCAGTGGTGATCTTGCCCAGCGTATTGGCGATGATCTCGCGGTTGGCGACATAGGCAGTGTAGTCGATCTGTTCCAGCTGACCGCGCAGGCGGCGCTGTTCGGCGGGGTCCATATCCTCGGGCTGGAAATGGTCCTTCTGGCGGCGATAGCTCTGGGTCAGGATAGAGGACATGGATCTGGCCTAAACTGGAACGGCGCGAGGGTGCATCTTCCAAGCTGGACCCATCGGGTTAACTGCGGGTTGAGGAAGCGCGCACTTCGGACGGAACCCACAGGGCAGGGTGGTCATTTCTTCTGTGAAGGCTGTGCTGTTTGCAGAGCCGTTACTGAAGGGAACCGGCATATGGTTGATACCGCCACCGCGCACGATATGGCTTGGGAAGAAGCCCTAGAAGAAGCCATCAACCGTTTCGAGCAGGGCGAGGTGCTGACCGAGGCCCAATTTACCGAACTGGTGGCCGATCTGGAGCGTCGCCATGCCGAGATAAAGGGCGTGCCAGAGGGCAATACGCGCCATACGGTCATGGAATCCTTGCGCGCTCGGGCGTCCAGACTGGAAGCCAGTGCCGCTGACGGCACCGGACCGACCGACCAGATCAGCCGCATTCTGGCGACCATGACCGGATCGGACGGCAAGCCCGCCACAGCCGGAACCTAGCTGTTCAACTGGCCCTTGGCCTTGTCGGCAGCAAAGACAATGTCGGGGTCGGTCTTGGCCAGGTGCAGACCGGGACGGCCCCAGACCTGTAAAATATAGCGAATGACGTTCAGGCGGGCCTGTTTCTTCTTGTCCGTCCGGATGACGGTCCACGGGGCATAGGCATAGTGGGTCTCGGCCAGCATGTGGTCGCGGGCCTTGGAATAGTCGTCCCAGTGGTCCTGCGCTTCCTTGTCCATCGGCGAGACCTTGAAGCGCTTGATGGGGTCGGAAATGCGATCGCTCAGGCGTTTGGCCTGCTCGTCACGACTAATATCCAGCCACAGCTTGATCAGGATGATGCCCGAATGGGTCAGCATGCGCTCGAAGTCGTCGACCTCGTTCATAAAGGCGTGGTGCTGCTCCGGTGTGCAAAAGCCCATAACCGGCTCGACCGTCGCACGGTTGTACCACGAGCGGTTGAAGATGACGGTTTCCCCCGCCGCAGGCAGGTGGGGCACATAGCGCTGGAAATACCACTGGGTGGTTTCGCGATCGGTCGGCTTGGGCAGGGCAACCACGCGGGTCTGGCGCGGGGCCATGTTCTCGGTCAGCCGCTTGATCGCCCCGTCCTTGCCCGCCGCATCACGACCTTCGAAAATGATGATGGTCTTGAGGCCGTTCTTGATGGCCCAGTCCTGCGATTCCACGATCTGGATCTGCAGGGCGTCATAGAGGGCATCATAGTCCTTGGACTTTTCTGCCTTGGACTTGCTGTCTGCTGCCTTGGGGCCGGAACTCATGGAGGCATCCTTCGCGGTTGAACACGGTGGGCATGAGAACTCTTGATGCGAGCAAAGGTCGCATTACCGGATTGTAACTTGGCCATGTCCCGCACGAGGCGAAACATGATCTTATGAAACAAACACGCTTTTGCGCCCGCCGTCGAGCCGTCATGGCCAGCGGACTGGCTGCCTCGGTCCTGCCGTCCGTTTCGCTGGCGGCGCAGGGCCATCAAGAACTCGCTTCAGACGAAGGTACTGAAGAAAAGCTGGAAGCCGGTTTGCAGGCGGCCTTTGCCAAGGCGGCGCCTGTGGGTCTGGCGGGGGCGGTCTGGCGCGAGGGCCGGATGCTCTGGCAAGGCCAGACCGGCAAGCGTGTGGCTGGCGAAGAAACGCCTATTGGTGCCGGTGATCTTTGGCATCTGGGGTCCAATACCAAGGCGATGACGGCGGCCCTGTGGGCGCGCTTGGTCGAGCAGGGCAGGTTGCGCTGGGACATGCCTGTGGCCGAGGCGGTGCAGGCCGCGGGGTTGGATGTGCAACTGCATGCAGGATGGCAGGATCGCACAGTCGAGGACTTTATGCGCCACCGCGCGGGTCTTCTGGATGCGCGTTATGTCAACGGGGTGTGGCTGATGGCGTCGCGTATCGATACGCGGCCTCTGCCGGTGCAACGCGCCGATTTCACCCGACGTATTTTGGAAGCCGCGCCCGAAGGCCCGCTCGGAACATACGCATATGGCAATGCCAACTATATTCTGGTCGGTGCTCTGATCGAAGGGGTGACCGGCCTGTCGTGGGAAGAAGTCATGCAGCAACAGCTGTTTGGCCCCCTTGGCATGACATCGGCCGGATTTGGTGCCCCGACGGGCGCGCAGCCGCACGGCCATATGTGGTCGGGTGATGATGTCCAGAGCATAGGGCCCGATGCCCCCGTATCCGACAATCCCAAGGTGCTGGGACCGGCAGGCACCGTGCATATGGGTCTTGCCGATTACGGACTGTTTCTGGCGGCGATGCTTCAGGCGGGCTGGTTGTCACAGGACAGCCTGACACGGCTGCAAACCCCGCTGGAAAACGAGACCTATGCGCTGGGCTGGCTGGCCCCCGGATCGCGTCCGTGGGCTGGTGGACCGGCCCTGTTACACAACGGATCCAACACGATATGGTTTGCCACGGTCGTGCTGGCACCGGTCATAAAACTGGCATTTGTGTCGGTGTCCAATGACGGGACACGCGGCGGCGAGGCCTGTTCTGTCCTGATGACGGAAATGATCGAAGCCCTGACATAGAACGCAAAATAACAGAATCATTTCAGTTGACCGCTGGCAAATACCAAGTGACAAGGTTTGTGCAGTCCGGATATCGCGCGGGGTCCAAACTCGCGTCTCGCTCCTTAGTCGAACGAGGTTGTCCAGATGGGCTGACGGGGTCCCTACGGGGAGTCTGCCTGGAAAACGCGTTCAACGGAGACGCAATATGGCGACCGGCACGGTCAAGTGGTTCAACCCGACCAAGGGTTTCGGTTTCATTCAACCTGACGATGGTGGTTCGGACGTTTTCGTTCACATCACTGCCGTCCAAAAGGCTGGTCTGACCGGTCTGGATGAGAACGTTAAGGTCGAGTACGAACTCGAAAACCAGCGCGGCAAGACCGCTGCTGTGGAGCTGAAGGTTCTCTAAGAACCTTTTGCCTCCGGACCTTTAAGGTTCCTGAAAAGCGCGAAGGCCCAACGGCTTTCGCGCTTTTTATTTTCTAGAACGCCCTTTGCTGGCGGACGTCTTCCCGCAAGGCTTCGGCGGTCAGGCCGCCGTCACGCAGCGCCGCCAGCGTCACCGAGCCGTCGCGTTTGGCAAAGCGTTTGCCATCGGCATCGGTCATCAGGCGGTGGTGGCGATAGACCGGCTCGGGCCATCCGAACAGGGTCTGGATCAGGCGCTGGATATGGGTGGCCTCGAACAGGTCCACACCGCGAATGACGTGGCTGATGCCTTGCAGGGCATCATCATGCACACAGGCCAGATGATAGGCGGCGCCGGCATCCTTGCGCGCCAGAACCACATCGCCTGCGATTTCGGGGCGGACGCGGATACGGCCCGTCTCACCGTCCGGACCGTGACCTTCCTCGAAGAATGACAGGGTGTCCCATGCCGCGCCGCCGATCGCATCGCGCGCGCGCTCCAGTGACAGTCGCCACGCAAAAGGCTTGCCGCCTTGCAGCAGTTCGGCTTCCTCGTCTGCCGGGTGCGGGCCGGGGCGGACGGCGTCGGTGATGCCGTGCGGGGCATGGCCGATCCCGTCGAGGATTTCCTTGCGGGTCCGAAAACAGCGGTAAACCAGATCGCGCTGGCGCAGGGTCTCTACTGCCGCCGCATAGTCGGCCAGATGGTCGGACTGACGTCGCACCGGCTCTTCCCAGCTTAGACCCAGCCAGCGAAGATCCTCATAGATGCCGTCCTCGAATTGCGGCCTGCATCGGGTGGGGTCGATGTCCTCGATCCGCAGGATGAACCGCCCCCCCGCCTCGCGTGCCGCATCAAAGGCGCACAGGGCCGAAAAGGCATGCCCCTTATGCAGCCGCCCTGTCGGCGAGGGCGCAAAACGGGTCACAAAGGGCAGATCAGGCAATACCATCCGTTAAGGCTAGCGGGGGTGCACAGGGCTGTCGACCGGCTCTTTGTGGATGCTCAGGGTTTGTTGCGAAGGCACGAGAACTGCGGGCGGCAGGTTATTATGGGCACCAAGTCCGGCTTCAAAGCCCATGCGGCAGGATCGTACAAATCTCTGGCGCAAATCTGCATCGGTTTGTCTCAGATTATAGGATCGGCCCGCCAGTCGCAGCGAGACCACGCTTTGGTGGTTAAGGGCATCCAGTGTGCGCGGTCCGGCCAGCATTGACAGGCGCGCTGTGCCGTCTTGGCTTTGGGCGGCGCTCAGGTTTCGTCCGGCAATGGCAAGGTGGACTGTGGCCTGCGCGTTTCGCGGCAATCCCGACAAGAAAATAACGACCTGATCGCCTTCACAACGCAGAACCATAGCGGGGTTTGAGCGTGAGCGTGACCGCGTGGCTGTATAAAGCAACTCGGGTCCGTTCAGGTTAAGAGCCGGCACAGGCGCATTCACTTGCGGACCGGCGCTTTGCTGCGCAGGCAATAGGGCGGCGACGATCAGGGCGGCGGTCGGGAACATGCAAACCTCGACATAGAACGCCATGCTTGTAGCACCGCTAAGATGAATGGCCGATATGCGACAGCCGTTGCCAAGTCGGGCAGGACGGGCAAGCATGCCTGAGAACAAAGGATCAGGGCCATGCAGGATCGTGACGCCGAACAGCGGGAGCGCAAGACGCAGGCGTTGACGCGCGCGATGGCGCAGCAGCGCGAGGCTCTGGCGCGGCAAGATCCGGTGCTGGCGCGGGCGCATGCCCAGACACCGCCGCTGGAATGGCGCTTACGGACCGGCGGCTTTGAAGGCCTGTTCCGGATGATTGTCGAACAGCAGGTCTCGGTGGCGGCTGCGGCCTCGATCTGGAAACGGGTGTGCGAGGGACTGGGAGACGTAACGCCCGAGGCGGTGCTGGCCCATGATGTCGAGGCGCTGCGGGCCTTTGGTCTGTCGGGGCAAAAGGCCCGCTATGGTCATGAAATCGCGCGTGCCCAGACGGATGGCCATATTGATTTTCGACATCTGGAACGGCTGGACGATGACGAGGCGATTATGGCCCTGACAGCCATCAAGGGTGTGGGGCGCTGGACCGCCGAGACCTTCCTGATGTTTTGCGAGGGGCGCACGGATGTGTTTCCGGCGGGCGATGTCGCCTTGCAAGAGGCACTGCGCTGGGCCGAGGGTGCCGACGAGCGCCTGAAAGAAAAGGCTTTTTACCAACGCGCCGATATATGGCGGCCCCATCGTTCGGTTGCGGCACATTTGCTCTGGGGATGGTATGGAGCTGTAAAGCGCGGTGAAGTCGCGCTGGAGGATTGATGTGACACCTATGAGCGCCACGGCCGAGCTGGCCCGCCCCGAAACGGTTCTGACCCTGCTGGATTTTGCCGGTGTGGCGGTGTTTGCCGCGACAGGGGCGCTGGCGGCGGCGCGCCAGAAGCATGACGTGGTGACCTTTGCCTTTTTCGCGGCCCTGACAGGGGTGGGCGGTGGCACGGTGCGCGACCTGCTGATCGGGGCACCGGTCTTCTGGGTGGCGGACTGGCGCTATATTGCTGTGTGTCTGGTGACGGCGCTGGCCATCTGGATCATTGGCGCGCGTACATGGCGTTTTCGCGCCCTGTTGTGGCTGGATGCCATCGGGCTGGCAGCCTATGGCGTCATGGGCGCGGCAAAAGCGGCATCCTATGGCGTGGCTCCGCTGATCTGTGTGATCATGGGTGTGCTGACGGCCTGTTTTGGCGGGATTGTGCGCGATGTTCTGGCGCACCAGCCGTCAATCCTGCTGCGACGCGAGCTGTATATTTCGGCGGCGCTTTTGTCGGCGGTGGTGTTTGTAGGGCTCAAGGCGATGGCCGTGCCGACCTGGTGGGCTGTGGCTGTGGCCGTGGTGGCTGGGCTGGCCCTGCGGGCCGGAGCCATTCTCAAGGGCTGGAACCTGCCGGCGTTTCCCAGCGCACCGCAACGCTTCTGAAGCTTGACTGTAAAAGAACCATGATTTTTCAATCATGGTGATGACAGGGAATCAGGTCTATCTTTCCTCGTCCTGACGAAGGAAGGAGACGTGTCTTCAATCCTGCTGCGTCTATAGATCACCGTATGCCGGAGCTTGCGTTATGCAGGTTCTGACAGGTGCGCCCTCGGGCTTTCCGGCCCTGGTTCTGAATGCCGATTTCAGGCCGCTTTCCTATTTCCCGCTATCGCTCTGGTCGTGGGAAGAGGTCATCAAGGCGGTGTGGCAGGAGCGCGTCGAGGTGGTCGCCACCTATGACAAGGTGGTCCGAAGCCCGTCGATGGAGATACAGCTGCCCAGTGTGGTGTGCCTGAAATCCTATGTGGATCAGGACCGCCATCCGGCCTTTACCCGTTTCAATGTCTTCCTGCGCGACGGCTTTGCCTGCCAGTATTGCGGCGGAGGCGGCACGGCGCAGGACCTGACCTTCGATCACATCCTGCCAAGGTCGCAGGGCGGGATCACGTCGTGGACCAATATCGTCACGGCCTGCAGCCCCTGTAACCTGAAAAAGGGCGGGCGCACGCCCATGCAGGCGCAGATGCCGCTGCGCCGCAAGGTGGGCCGACCCTCGTCATGGCAGTTGCAACAGGCCGGAAGACGCTTCCCGCCCCAGACCCTGCACAAGAGCTGGATCGATTACCTTTATTGGGACATCGAACTGGAGGCTTAGTGCCTATTAGCGGACCTTTCGAACGACCGCTAAGGGTGGAAAGCGGACCTTAGCATCGCACAAGGCACGCGGTGAGTGAGCGCGGGAGAGCGTCCACTAGCGGTAGCGACGGGCGTCTGCGTCCAGAAGACGGTTGCCGGCTTCAACGTCTGAGACTGCACCAGGGACTTGCTGGGCGAGATATTGGCAGCGGGCCTTCAGACGAGGATACATATTGCGCAATTGGCGACGCGCCTGCTGAGGCGTTACCCCGGTCAGATCCATGATGACGCCAACGTCAGCTCGTTCCAAATCGCGACCGCGTGCATAGGCGGAGCTTCGCCGTTCTGCGGTCCACCCGGCCTCTTGCGACCTCCGCTCGAAATCCGCTGCTAGTCGGTGCCCAAAGGTAATATCGACGGCGTAATAAGGTTCACACAACGCGAATAATGTCGATAAACGCCCGAGGTGTTCACCCTCTGTGGCGAATACGTCTACAGCCTCCTCTGGCATGGTTTCAACGTGCGCGGGGCAGGTCGGCAAGGCATCATCGGATTGCCGAAGGCCGCCGATGACAACTTGCGTGACCGGTTCAGGCCAGTGTTCAAAGTTCGCCATTCCAGGCGGAACCGTGCACACGGACGTCGCGTCGGGACCTCTCGACTGTCCGCCGACTTGGCGAACGATGAACGCTGAGTAGGCAAGCCCAGCGGGCTGGCTGTTCTCGACCTTGAGCAGAGAGCCGACGTCCCGGCGGCCGTGTAGGCTGAACCGAAGAGTCCCGGCGCTCGCCTCGTTGATAGCCGCGCTCGATCCGTCCGTTGGTGGCAGAACGTCTTGCACTTCGATGCGGTCGACCCGCACTAAGTCATAGGTGCCATCAGCATTCTGGCGCAGAGTGGCGCGCTCACCGGCCGCAACGTTCAGTGTCCCCTGAACATAACTCGAGCGTCGATCCCGGAATTGCTGTGGCGTCGCAGGATGAGCTACCGGTGCGGCCTGAAGAAGCATTGTCGACAAAAGGGCGATAAGCATTCTGGCGCTCCGGTTGTAAAGGGCACCAACTAAGTCCGCTTAAGCGGGCTTGGTCAAGTCAAGTAGCGCTGTTTTGCGTGTTAACCTTGGAATTGTCACCGCCTCTCCAAAGCAGACATGCCGAACTGGTGCAATGGGTCGATCCGAGCCTGTCACATTACGTCCAGAGCAGGACGTTCACAGTATCACTGAGTGACATTCAGTTCGTTGTGTAACTGCAAACACAAGCTGGATCGACTATCTGTACTGGGGCATCGAGCTGGAAGCGTAGCTTTTCAACGACTTTGCAATGCGGCACTGTGGGGCATGATCGATACGCCGATATTCCCTGACCAGCTTTCGCAACTGCAGACCGCCGTCGTCGACGCACCGGACATGGTGCTGGACGATGCCCAGCAGGCGGTGGTGGATGCTCTATTGGCCGGCAATGCACGTTTTCTGGCAGGGTGCCCCGAACAGCATGACTATTCCGCCGAACGGGCAGCCCTGACCGAGGGCCAGTCGCCGGTCGCCGCCATCCTGTCCTGTTCGGATTCGCGCGTACCGCCGGAACTGTTGCTGGATCAGGCACCGGGCGATCTGTTTGTCGTACGCGTGGCGGGCAATTTCGTCACCGGCGAGGGACTGGCCAGTCTGGAATACGGGGTCGAGCTTTTAAAGACGCGGCTGATCGTGGTGCTGGGCCATACAGGCTGCGGTGCCGTGGGCGCGACACTGGGCGTACTGCGCGAGCAGAACATCCTGCCGGGCCATATCCAGCACCTGATCCGCGACATGAAGCCGGGCATCGCCCGCGAAATGCTCAGCGAGGCACCGCATCTGGAAGAGCGGGCTGTGGTGGCCAATGTGCGCTATAATGTGCGCCGTCTGGTCCATTCCGAACCGATCCTGTCCGCCCGCGTGAACGCGGGCGAGCTGGCGGTTATCGGTGCAGTCTATGACCTGAACACAGGGCAGGTGGTTATCGTCTGACCCTAGTCCAGCGCCTCGGCCACCTGTTTCAGGAAGGCCTCGCGCGCGGGCGAGCGGCCCGTGGCAGTCGGCCATGCTGACAGGATGACAATGACGGTTTTGCGTTCGGGGTCGATATTGATCGACTGGCCGAAAATGCCGTTGGCGGAAAAGCGGCCATCGTCATTGGTCCACCACTGGAGGCCATAACCTTTACCGGCTTCGCCATAATCGGCCTGTTTGGTGGTGGCCTGTGCCAACCACCCTTCGGGCAGGATGGCGGTGTCGCCGATCTTGCCGCCGCCCAGTACGAACTGGCCCACACGGCCCCAGTCGCGCAGACTGGCCATGACGCAACAGCCACTGGCTTCCTGACCGACAGCGTCGATCATCCAGCCGGCATCCTGTTCCATCCCATAGGGGTGCCACAGCTTTTCTGATAGATAACCGGACAGAGTCTTGCCGGTGGCGCGGCTGACCAACACACCGACCAGATTGGTTTCGCCGGTTGAATAGTGCCAGCGCGTGCCGGGTTCGGCGGCGCGTTTCAGTTGGCGCATATAGTGCAGCGTCGGGTCCATGCCGCCGGTTTCATGCGGCTCGAAGAAGCGGGCCACATCGGCATTCGGGTCGGTATAGTCCTCGTTCCAGTCGGCACCGGATGTCATGGTCAGGAGCTGTCGTACCGTCACCCCGTCATAGGCACTGCCGGACAGTTCGGGCAGATACTGCATGATGGGGGTTTCCAGACTTTCGATGAAACCGTCCCTGATCGCTGCCCCGACTAGTGTCGAGGTCAGGGACTTGGCAACCGAAAACGACGTCCAGCGCCCTTCGGGACCAAAACCCAGACCATAGCGTTCGAGACGGACCTTTCCGTCCTGAAGCACCAGCAGTCCCGCCACCTTTTCCTCAAGGATGAAGCGATCTGCATCTATAGCCAGAGGCTCGCCTTGCGGCAGGGGATGCGCGGTGCCGCCCGCCGCAATGGCGCGGTGGGGCACGATGCGGTCCATCGCACGGAATCCGGCCTCGCGCTGGTCCTGCGACCAGAACAGCACCTCGGAGGCCCGCTCGAGCGCGGGCAGTTCCACGACGGCGGTCGGGACGGCTTGCGCCATGACTGAGGTGGCGGCGGCCAGCGTGACACTGGCGAGCGTGACACTGGCGAGCGTGACGCTGGCGAGCAGGCAGGAGACTAGACGGCGCATCAGGCAGCTTTCCATTCTTCGATATGGGGCAGGCGACGCAGGATTTTGGACTGTGGGTCCAGCAGGATATGGGCACGGGGATCGGTAGTGAAGCGGGCGGTGCCGTCCTGCATGGGCAGGGTCTGCGCCTGACCGTCGATCTCGACCTCGACAGGCATTTCAAAGGCGAGGTCTGATCCGGTCTTCCATGTCAGCGTCACCTGATCGCCGTTACGCTGCATGACCAGTTCGGGCAGGGCGGCGTGATATAGATAGGCGTCGAAGAACCAGCCCATATCCTTGCCGGTGATGCGGTTTACGATGGCCACATAGTCGGCGGTGGTGCGGTAAACCGGTTTGAAATTACCGGGGGCAGGATCTGCGCGATCATAGACCAGTTCGCGCAAGGCGCGCTTGAACGCCTCGTCGCCGATCATCAGCCGCAAGGTGTGGGCGATCAGTGCGCCCTTATAATAGAGGTCCAGCGCCGGACCTGTCTCGGCATTATAGACGGTGGCGGCATCCTGAGGCTGGCCTGACACCATGGCAAAGCGGTTGGTGACCGTCTTGCGCATGGTTTCCAGTTCCGACTGCATGGCGCGATCGCCATACAGCCAGCGGGCATAGAGCGGCTGCATATAGGTGCCAAACCCTTCGTGCAGCCACATGTCGTCCCACGACACATTGGTCATCTGGTTGCCGAACCACTCATGGGCCAGTTCGTGCTGCATCAGCCAGTCATAGCCCTTGCCGTCCAGCTTGTAGCCGTTGCCATAGGCGTTGATGGTCTGATGCTCCATGCCAAGGTGCGGCGTTTCCACCACCCCGACCTTTTCATCGGCAAACGGGTAGGGACCGACCCAGTCCTCGAAGAAGTCCAGCATCAGGGGAAGCTGATTGAACAGCCGTTGGGCCTTGTCGTCAGGCGTGGTTTCAAGCGGCCAGAAATAGAGCGGGATGTGGTTGCCGTAGCGGCTGTCATAGGTGCCCGACAGTTCCTTGAACGGGCCGACATTCAGGCTGATGGCATAGGTGTTGGGGTTGCGCGTGGACCAGTGCCATGTGGTTGATCCGTCCGCATTCGTAACCTTGCCGGTCAGCATGCCGTTGGCGGGGGCGGACAGGCCTTGCGGCACAGTGATGTGCATATCGACCCGTTCCGGCTCGCCCATCGGATGATCGATACACGGCCAGATCAGATCACAGCCCTCGCCCTGTACGGCGCTGGCGATCCACGGTTTGCCATTCGATTCGCCCCACACAAAGCCACCGTCCCACGGTGCGCGGGTGGCGGTGTGCGGGGTGCCGCTATAGTCGATGGTGATGCGGATTTTCTCTGCGGTCCCAAAGGCGTGGGGCAGGGGGATGTTCAGTCGCCCTTCGGGATTGGTCCAGTTCGTAACCGCCGTGCCGTTCAGGTGGACAGCGGCGATGTTGAAACGGGTATCCAGTTCCAGCGCGAGGACCGAAATCGCCGATAGCGGGGTAAAGTCCAGTATGGCCCGCCCAGTGATGGAGCGGCTTTCGGGACGTATATCAAAGCTGAGATCGGCAGCATCGAAGCGCACAGCCATCTGTTCGGGCGTGCGAGCGCTGCCGCTGGACAGGGTAAAGGGTGTGGTGGCCTGTTGGGCGAAAGCCGAAAGGGGTAGGCCCGTCATCAGGGCACAGGTCGCAGCGGCGATCAGCAGAGGCAGGCGCATAGCATACAGGTCCGTCCAAATCCGGTGACGGAAGCCTAGCCGAGCCTTGGAAACAGGCAAAGAAAAAGACCGGTGTTTCCACCGGCCTTTTCAAAACTTCAAAATCAGCAGTGCTGATTAGGCAGCGGCTTGTTCAGCCAGCTTGGCCTTGACCTGACGCTTGATGCGCAGGGCCGTAGCCGAAAGCTTCTCATCGCGAGCCTTCACGATGAATACATCCAGACCGCCCTTGTAGTCGAGCGTGCGCAGGGCAGCATTCGAGATACGCAGGGAGAACGACTGGCCCAGAGCGTCCGAGTTCACCTTGACCGTCTTCAGGGACGGCAGGAAACGACGCTTGGTCTTGATGTTCGAGTGGCTCACATTGTGGCCGACCATCGGGCCGATACCCGTGAGTTCGCAACGACGCGACATCTTAAGATCCTCAAGGTCACATCCGCGCAAACTTTGCGGACGCATGAAAACAGGTGGCGCACAGGCTTGTGACCTACGCGAGAGGGGGCCGTATAAAGGATGGACTCACTTCGCGTCAAGCCGAGTCTGCGATGAAGATGACTCTTCCTTGGTCAAAGAATGCTGACGATTAGGGATCGTTCGCGTTCAGGCACCGTTTATATGGTCACATATATATAGACTGACATGATGAGCCGTTTGAAGATGCACCTTATGAAAAAGCCCTCTGCCGGTATGGTTCGCCTGATGGCGGTTGCTGCCCCGTTGGTTGCGGGTGGCGCACTTTTGGCCGCTCCGGCGTCTGCGCCGCACGCCCAAGCCCAGACGCAGCCTGCCCGTAGCGAGGTTCTGCCGGGCTATTGGGAGTACACCACCAGTGTTTTTGGTGTGCGCGATACCGAGCAGAAATGCGTGCGCCCCAGCGAGATCAACCGCTTCTTTGGCGGCCTTTCGACCCGCAAATGGCAATGCACCTATCATGTGCGCGAAGCCTCGAACGGTCGTGCCCGCTTTGAAGGCGTGTGCAAGGACCACAAGGACCGTCGCGTTAATGTGCGCCTGAACGGCACCTATCAGTCCGAATCGTTCCGCTTTAATGGCGGGGCGCAGCTGGCACGCGGCACGCCCTATATTCCGGCCACCATCACGGCCCGCCGAATCTCGGCCCAGTGCCCTGCCAATGCGGAATATTTCTAGGGCAGGGACGCCCCCATAAAGAAAAGGCCCGCCGGAGCGATCCGGCGGGCCTTTTGTTACAGGGTGCTGTTGTCGATGACGAAGCGGTATTTGACGTCGGATTTCAGCATCCGCTCATAGGCTTCCTCGATCTGGTCGCCGCGGACCATCTCGATGTCCGAGACAATGCCGTTGGCGGCACAGAAATCGAGCATCTCCTGCGTTTCCTTGATGCCGCCGATCAGCGAACCGGCGATGGAGCGACGACCAAAGATCAGGTTCGAGATGCTCGGCGACGGGTGGGCGTGTTCGGGCACACCGACGAGGCACATGGTGCCGTCGACCTTCAGCAGCTTGGTGAAGTCATCCAGATTGTGGCTGGCGGCAACCGTGTTGAGGATGAAGTCGAAGCTGCGGGCATGGGCCTTCATCTGTGCGGCATCCTTGGAGATGACGACCTCATCGGCCCCAAGATCAAGCGCCGCCTGAACCTTGGATTGCGAGGTTGTAAAGGCCACGACGTGTGCGCCAAGGGCATGGGCCAGCTTGACGCCCATATGGCCAAGACCACCGATGCCGACGATACCGACCTTCTTGCCCGGACCAACATTCCAGTGGCGCAGCGGCGACCATGTGGTGATACCGGCGCAGAGCAGCGGGGCCACAGCGGCCAGTTGCTCGACAGGGTGAGAAACCTTGAGGACAAAGGCGTCCTTGACCACGATGCGCTGGGAATAGCCGCCCAGCGTATGGCCGGGGGCATCTTTCGTCTTGCTGTCATAGGTGCCGGTCATGCCGGTTTCGCAGAACTGCTCCAGATCCTGATCGCAGGAATGGCAGGCCTTGCAGCTGTCTACGATGCAGCCGACGCCGACGATGTCGCCTTCTTTAAAGCGGCTGACCGATGCTCCCACCGCCGAGACGCGGCCAACGATCTCGTGACCGGGCACGCAGGGGAAGTTCACCGCCCCCCATTCGCCACGCACCGTGTGCAGGTCTGAATGGCAGATGCCGCAATAATCGATTTCGATCTGCACATCGTGTGCGCCCACATCGCGGCGCGGGATTTCGATGGCCTCGACCGGACGGTTGGCGGCGGTGGCACCATAGGCTTTGACGGACATGGGAGGCTCATAGGTTTGTGTAGAAGAACGGCCGCGCAATCGGGGCAGCGTGGATATGGGTCTGGACGGGGCAGTGTAAAAGTATTCACAGGGCGAAAACACAGTCTCGCTCTTTTGTGACCCGCATTTTCGGGCGCGGGGCCGCGTAGGCGACCGATTTTAAGGCAGCGACAAGGCGACGCGTTGTTTTTTGCGCTTGAAAGTTGAAAAGCGTTTTGGGACGCCTTTGGGGGATAGAAGGCCGACTTTCACAAAAAACAGCTCCGCCAAGGATAATGTATGACGGAACCCCAGCATGCAGGGGCCGGTAAGGCCCAACCGCCAGCGCCCAAGCGCAATGCGTTCACCCGTTTTCTCGACACCGTAGAATGGCTGGGGAACCTGTTGCCACATCCGGTGACTTTGTTCTTCATTCTGGCGGCGGGCATGGTTCTGTTGTCGGGTCTTTTCGGCTGGCTAGGTGTGGCGGTCGAAGATCCGCGTCCTGTCGGGGCTTCGGGGCGTGCCGATGACGGGATGATCCGCGCGGTATCGCTTCTGAGTGCAGACGGTATTCGCCGTATCTTCAGCAGTCTGGTCACCAACTTTACCAGTTTTGCGCCTCTGGGCGTGGTTCTGACAGCCATGCTGGGTATCGGCGTAGCCGAGAAGTCCGGCGTCCTGTCGGCGGCTGTGCGTGGCATGGTGCTGGGGGCCTCCAAGAATGTGGTGACCGTGGTCATCGTGTTTGCCGGTGTCATGTCCAATACGGCGTCGGAACTGGGCTATGTGGTCCTGATCCCGATGGCCGGTGCGGTTTACTACTCGCTGGGGCGTCACCCGCTGGCCGGTATGGCGGCGGCGTTTGCCGGTGTTTCGGGCGGCTATTCGGCCAATCTGCTGATCGGTACGATCGACCCGCTGCTGGCCGGTATTACCGAAGAAGCGGCGCGTCTGATTGACCCGACCTATGCGGTGACGGCGACGGCCAACTGGTATTTTGCGGCAGCATCGACCTTCCTTGTCACCGCAGTCGGCTGGGCCGTCAGCACCTATATCGTCGAGCCGAAACTGGGGGCTTATAATCCTGACGATGCCGACCCGACGGCGCTGGACGGGGCGGCAGCCTCGCCACTGACGAGCATCGAGAAGAAGGGCCTGAAGGTTACAGGTCTGGTCTTGCTGGGTGTGCTGGCGGTTATGCTGCTGAGCGTGGTGCCGTCATGGGGCATTCTGCGCGATCCTGTGACCGGCGACGCCATGCGTTCGCCCTTCTTCAGCGGGTTTGCGGTGTGGATTCTGCTGTTTTTCCTCGCCATGGGCTGGGCCTATGGCAAGGTGGTCGGCACCATCAAGAACGACCGCGATGTCATTGACGGCATGGCCAAGTCCCTCGGCTCGCTGGGGCTTTATCTGGTCATCATCTTTTTCGCGGCCCAGTTTGTAGCCTTCTTCAACTGGTCCAATCTGGGCTCGATCACAGCCGTTAAGGGTGCCCAGACGCTCGAAGCCCTTGGCCTGACAGGGCCGGTGATCTTTATCGGCTTCATCCTGATCTGCTGCTTTGTGAACCTGATGATCGGTTCGGCCTCGGCACAGTGGGCGATGACGGCACCAATATTTGTGCCGATGCTGATGCTGCTGGGTTATTCGCCCGAGCTGATTCAGGCGGCCTACCGTATCGGGGATTCCACGACCAACATCATCACCCCGATGATGAGCTATTTCGGTCTGATCCTCGCCTGGGCCGTGCGCTACGACAAAAAGGTCGGCATCGGCACCATGATCGCGATGATGCTGCCCTATTCGATCTTCTTCACCATCGTCTGGACGATCTTCTTCTTCGTTTGGGTGTTTGCGCTGGGTATGCCGGTCGGACCGGGCGCGCCGACCTTTTATAGCCTTGGCTAACAGCCATCCGCTGTGAACAAGAAACCCCGCCTTCCTTACGGAGGGCGGGGTTTTTGTTACGCGGTACAGGGTACAAAACAGCCTCTGGGAGTAGGCTGCTTTACGCGACTAAAAGCGGATGCCCCTGTAAAACGTGTCAGGCGGCATCCAGTTGCACATAACGCCCGCCCATAAAGGCCAGCGGTGTGGTGCTGGATGGCCGCTGGACCGATTGCACATCGCCGATAACGATGCGGTGGCTGCCGTGATCGAGGGTATTGGCCTGTTTCAGGTGGATGACCGCCAAGGCATCGCGCAGGGCAGGAGGCTGGTCATCGGTGGCAATATCCCATGCACCGATATCGAATTTTTCGTCGCCCTTGCGACCGCCGCCACAGGCGCGCGAGACAGCCTCATGGTCCTGACCCAGAACATTCAGCACCACATCGCATCCGGCGTCGATGGCATTGAAAATGGCGTTGTTGCGGTTGATGCAGACCAGCATGGAGGGCGGGTCCATACTGACTTCGCTGATGGCGGTCGCGGCCATGGCATAGGCGCGGCCTTCATGGCGGGCGGTGACCACGACGACCGAGCGCACAAGATTGCGCAGGGCATCCTTCAGATCGTCGGCAATGATAGCCGTATTGGCATGGGCCATGGTTCTGTTCCTCCCAGACACGCCGGACCGGCGCGGTGCGGGCCTGATCTGTTCCCGATCCTGCGCCCGTAACAATGATGGATCAGGAACAGATATTGTCAAGTAGCTTTACTAAATAGCTTAGGCAGCCACGGCCTCGACAGGGGGCAGGACCAGCATGACGCTTTGCGCGACACATAGCGGTTTGTCCTGACCTTCGGCCTCGATCACACAGTCGGTGGTCAGCTGCCAGCCACCGGCGCGTGCCTCGACCGACACCACGCTTTGCGTCAGGCGCACGCGCGATCCGCTGGGCGCAGGCGAGACGAAGCGGACGCGATTAACGCCCACATTCAACATCTTGCCTGACCCTTCAAAGCGGATCACGTCGTCCATCAGGCGCGGCAGCAGTGACAGGGTCAGGAAGCCGTGAGCGATAGTTGATCCCATCTCCGCACGGGCGCGTTCCTCGTCGATATGGATCCACTGGTGATCGTCGGTCGCATCGGCAAACAGATTGATGCGACCCTGATCCAGCTCGATCCAGTGCGATGACCCCAGCGCACGCCCTGCCAGTGACGGCATGTCGTCAAAGGCAATAACGAGCGGAGCGGCGGCCAATTACGCCTGCTCCCGCGCGACCTTGTTGGGACCGGCAAAGCCGAACATCCAGGCCGCGATTTTGCGCATCTGTATCTCTTCGGCACCCTCGGTGATGCGATAGCGGCGGTGGTGGCGATAGATGTGCTCGAACGGTTTGTGGCGCGAATAGCCCATGCCGCCGTGAACCTGCATGGCGGTGTCAGCCGCTTCGCAGACCAGACGGTTGGCCCAGTAGTTACACATGGACACGCGGTCCGACAGCAGCTTGGCCACGTCCGGCTTGGACATGCGGTCCATCTGCCATGCCGTCTTGCGGATCAGAAGGCGCAGCATCTCGATCTGGGTGGCCAGTTCGACCAGCGGGAACTGGATGGCCTGATTGACCGCCAGGGGCTTGCCGAACGGCTTGCGCTCGCGGGCATATTTTGCGGCTTCCTTGACGCAATAATCAGCCGCGCCCAGCGACGACGCCGCCTGACGGATGCGGTTTTCGTGCACGAAATGCTGGGCCAGTTCCAGACCGGCATCGGCAGGACCGAAGACATTGCAGTCCGGCACCCAAACATTGGTGAAGCTGACGCGCGGGTGGTCGGTCGGCATGTTGAAGGTCCAGAGATATTCCTCGACCTTCACGCCCTCGGCCTCGGCGGGCACGATGAAGCAGGTAATGCCCTTGGCATCACCGGCCTTGCCCTGTGTGCGACCAAAAACCATGACGTGGGTGGCCACGTGCATGCCGGTGGTCCACATCTTCTCGCCATTGATCAGCCAGCCGGAGACGCCGTCACGGGTCTCGCGCAAACCGACCGTTTCCATGTGGGTGGCGTCCGAGCCGTGTTCGGGTTCGGTCAGGCCAAAACAGATCGAGCGGCTGCCATCCAGCATACCGCCGATGAACTCGTCCTTTTGTTCCTGCGAGCCGAAGTCGCGGAACATCAGCACCTGCGGATAGTTGGCGACGATCGAGTGCTCGTTCTGCAGGTCGTTGTGCAGGCCCAGACCCTTGGCGGCGAAATGCTCGCGGATCACGGCCATGGCCAGATTGGAGCCATCCTTGCCGCCAAACTCCTTGGGCAGGGCAAAGCGCAGGTGACCGGCCTTGTCGGCGCGCGCCTTGGCGACGCCCAGCAGCTCTTCCCATTCATGGCGGGGCAGGCCGCCATTATCGTAGTCGGTACGCGCCCATTCACGGCGGTGGTCAAAGAAGCGCTCGTTATCGTCCTGCGCTTGCAGCGGCACGATCTCGGCCTCGATGAAGGCATCCAGTTCGGCCAGATAGTCGGTGATTTCTGCGGGCAGATCGAAATCCATGTGCGCTCCTCCTCTTGTTGGTCACAGCCTAGGCCGAGAGGAAAATAACGTAAAGCAATTTGACAAACTCTGCGGGCGGGTATGGAGTGAAGAACAAGAAAACGAACATGAAAGGGAGGGGGATATGTCCAGTCAGATCACCCAATCGGGCCTCAAAGGGGTCCACCACAGTGCGTTCCGTTGCCGCGATGCCGAGCAGACGCGCTGGTTCTACGAAGATGTTCTGGGCCTGAAGGCGTCCGCCGGTATCGTGCTGGACGAGGTGCCGGGACTGGGCGATCCGGTGCCGTACATGCATATCTTCTTCGAGCTGGAAGACGGCAATTTCGTTGCCTTCTTCGATGCGCCCTCGACCGCCGATCCGGACTGGTTCGCGCGCAAGGACAGCTTCGATATGCACATCGCTATCGAGGCGCGCGACGAAGCCCACATGCTGGAAATGCAACAGCGTATCCGCTCGCACGGCGTCAGCGCGCTGGGGCCTGTCGAGCACCATTTCGTGCGCTCGGTCTATATGTACGACCCCAACGGTATTCAGGTCGAAATCACCTGCCGCACTGCTGACCACGACAAGATTCTGGGCGAGGAGGGGGCGGCCCTGCCTGAACTGCTCAAGACGTGGACCGCACAAACCCGTGCGGAAAAAGAAGCCAAATTTGGCGCGGCCGCCATCGACAAGCGCGGCAAGCCTCAATCAGAACTGGCCGGATAACCCAGCGTGACCAAAGTAAAATATACCCGCACCCCGTATCTGGTCATCTTCAAGGAAGAGGCCCAGTTCAAGGATACCTATGGCGGCGCCGAGGGCATTGTCGCCATCGAGGCCCACCATCTGAAGCCGGAAACAGAATCCGATACGGTGGTGGTGTTCATGCACCCGATCGGCGGCGGTTCGTGGCTGCCCTTCGTGTCGGCGCTGGCCAAACAGGGCCTGCACGTCATCTATGCCAACAGCCGTTTCCGTGGCATCGACAATGCTCTGGTGATGGAAAAGGTGGCGCTGGATTTGGGCGCCGCCATTCGTGATGCCAAGGAGCGCCTCGGCTACAAGAAGGTGATCCTCGGCGGCTGGTCCGGCGGTGGTGCCCTGTCGCTGTTCTATCAGGCAGAAGCCGAGAACCCGACCGTGACCCACACCCCTGCGGGTGACCCGATTGACCTGACCAAGGCCAACCTGATTCCGGCAGACGGTGTGGCGCTGCTGGCGGCGCACCTGTCGCGCAACCTGACCCTGACCGAGTGGATTGACCCGTCGATCACCGACGAGACCAAGCCCTATGATCGCAATCCGGAACTGAACATCTATGATCCGGCCAACCCGAACCAGCCGCCCTATAGCGCCGAATATATCGAGCGTTACCGTGCCGCCCAGATCGCCCGTAACCGCCGCATCACCGCATGGGTCAAGGACGAACTGGCCAAGCTGAAGGCACAGGGCAAGCACAACCACGAGCGCGGCTTTGTGGTTCAGGGCACGATGGCCGATCCGCGCTTCATCGATGCCACGCTGGAGCCGAGCGACCGCAAGCCCAACCACTGTATGTTGGGCGTGCCAGAGGTCGTGAATGACGGCCCTGTCGGTCTGGCCCGCTTCTCGACCTTACGTTCATGGCTGTCGCAATGGTCGTATGATGACAGTCAGGCCGACGGCCTGCGCTGTGCGCCGCGTGTGACCGTGCCGATGATCGTCATTGAAAACAGCGCCGACGACGCCTGCACGCCCAGCCACGCCGCACGCCTGATGGCCGCAGCAACCAATGCCAAGTCGATGGAACACGCCATCATCAAGGACGCCAACCACTACTATACCGGACAACAGGACAAGTCGGTCGAGGCCGCCATCCTGTTCAAGGACTGGATGCACAAAACCTTCGGCTAGTTCCCCTCGTCGACGGCAATGTGCAAAGGGCCGGTGCGGATATCCGCACCGGCCCTTTTTTATGGTCTGGAGCTTTGGAGGTTAGGCCAAGGTCAGGGTGTTGTAGCGCTCGACCGGCCCGGGGAATTCGGAGCCATTATCCTCGCCGATCTCCTTGTCGATCAGCGCATTGACCATGGCGTTCAGACGCTCGATCTCGGCACGGTATTGGTTCGGACGGTTGGCCAGATTGACCAGCTCGTCCGGATCATTGAGCGTGTCGTAAAGCTCGAGGTCGTTATGGGCGACCAACTGCTCCCACTTGCGCGGCATATGGTGCTCGGACGGGGCAAAATAGCGCACGAACTTCCAGCGGCCGTCAAACACGCCACGGTGGGCGCGGCGCTTGGACAGGTCCCAGACGGGCGCTTCCGTATAGCTGGTGTTCAGACGGTCCCACGACAGGATCACACCATAGTTGAACAGGTGGCCGAGGCGGTCGCGCTCCCCCCTGAAGGCCGGATCGAATGCGGCCTTGGAGACATCATGTCCGACCAGTTGCGGGAACTGGCTGCGGCTCCAGCTTTCCGGCTTTCCGGCCAGACCCAGCAGGGTCGGGGCCACATCGACCGCTCCCATCAGCGTGGTGCTGGTGACACCGCGCGCCCCTTGCGGGTGGGCGATGAACATCGGCACGTTGGTTTCTTCCTTATAGGCGGTGCCGCCCTTCTGGCGCATGCCGTGGGCACCGGCCCGCTCGCCATGGTCGGAGGTATAGACGATGATGGTGTTGTCCAGTTGGCCGGAATTCTCCAGCGCCCACAACAGGGTCAGGATGTTCTGGTCCACATCACGCAGGCAGTTGCAGTAATAGTTGTAGAACCGCTTCCATGCCGTTTCATTCTCGCGCGGCATGGCCCCGTAGGTCTTTACATCCAGCGCCGAGATGCCGCGATGGGCTTCGGGCTTGGTGGACAGGTCGTCCAGATAGAAGCTGCGCGGCAAGGGCATGCCTAGATCGGTCTGGTACAGCGGATCGCCCGGCTCGGCGCGCATCAGGCCTGCCAGATTGCGCACATCGCGCGTTTCCGACTGCTCGCCCGTCGCGTCATAGAACATGATGTCGTGCGGGTTCACCAGATTGACGCACAGGAACCACGGCTTGTCCTCGCGGCGTTGCGGCTTGGCAAACTCGCTGATGAGCATGGCGGCGTCGCCGGTGACGTGGCGGTCGGTGCGGTATCCGGCCCAGGTCAGGCCGATTTCCTCGCCGTTGAAATTGTAATCCGAGAAGCCGAACGGCTCCATGGCGTCGGTCGTGTCATTATAGAAGCGCTGGAAGCTCTGGTCGCTGGTCGCCAGCTTGGCCAGATGCCA
>NZ_JAVXCU010000032.1:0-27412 GCF_036659295.1 Brevundimonas sp. | reverse complement strand
CATGACAAAACCCATCGCCCCGACAAAGGCTATGGGGGCCGATACACCTGCCGCCATCGCAATCAGGGTCAGGGCCAGACCCGACAGCCCTACCTGCGCCGTGCCAAGCCCGAATATCTCGCCCTTCATCGCCCAAAGGCGACTGGGCCGCATCTCCAGTCCGATAATGAACAGGAAGATGACCACGCCAAACTCGGCCACATGCAGGATGGTCTGCGGTTCCTTGACCAGAGCCAGCCCGAACGGACCCAGCGCCAGACCCGCCACCAGATAGCCCAGCACCGAACCCAGACCTATCTTGCGGAAAACCGCCACCCCGACCACGCCTGCACCCAAGAGTGCGGCGACATGGCCCAAACCCATGCCGGCAGTTTCTGCGGCCATGCCACCCTCGCTTGAATCACGGCCACAGCCTCGCGCCAATGCGATCTGCCCTGCCCTTGCCCAATCCGCTTAACGGACTGTCCATCTGGTCGTTCCCGCACACTCCTACGGGCAGCCGCCAGTGTAAACCGCATGGCCTATGGGCGAACATCGGGGGAACCTCGTCGCCATTTCGCGGCTTTGAAGAATAGTCCCTGTCGTCCACCTGCGAGGAGCCATTATGAAAATCCGCGACCTTATGAGCAGCGATGTCCATATCGCCCGCCCCGAAGACAGCCTTCAGCATGTTGCCAGCCGTATGGCCGATGGCGATTTTGGTTTCATGCCCGTCGTCGATGGCGAGCGCCTGATCGGTACGATTACCGACCGCGATGTCACCGTGCGCGCCGTCGCGCGCGGAGCCAGCCCCGAACAACCGGTTTCGGAGTTCCTGTCACGTGATGCCATCACGGTTCTGGATACCGACGAGTTGAAAACTGCGCTGGACCTGATGAGCCGTGCGCGTATCCGCCGCCTGCCTGTCATGGACAAGCAATCGCGCCTTGTCGGGGTCGTGTCGCTGGGCGACCTGTCTGTAAAGGTTAAGGAACGCTATGCCGGAGAGGCTCTGGAAAGCATATCCCAGCCATAAAATATTGAATTGCGGCGTTATTTATAGCCAACCCCGTCGAGGCTCGGTAACCATCTCTCCCAAGAGGTCGATAACCTCTATCGGTTAAGGTACCGGCCAAAGGTACGGGGTAGGCTTAATGGCGCGCGCACAATTCCAAAAAGGTCAGAAGGTCTGGGTCGAGAGTGTCGGCCTGTGGGCCGAGGTCGAGAAGGTCATTCCGGTCTGGGCCAAGGGCTTCGACGAGCCTGTGCGTGTCACCTATGAAGTCGGACTGGGGCGTGAATTCCAGAACCACGAGCTGCAATCGCCCGAGAGCGAGGCGCTGAGCAGCAATCTGGGCACATGGCGCGTGCTGCGGGCCCGCAACAAGTGGCAGGACCAGAACGACTGCGCCCATCATCCCTTCCCCGGCAGCTATCCTGTGGTCGTCACCGATGATGCCGACTGGGGTGGATGGCGCGTTCCCGGTGCCGAATACGACCGTCTGCCCGAAAAAATCGAGCAACAGGCCCGCATTATCGCCGCTACGCCGCAAATGCTGAACATCCTGAACCAGCTGGTCGAAAGCGTGGACGAGGCCCCCGAGGACGCTCCGCCCGAGACACGCCGTCTGGCCGAAGCGGCCAAGGCCGTTCTGCGCCGTATCCAGAGCCAGCCCCTGCCGCCGCGCAAGGCGACATCTGCCGAAAAACCGGACGCTGCACCCGCCGATAAAACCGGCGAACACGTCGCCTAGAACCCCGTAACGGCGCCCGCAGGTCCCCCTCGACACAGCTTGGCAAAACAGCCTAGGTTTCCCCCGTTCGAACACGGATAGGGAGCCTTCGTTGTGCGGGGAATAGAGCGCCGCAGCGATGGACGCGGAAGGCGAACCACAGACCATCCGGGTCTTTGGGGTCGCCCCTATGAACGCGCCCTGTTTCTGGCCGCTCTGCTGATCCTGTCCATGGCCCTGTTGCTGGTCGCACGCGACCAGTCGCGGCCGGAACGTGAACTGGACGTACTCAACCATGATGCGCTGGTTCTGGACGCCAGACTCTATGCCCAGACCACCGCGCAGCAACTGGCCGATCTGGACCGGTTGCTCGATCTAGCCGCGACGCATCTGGCAAACACACCGGGCCAGCCGCTGCAATCGCTGGAAACCGCCGTCGCCAGCCTGCCGCACAGCGGGATACTGCTCTCCTCGGCACAGGGTACGCCTCTGGTCGCGGTCGGCTCCAAGGCCGGTCAGGGCCATAATCAGGCCCAAGGTGCCGCTCTGGCCGACGGTTCTCTGAATCTTGGCCGCAGTCTTGCCGACGGTAACCGGCTGAATGCGATGATCGAGGCGCGCCATGTTGACCCGACGGGTCAGGATGTGCGTCTGGAACTGCGGCCCATTGCACAACTGCCGCCCGAACTGTTCAACAGCCCGACAGGGGTGGTTCTGCCCGATCCGCAAGGCGAGGGCCGCGTTACCACCGCCGTCAAGGTCGGGGACAGCGGACTGGCCGTCGTGGCCGACCGACCGGCCCGCTCCTTGCTGGACCGCTGGCGCGATGATGCCAGCCTGTTGGTCATACCGCTGGCGCTGGGCGTGGCCCTGTTGCTGTTTCTGGCCTTGCAAACCTTCCGGCAGGATCGCACCTCGCGCCTGTGGGCCGATACCGAGCGCCGGTTCCGGATTGCCGTCGAAGCGGCACATTGCGGGGTCTGGGACTGGGATATCAACAAGGGCCAGTTGCAACTGTCGGACTATATGGCTGCCCTGCTGGAGTTGCCCGCCGGAACCGTCCTGACGACCGATGCCCTGGTTCAGCGCATCCATCCCCGTTTTCGCGACAGCTTTGTCTCGGCCCTGAGCCATGCCCGCGAAAGCGGCCATTTTGATCTGGCTTTTCCGGTCACCCTCAATGATGGCAGCCTGCGCTGGATCGATGCACGCGGGCGCTCGCGCAGTCAGACCTCGGGCGTTGCACATCGCCAGATCATGGGCATCGCGCTGGACATCACCGAGGCCCGTCGCGCCAAGGCCCGCGCCAAGGCCGCCGAGGATCGTCTGGTCGACGGTATCCAGAGCGTGTCGGACGCCTTTGTACTGTTCGACCGGCAGGGCCATCTGGTCATGTGGAACCAGGCATTCCAGGACGCCTTCGATTTCCCCCCCGCCGCGCTATATCGCGGGGCGCTCAAGAACGACCTGAACCGTATTGCGGCGCAGGCTATCCGCACCGAACACCGTCCCGAGCCACGCCGCGCAGGGGTTCGCGAAGTTGCCCTGAATGACGGGCGCTGGCTGCAGATGACCGAGCGCTATACCGGCGATGGCGGCACTGTGGTCATCGCCGCCGATGTGACCCTGATCCGACAGCAGGAGCATGACCGCCGCCGCGCCGCCGAGGAATTACAGCGCACGGTCAACGAGCTGGAGGCCAGCCGCTCGCGCCTGTCCACTCTGGCCACCGAATACGAGGCGGCGATGACCCGCGCCGAAGCGGCCAGCCAGTCCAAGTCCGAATTCCTGGCCAATATGAGCCACGAACTGCGCACGCCGTTGAACGCCATTAACGGGTTTTCGGAAATCATGGCGGGCGAAATGTTCGGCCCGCTGGGGGACCGCCGCTACAAGGGCTATGCGCTCGACATCCATAATTCGGGCAAACACCTGCTCAGCCTGATCAACGACATTCTCGACATGGCCAAGATCGAGGCGGGCAAGCACAACCTCTATTACGAGCGGACCGATCTGGCGGCGCTGGGTCGCGAAGTGGTGCGTCTGATGCGCGGCCGCGCCGAGGAGGCCGGTCTGGCACTGGCGCTGGATTCACCGGGCATGGTCGAGGCCGAGGTCGATATGCGCGGCATGAAACAGGTCTTGCTGAACCTTGTATCCAACGCCATCAAATTCACGCCGCGCGCAGGTCGCGTGCTGCTGGTCCTGACGCCTCTGATCGAGCGCCCCGGCTATCTGCGTGTGGCCATTACCGATACCGGTATCGGTATTGCCGCCGACGATATCAAACGTCTGGCCCAGCCCTTTGTGCAGGTTGAAAACCAGCACGCCAAGACCACGCAGGGCACCGGACTGGGACTAGCCCTGACCAAGTCCCTGATCGAGATGCACGGGGCCAATATGGTCATCGAAAGCGAGTTGGGGACCGGAACCACGGTCTGGTTCGATCTGCCGATCAGGGCCCATACGGGCTCAAGCACCCTGCCTGACATGGGCGGCGAGACACTGATCTCTGCCGCCTAGTGCGGCTGTGCGCTGCCCTTATCAACGGGCGGCGTTTTGGAATGGCTGTGCGGACGATAGCGCGACAAAATCCGCGCCAGAGCCTTGCGGTCCTCGGGGGCCTGATCGTTCAGGATTTCCACCGCGCCGGATTCCAGACGCGCACGACCGCGCGTTTCGGACGCGCGTGACTGCTCCAGCAAACCGGCCACCGTCACCGCATCGAAATCATCCGAGGCCGTCAGAGCAATGGCCTGACGTCTTGCCGCCCGCGCTTCCTGAAAATCGGGCCGCGCCGCCATGGCCACTTCGCGCAGACGCACCTCTATTGCCTGCGCGACATCCGGCGAGCGCGTACTGACCATTTCCATCAGCGTATCTGTGCGCGTGGTGCGGGTCAGACGCTCGGCCTCGCGGGTCTCGCGCGCCGTGATCCAGACCGCCGTACCGCCCGCGACCAGAAACACGTTCAGCGCCACCGATGCGACCAGTGCCAATTTGATCTTGCGCGAAGCCATTAGCGAGGCACCTCCAGAGACGCCAATTCCAGCCCCAGCACCTCGGTATCGTCGGCACCTTGCAAGCTGGCCTGATAGAATACGGTTTCGGCCAGCATCGGGGCTGCCAGATGCTGGGCCAGACCCACCCCCAGAAGAGCACCGGCCACGGCTGTCGCCATCACGCCCGCGCCCGACCACAGGGTCCAAGCGGACCACAGGCCGCGTGAGCGACGGCGCGCCTTCAGACCCGCGCCGACCGCCGAGGCCAGCACACGTTCGCGCAAGTCCGCGCTGGCGGTCACGGCGGGCAGATGCAACAGGTCATCCAGAGCCGCAGCATCATCCCAAAGCGTTTGCAGCCGAGCACTGTCGGCCAGCGCCGCACGCGCATCGGCCACAGTGTCCTGCGGCCAGCAGGTCCAGCGTGCGCCATAGGCATCCAGAAGATGTATAAATCGCTCTTCAGTCATCATCGTCTCATGCCCCGCTCTTGCGGGTTCGGGGTGCCATATCGGCCAGTGAAAGCCTTAAACTGCGCCTTGCCCGCGAGAGCAGGCTTTCCAGCGCCTCGACACTGACCCCCATCAGTTGCGCCGCTTCGATATTGCCCAGTTCCTGATAGTGACACAGAACGATGGCCTCGCGTTGTCGTTCCGGCAGTTTCAATAAAACCAACTGGACCCGTGCACCGGTCTCGGCGGCCAACAGCCCCCGATCGGGTGCCGGTGAATCGTCCACCATTTCGGGGATGCGATCGACCGGTTTCTCGCGTTTGCGGCGCAAGCGATCGTAGCACAGATTCAAGCCGACCCGATGTAGCCATGTGTCGAAGCGGGCCTGCCCCGGTCGCCATTTCGGAGCCTGTTTCCAGACCCGCAACATGGCTTCCTGCGCCACATCCTCGGCCTCTACGGGATCGCCCAGCATACGTGTGGCCAACGACAGAAGACGCGGCAGCTTTCGGGCCACCATGGCCTGAATGGCCGCGGGATCGCCCACGGCCACACGGCGCAAAAGTTCCTCGTCGGGATCGGCGGATGTCGCCAAGCCTGCCTCGCACGTGATTAAACTGCCGGGCGGGCGACATGGCCGCCTTCCCCGTCAAGACCCTACTCCGAATCCGGCGCCGAAGGCGACGGTTGACGCGCATTCCGTTCGGCGCGTCGTGCTTGATGCGTCGCCTGACGCGCAGCGCGACGCTCCTCGGCCGTCACCTGACCATCACGGTTGGCATCCAGCCGCACGAAGCTCTCGCGGGCTTTTTGTTCGGCATTGGCGATACTGATGGTTTGCTCAGCCATCGCATGACGGGTGCCCATGTTCTGGCGCATGTTCTGGCGCATGTTGGTGCGGGCGCGCATGTGGCCTTCGCCACGCGGGTGCATTCCCTCGCCACGCGCATGTGCCATGCGGCCCATCCGGCTATTACCGGCCGCAAACTCTTCGCGGCTGATCTGGCCGTCAGCATTGCTGTCCAGACGGGTAAAGCGGGCCTCGGTACGTTCGGCGCGCATTTTCTGGCGCTGGGCGCGGCGTTCTTCAGGGGTGACCTGACCGTCGCTATTGGCGTCAGCAGCGCGCAAATCCTGCGTGCGGCGCGCGACATAGTCGGCCTCGCTTTGCGGGGCCTGCGCCCGCGCCATACGCGGTGCAGGATTTTGAGCTACAGCTCTCTCGGCCACAGCACTCTGGGCCACAGCAGGAGCAGCCACGGCCACCAGCGAAAGAGCCGCCAAACTGTTCAGTAGATATTTCATCTCTCATGGTCTCCACTGGGCATCCAAAGCCCGATGTTGTCCCCGTCAGAAAGATTGAACGCCTAAAGATCAGTTTTCCGTCGCCGCCTCTGCATTATTACTGGCAGGCACAGAGGGCAGCACATGATCCAGATGCGCCCGCGCCTGTTGGCGAACCTTAGCTATACTAAGCTTGAGCGTTTCGAAGTCCGGCTCGCCAACCACCTCGGCCAGTTTTTGCTGGAAGCCTGCTGGTTCCTGATCCAGATCGACCCGTTCGCCAAAGGCACAGGTCATCACCTGCCCGACATGCTGGTGCAGCATCCATGTGCGGGCCATGACCGGATCATCGACCAGAGCCTCCAGCGTCGACTGGGTTAAAGGCCCGCCCGATGCCGCCTGCATCAACTGCCGATACTGGCCGACAAACTCGGCATCGACCTGCGCGCCTGCACTCAGCTTCAGGTCCCAGAAGCCGCGCGCGCGGCGTTCGCGTTCCATCAGGTCACGCATCTTGCGCACATCGGCAGCGATATCGACACCGGGACGCGGACGGCGCAGCACATCCTCCAGCGTCTGCTGAACCTGTGCCGCAAATTCGGAACTGGTCGCCCATACCACCCGCGCGCGGGTCAGGGACATAAACTCCCATGTATCGGCCTCGTCGGCATAATAGTCGGTCATGCTGCCAAGGCGCACCGACACCGGCCCTTTCGAGCCGGTCGGTCGCAGCCGCATATCCACCTCGTACAGTCCGCCTTCGGCCGTATGGGCCGACAGGGCAGCAATCAGCCTCTGGGTAAAGCGGCCATAAAAGGTTTCCGCGCCCCAGCCCTTGTTCTCGCTCATGGCCTCGGGCGGGGCAGTATAGATGGTCATCAGATCAAGGTCCGATCCCAGCGACATCTCGCGCGAACCGGCCTTGCCAAGGGCGACCACCGCCACCTCGCCTCCGCCGAGCGCCCCGCCCATGCGTGTGGCCTCGGCCAAGGCCGCCACCGACAAGGCCTGCATGCAGGCATCGGCCAAGGATGTGGTCGTCCATCCCGCCTGACAGGCCGAAACGCGGCCTGTGATGATATTCATGCCAATACGGAAAGCCTGTTCGCGGTGATGGCGGCGCACCACATTCATCGCGCTCTCGAAATCGCCCGCCTCGGCCGCTTCTTCGACAAGCTGGGTGGCCACCCCCGTATCCTCGCCCAGCGGGGTCAGGAAACGGGCATCCAGCACCCCGTCCAGCGCTTGCGGCTGTCGCCCCAGCACCCGCGCCAGACGCGGGGCAAAGGCCATAATCCCCACCACCATATCGAACAGACGTGGTTGGTTCAGAAACAGGGCCTGCACCTGTACGCCGGTTTTCAGGCCGGAAAAGAAGGTGGCAAAACGGGTAAAGGCCACATTGGGCGCACCCGTTGCAGCCGCCGCTTCCAGCAGGCGCGGGGCAAGGCGGGTGAACAGTTCGCGGCCCCGTGCCGTGCGCGTGGCCTGAATACGGCCATGGTGCCAACTGCGGATCGTGTCCGACACGCTGGCGGCCTCGACAAAGC
This sequence comes from Brevundimonas sp., assembly GCF_036659295.1. Taxonomy (GTDB): domain Bacteria; phylum Pseudomonadota; class Alphaproteobacteria; order Caulobacterales; family Caulobacteraceae; genus Brevundimonas. The sequence goes on along the minus strand of NZ_JAVXCU010000032.1, from coordinate 19,412 downwards.
CCATACGGCGCAGGGTTTCCAGCGTACCGGGATCGTTCTCAACGCCGGTGAAAACCAGACTGCCATACTCCGACGACAACTGCTCGCCGCCCTCGAACAACTGGCCATAGATGTGGTTCACACTAACCAGAAGCTCGCCAATGCTGCGGTCGAATGCGGCCAGATCATCCTGACCATAAAGCGCCGCCACCTTGGCGCGGCGCTCGTCATCCACCGGCAGGGCGTGGGCCTGTTCGTCCTCCAGCATCTGAACGCGGTGTTCCAGATCGCGCAAAACACGATAGGCGGCATTCAACTGCTCGCAGGTTTGAGGCGTGACATGACCGGCTTCGGTCAAGGCTTGCAGGGCCTCTAGTGTGCGCGGACTGCGCAGGGCCGGATTGCGCCCGCCGAGGATCAGTTGCTGGGTCTGGACGAAGAACTCGATCTCGCGGATACCCCCGCGCCCCAGTTTCAGATTGGCCCCTGCGGCGTCCAAGCTCTCGCCGGTCTTGTAGGTATGGATCTGTTTCTTGATCGACTGGATATCCAGCACCGCCTGATAGTCGAGGCTGCGGCGCCAGATAAAGGGCAACAGATGTTCCAGAAACACCTCGCCCGCCGCCACATCGCCCGCACAGACGCGCGCCTTGATAAAGGCCGCCCGCTCCCAGTTCTGGCCGACGCTCTCGTAATAGGCCAAGGCCATCGGGGCCGAGACCACCGGCGGGGTCGAGGACGGATCGGGCCGCAGACGCAGGTCCACGCGGAACACATAGCCCTCGCCCGTCCGCTCGGTCAGCAGGGTCGCCATGCCCTGCGCCAGACGGTTGCAGAAGTTTTGCACCTCGACACTGTCGTCCAGCACCGCCGACAGCACATCCGGCTCATAGAACAGGCTGAGATCAATATCGGACGAATAGTTCAGCTCGAACGCCCCGCCCTTGCCCATGGCCAGAACAAACAGGCCCGGCACGGGGCCGCGCGGATCATCCTCCGCCGACAACAGCTTTCCACGCCTGCGCCAGTCTGCGGCCGCCGAGCGCAAGGCCGTCTGCGCCGCCGCATCGGCAAAGCGGGCAATGGCCGATGTCACCTGATCCAGCGACCATGCCCCGCCCAGATCGGCCAGCGCCGTCATCAGGTGCAACTCAGCCTTAAGCAGGCGCAAGGGGGATTTGGTTTCGTCCGGCGGTCCTACCAGCGACAAGGTCTCCGTCAGCAGACTTTCCAGCCTCTGGTCCGGATCGGCCACCAGTATCGCGTGCAACATTGATGGCCAGCGTTTGGCGATGCCCCCCAGATAGGACGAGGCCGCAAACACAGGAGCCAGAGAAGGCCATGCCAATTCGAGATCGTCCTGCCAGCCCTGTTCCTGCGCCGCCTCGAACAACCGTTCATGCAGACGGGCGGCGGCGTCCGGATCGCTAACAGGGCCACAGGGGCTGATGCGGGCGATCAGGGGCTGGGGGTCTTGGGTCATACTGTCTCGTCAGGCGTTTATTCTGGCGCTGGAGCGGCAGGCAGGACCAGTGCAACACGAAGACCGGGCCCGCGTCCATCATAAGCCCCCGGCCCCTCGGCCAATTCGATACGCCCGCAATGGGCCTCGGCCACAGCCGTCACCAGCGACAGACCCAGACCCGAGCCGGGTTCGGTACGGCTGCTGTCCAGACGCACAAAGCGTTGCAGCACCCGCTCGCGGTCTTCTTCAGGGATGCCCGGCCCGTTATCGGTGACCGAATACTCGATCTCGCCATTGGCCTTGCGGCGCGCGCGGAACATGACCGCACCGCCTTGCGGGGTATATTTGATGGCATTGTCGAGCAGGTTGGCCAGTGCCTGCGCCAGGAAGGGGTGGTTGCCCTCGACAAACAGGTCCTTGTCGATTTCCGAGGCAAACTCGATGTCTTTTTCCTCACCTGCATATTCGTACAGCTCGGCCATGTCGCGACCCAGCATGCCGGCATCGAACACCTTGGGATCGGGCGCATCACCGGCCTGAAGGCGGGCAATGGCTAGAACCGTATTGAAGGTTTTCAGCAGGCTGTCGGCCTCGCCCAGTGCCAGTTCCAGCGCATCAACGCCGGATACCTTGCCCGCCTCGGCATCGATCAGCGCCACTTCCAGCTTGGCCCGCATACGGGTCAGCGGAGAGCGCAGGTCATGGGCAATGGCATCGCCCGCATGGCGGATGGAAGCCATCGAACCTTCCAGCCGGTCCAGCATGGTGTTCAAGCCAATCGACAACTCGTCCAGTTCGTCGCCGGAGTTTTTCACCGGCACACGCACTTTAAGATTGCCCTCCTGAACCGCGCCCACGACACGGTTCAGACGGCCCATCGCCACTTCCACGCGGCGGCTGACCAGCAAGCCGCCACCAATGCCCAGCACCAGCACAAAGAACATGGCCAGCCACAGGGCCTGTGTCAGACGCGACAGATAGGCTTCGATATCGCCGACATCCTCGCCGACAAACAGGTGTTCCCCACCCGCCAACGCCGTGTCGATACCGATCGACTGGCGTTTTTGCACCCGCCCCTCGGCATCGGTATCGGTCAGGCGGAAGGTTTCCCATTCCCCGCTGTCCACGCCATCGGGAATATCGGAAATATTGGCGGTGACGACTTTGCCGTCAGCATCGCGCAGCCGGTACAGATATTTGTCCCCGCGCAGGGTGCGATCTACCAGCGCCTGGTTAAGCGCATTGCCCCCGCGCGTCCGGTAGATGGCCACAAGCGTTTCCACCTCGGACCGCACACTGGCCTCGGCCCGCGCCCGCGCTTCGGACGCCGATGCCATATAGACATAGGCCATCACCGCGCTGGCCGTGGCCACAAACAGAGCCAGAAACAGCAGCGTCAGACGAAATGGGGTTCGTCTAAAAAGGGATGGCAGATGCATGTGAGGGCTTAGGCCTCCAGCCGGTACCCCGCGCCGCGCACGGTTTGCAGCATGGCGTGGTCAAAGCCCTTGTCGATCTTGGAGCGCAGGCGGCTGATGTGAACGTCAATGACATTGGTCTGGGGGTCGAAATGATATTCCCAGACTTTTTCCAGCAACATGGTGCGCGTCACCGACTGGCCGGCATTGCGCATCAGATATTCCAGCAGTTGGAACTCGCGCGGTTGCAGGTCGATATCCTGACCCGAGCGATGCACAGTACGGGCAATCAGGTTCATCTCCAGATCGCCGACCTTGAGAACGGTCTGAACGCCACCTGTCTCGCGACGGCGGGCCAGAGCCTCGACACGGGCGATCAGCTCGACAAAGGCATAGGGCTTGACCAGATAGTCATCCGCACCAGCCTTGAGACCCACCACGCGGTCCTCGACCTCGCCCAGCGCCGACAGGAACAGCACTGGTGTCTGGTCGCCGCCCTTGCGCAGGGTTTCGACCATGCCGATACCGTCAAGACGCGGCATCATGCGGTCCACGACATAGACATCGTAACCGCCCTTTTGCGCTTCCAGAAGGCCGAAGGCACCGTCCACCGCATGGGTGACCTCGTGACTGGCCTCGCTCAGCCCGCGCACCATTGCGGTGGCGGCCTCGGCGTCATCCTCGACAACCAGAATACGCATTATCCCCTCCAGGAAAGAAATCGGCGGCAACCATAACCGATTGCCGCCGAAATCACAGTTAAGGCTTCGTCAGATTTTATCCGACGCCAACCGATTTAGTCTTTTTTCGCCAGTGGCAGCACCAGCGATCGGTTACTGCCCTGATAGCGGACCATCAACAGTACGCTGGGGCGACCCGCCGTGCGGGCGGCCTCGACCGCCGTGCGGAACTCGGCAGGCGACGTAACCGCGCGGTTATTGGCGCGGAAGATGACCAGACCGGCCGGAATGCCCAGCTTGCCCGCTTCCGAAGCCGAATCAACGGCAGTTACCACCACACCGTTCACATCATCGGGGATGTCGTGACGCTGGCGCAGGGCTGCGGTCAGGGCCGTGACGGTCACGCCCTCGACCTCGGTACCCACCGTCGCATTCGGTGCCGCGTCAGGTGTGTCTTCACCCTCCAGCTGCTGGTTCAGGCTGTCCTCGGACGGACGACGACCGGCGCGGATGTCTACGGTCTGGCGACGGCCTTCACGCAGGACTTCCAGACGCAGGCGGTCACCCGGCTTGGCATTGGCCACGCGACGGGTCAGGCCCGATGCGCCATCCACGGCCTCGCCATTGACGGAGGTGACGATGTCTTCTTCTTTCAGGCCGCCTTCGGCTGCCGGAGAGCCAGCCGTCACCTGGGCGACGAAGGCCCCCTTGGTATTGGCATCCAGACCCAGAGCTTCCTTCACCTCGGGTTGCAGATCGGTGATCTGCACGCCCAGATAGCCGCGCTCGATGGTTTCACCCTTGATCAGGCGGTCGGTGATTTCCTTGGCCGTCTTGGCCGGAATGGCAAAGCCGATGCCGACACTGCCGCCCGATGGCGAGAAGATCGCCGTGTTCACGCCGATCACGCGACCATAGATGTCAAAGGTCGGTCCACCGGAGTTACCGCGGTTGATGGCAGCATCGATTTGCAGGAAGTCGTTGGCCACGCCGCCGCCGATGTCGCGGGACTTGGCCGAAACGATACCGGCTGTGGCTGTGCCGCCCAGACCGAACGGGTTGCCCACCGCGATGACCCAGTCACCGACGCGCGGCTCAGATGCTTCTTCGAACGAGACGAACGGGAAGGCATCGCCCTCAATCTTGATGACGGCAAGGTCGGAGGCTTCGTCGCGACCGATCAGGCGGGCCTTGAAGGTGCGGCCATCGCTGAGCTTGACGCTGATTTCCTCGGCATTGGCCACGACGTGGTTATTGGTGACGATGGTGCCGTCAGCCGAAATAAAGAAGCCCGAACCACTGCCCGGTGCCAACTGGGTTTCCGGTTCGACCTTGGAGCCGCCCTCTTGGGGGGGGACCATGAACGGGAACGGGAAGCCCGGCATCTGCATGGTACGCGGACGCTGTATGCGCGTCTTCACGTCAATCTGCACCACAGCCGGTGCCACCTGCTGGAAGATGTCGGCAAAGCTGAGCGGCGCGCCCTGCGGCGGCGCAAAGGCCAGACCTGCAGCCCCTGCCGAGGGGATCAGGCGCGAAGCCGATACCGGAGCCGCCTCGGCTCCCGGCCACTGGATGACGCCACCCGCCGTCGCCGCTGCGGCGAAGGTCAGGCCTACGGCGGCCCCCAGAATGAACTCCTTGCGTTTCAGCATCGTCGTCCTTGTAGTCTAAGATCGGGAATACGCTGGATTCCCCAAATAACGGATATAGGGCGTATTCGCAGATGCCAATGGCTGACACGCGAAATGGCCCGTGGAAATCATCCGTTAAAATCGTTTGTCCGCGACCACGGTAAAGCCAAGGCCCAAGCAAGGCCAAACAGCGGCTCTAGATGTCTTGTTTGTCAGATTTGCCCGCCGACCTGATCCATTCAGCCAGCTCGGCCTCTTCACGCGGGTCCAGCGGCGCAGTGATCTCCTTGCGGCGACGGCTGCGGGTCCAGAACACTAGCCCTGCCCCTAGAACCAGAGCCAGCGGCCCCAGCCACAGGATCAACGTGCCCCATCGGAACGGCGGGGTGAACAGTACATAGTCGCCATAGCGGCGCACCAGATCCTGACGGATTTCGACATCGGTCTTGCCGTTGACGATTTGCTCGCGCACCAGTTTGCGCATGTCGGCGGCAATGGCAGCGGGGCTATCGGCAATCGATTCATGCTGGCACACCACACAGCGGATATCGACGAACAGTTCGCGGGCGCGGGCCTCGGCCACCGGATCCGCCAGCGCCGCGTCGGGTGCTGCCGCTGGCTCGGCCATGGCCGAGGTCGCCAGCATCACTGTTAGGGCCGTGGCGACAAACAGCTGTTTCATGCCTTGGCCACCTTGCCTTCAGTCTTGCGGCGACGTGCCCCCGGACCGGCACCCACCCGCAAGCGACGGTCCAGCAGCGACACCAAGCCGCCCAGCGCCATCAGGGCGGGGCCGACAAAGATCAGTCGTGCCCACGGATTCCAGTATAGGCGCACCACCCATGCCGGTTCTCCCGCATCGGTCGCCGTGCGCTCGCCCATCACCACATAGACATCGTCCAGACCACGGAAATCTAGACCCACCTCGGTCGTGGTTTGACCACCGGCAGGGAAGAAGCGCCGCTCGGACGTAACCTCGCGCTCGCGTTTCTGGCCCGCCACATCGACCACGGCCAAGCGACCCTGCTCGGCCAGATAGTTCGGCCCCTCGATAATCTGTACGTCTTTCAGTTGCACCTTCCACGGGCCGGCTGAAATCTCACCTCCAATCGGAAGGGCGCGAGCGCTCTCAACCTTGAACGCCGTCTCGACCACCGCGCCCAGAATAAAGATGCCAACCCCGGCATGGGCCAGTGCCATGCCCCATGCCCCCAAAGGCAGGTTACGCGCACGGCGCACGGTTTCGGCAAACGGCACGCGGGCCAGCTTGGTGCGTTCGGCCACCTCTGCAATCGCACCGAACACCAGCCACAGACCCAGACCGACACCGGCGGCTGCCAGTGCTTTTTTCGGATCGAACAGCAGGAAGGCCAGACCCGCCCCTGCCACCGCCAGCACCATGGCCAGACGCAAGCGCTGTACCGCCCCCTTGGCATCGCCGCGCTTCCACGCCAGCAAGGGTCCGGCCGGCAACAGGATACAGGCCACCGCCATCAAGGGCGTGAACACGGCGTTGAAATAAGGCGGGCCGACCGAAATGGTCGCGCCCGTGGTAGCTTCCAGCAGCAGCGGATAAAGCGTGCCCAACAGCACCGTCGCTGCTGCCGCCGTCAGGAACAGGTTGTTCAGGACCAGCATGCCCTCGCGGCTGACCGGCGCAAAGGTCGCCATGGAGCGGATAGCGGGCGCACGGAAGGCAAACAGGATCAGGGCCGCACCGGACGCCAGCCCCAAAATCCCCAACAGCATCATGCCGCGCTCGGGATCGACCGCAAACGCATGCACCGATGTCAGAACGCCCGAGCGCACCAGAAACGCGCCCAGCATCGAGAAGCTATAGGCCAGAATGGACAAGAACACCGTCCAGCCCGCCAGCGCCCCGCGACGCTCGGTGACAATGGCGCTGTGCAACAGGGCCGCCCCCGCCAGCCATGGCAGGAAGGACGCGTTTTCAACGGGGTCCCAGAACCACCAGCCGCCCCAGCCCAGTTCGTAATAGGCCCAGAAACTGCCCAGAGCGATGCCGACCGTCAGGAACGCCCACGAGGCCAGCGCCCAAGGCCGCACCCAGCGCCCCCAGGCCGGATCGACCCGCTTTTCGATCAGGGCCGCAACCGCCAGCGAAAAACAGACCGAAAATCCGACATAGCCCGCATAGAGCAGCGGCGGGTGGATGGCCAAGGCCGGGTCTTGCAGCAACGGGTTCAGCGAATTGCCCTGAACAGGAACCTCGTCCAGCCGCACAAACGGATTGGAGGTAAAGGCCGCAAACGCCAAAAACAGCGACGACAACGCGCCCTGCACCGCCACCGCCGAGGTTTTCAGCCCGAACGGCAGACCGCGCGACAGACCCAGCACAGCGCCAAAGGCCGTCATCACCAGACACCACAGCAGCAGCGAGCCTTCGTGATTACCCCACGCGCCCGCCACCTTATACAGCAGCGGCTTGTCGGTATGGCTGTTCAGCGCCACGTTCGCGACCGAGAAATCGGACGTCACATAGGCCCAGATCAGGCTGGCAAAAGCCACCACAATGGCCAGCGCCGAAGCCAGCAGGCCTGCCGATGCGGCACCGGCCAGCACCGGGTTGCGACGGATGCGCCCCCATGTGGCCATGCCCATGGCAAACACGCTGAGCGCAAAGGACAGGATCAGGGCATAGCTGCCAAGTTCGACAATCACGCGCCTATTTCCCCGCCGGTTGGTATGAGCCGCTTTCGGGACGCCATTCACCTGTTTCCTTCAGGCGGTCGGCCACTTCGCGCGGCATATAGGTTTCGTCATGCTTGGCCAGAACCTGCGTGGCCTCGAAGGTGCGGTCGGGACCATAGCGGCCTTGCGCCACAATCCCCTGCCCCTCGCGGAACAGGTCGGGCAGATCGCCCTTGAAATGCACCTCGGACGTGGCGGCATTATCGGTGACGGTAAAGCGCACCGAGCCATCCGTATTCTTGACCACGCTTCCGGCCACGACCAGACCCCCCAGACGGATCATCTGTCCGGTCGGCACCTTTTCTACTGTCACTTCGGACGGCGAATAGAAGAAGGTCACATTGTCCTTCATCGCCCATAGAGACAGGCCCACGGCCAGTGCCAGCACAGGTGCAGCCGCAGCCACCACCCACAGGCGGCGACGGGCTTTGGGAGATTTGGGAAGCCAGCTCATTTCGTGCCTACAAACGCAAGGCAGGCCATGCGCCCGCTATAAAGATCGCAAACTGTCATTGCCGCACCCGTCATTTCGACGCTTTGGCGCGGGCTTCTGCCAGCAGTTTTTCAAGTTCGGGACGGCGCGGATCATTCGCTTCGAGCACCGACAGGATCGGCCCCCACTGCTCTTCGGCCCGTGCCACATCCCCGCGTGCCACCGCCGCTTCGCCTAGAAAATAACGGGCACCCAACTGGTTCGGGTCCAGCTTGACCGCCTCGATAAAGGCCGCCTCGGCATCCGGTCCGATCCGGCCCTCATTGGCCCGCACCAGGCTCTCCCCCAGACGCGCCCAGTTCTGGGCATTGTCCGGCTTCAGCGTCAGGGCGCGACGGAAGGCCGACGCGGCCCCCACCGTATCGCCCGCCTCGAAGCGGGCCGCACCCAGCATGGACAGGGCCAGCGCATCTTCGGGGTCTTTGCGTACCACTTCGGTCAGAACCGCCGCCACCTGTGACGGCTCCAGCCCTTGCGGGTTGGCGGCCCATTCGGCCACGCGCTTCTGATAGGGCTGATCGGTAAAACCGGCTGCGCCAAACACCATGTACAGACCCAGCGCCAAGGCCGCCGTCGCGCCCACGCCGCACAGAACCCACAGACCGTCTTTTTGCGTTACCGCCAGATGCCCTTCGGCGCGGCGGGCGGCCAACAGGCGGCGACCAGCCTCGGCCCGCGCCGCAGTCCACGCCGCCTCGTCCAGCAGGCCGCGCGCCTTCATCCGGTCTAATTCGGCCAGTTCGCGCGCGCCCGAAAGGCGGTCGGTTTCGGCCTCGTCGGGCGCGGCCAGACGCGCCGCACCACGGCGTGCGCCCGTCAAAATCAACAGTCCGGCAAGCGCCGTCAGTGTCGCGGTCAGGATCCAAAAGATCGTCATAATGTTCGCTGTAGCGGATCAGGCCTGACGATGCGAGTAGGCGGGCACGATCCCCGGTGCCGCACCCAGACTGGCCAGACGGCGACGCACCGTGCGGGCGGCATCCTTGGCCCCCGCCAATTGCAGCAGATCAACCATCACCTGCAGGCGGCGACGGGCCAGACGACCACCGTCTGTTACGTCATTTTTGTTCAGTAAATCCAGCGCCTCGCCAGACCAGTTGGAGATGCGCCCGACGATCCCCTCGACGGTCTGGCGCCGTTCGCTCTCGCATCCCATGGCCGCCGCAGGACCGTGGGTGGTGGACAAAATACCCACCAGCAAACGCGCCTGTTCAACCCGTTCATCATCCAGCGGGGCCGACAGATGCGGCACCGCCCGCGTCATGCGCCCTGCCAGCGTTGTCTTTTCCTGTGGCAGCAAGACATCCACGGCCTCGTCGGCCTGTTTGAAACGCTCGACCAGCGACATGGACAAGCGCAGCTTCTGGTGGCGAAGGGTCCGCGCCCAGACACTGTCGGCGCGAGGCACCACCACCACTTCGAACTCTTTGAGCGCGGTCGCCAGCCAGTGCAGTTGATCACGCAGGGCCAGCACGCCTTGCGGTCCCTCGCTCAAATCGAAGGCGACAATAAAGTCAGCCTTGTCCACCAGTGCCGCCATGACGCGATCTACAAATTCAGAAAAAGTGCCTTGCGACAGGCTGGACGACGGGCTGGCCAGAACCGCCGCGTGTTCGGCCAGACGCAGCACCTGCAAGCCTTCGCGCAGGTGGGCGTAATAGATTTCCATCAGACAGTCGGGACCGTCCTCGCCCACGGCCTGTGCCTGCCGCAGCGCCAGTTTCAGCTCGGCGGCTTCCTCGGCATCAATCCGTCCCTGCCAGTCGGGCAAGCGTTTCACCGAGGTGCGGGCAATGCCTGCCACATCCAGTATCCGCGCCAGTTTCTGGCGGCTCTCCACTGTTCCACCCGGCCAGATCTTGCCGCCGTGATCGCGCAGGGCCGATGCCGCGGTCTGGCACAGACGATCGGCAATCATCCGCGCCAGATCGTCATCATAATCCAGTTTGGGCAGCAGTTCCGGCTCGTTCCGCTTGGCGGCCCGCCACAGATCGTCGCGCAGACGCACCGGCAGGACAAAGCCCTGCATGCCGTCCACCCGCTCGCGGAACAGCGGCAATAACGGACGCAAAACCTGATCGCGGCGCAGACGGTCCCGGATTTCTTCGGCCATCATCAGGCGCACGGCTTCGGCGCGCGAACCGGCCATGTCCGCCACGGCTGATTCCAGCAATGACAGGACATGATCGGGACTGCGCGTAATGACCTCGCCCAAGGCGACCCTATGTGCGGGTGTCAGCTCCGCCATAAACAGGTTCCGGTCGGCTCCAATCGGCTCAAAACTCGAAGACGATCATGCAACAGTGTCGGTTAACGGCGTGTTCGTCCGGTGCTTGCAGTTTGTAAGAGCGTGTAATCAACCCTCGGCGGAGGGCAGTTCCACAACCACTTTCAAGCCGCCCATATCGCTGTGGCCCAGAGTCATACGACCGCCATAGGCCCGCACCAGTTCGTCCACGATCGATAGGCCAAGCCCCGTACCGGGCGTGGCCTCGTCCATGCGCGTGCCGCGTTTCAAAGCCGTATCGCGCTGGTCCTCGGGGATACCGGGGCCGTCGTCCTCGACCACCACCACCATCTGGCCCGGCACCGACGGTCCGGCCAGAACCCGCACACGGCGCTTGCACCACTTGCCGGCATTCTCGATCAGGTTGCCGAAGATTTCCTGCAAGTCCTGACGCTCGCCACGGAAGGCCAGACCTTCGGGCGCACGCCAGTCGATCTCGACGCCCTTATCGGCAAAGACCCGCTCGATCATCACGGCCAGTTCGTCCAGCACATCCTCGACAGGCGTGCTCTCGCCAAGGCCGTGCGCGGCGCGGGCGGCGGCGCGGGCGCGGCGCAGATGGTGTTCCACCTGATCTCGCATCACCTGTGCCTGACGGCGGACAATATCCTGAAGCGGACCATCCGTCGTACCCGCCTCGGCCAGCATGACCGCCAGAGGGGTTTTCAACGCATGGGCCAGATTGCCGACATGGGTCCGCTGGCGCTCTACGGTTTCCTGCGAATGTTCCAACAGAAGATTGACCTGATCGGCCAGAGGCTGGATTTCACGCGGATAGGCACCACCGACGCGGTTGGCGCGTCCACGGTGAACCTCGGCAATGGCCTGGTCCAGATCATAGAGCGGGCGCAAACCCACCCGAACCTGCACAAACACCGCCGCCACCAGCCCCAGCCCCATCAACAGCAAGGCCACCCACGTTACCGTGGCAAACTGGCGCGTATCGGCATCGACATCGGTGCGGTCGATGGCGGCAAAAAATACAACCGGCTCGCTACGCCCCGGCAGGGTCTTCATGCTGACGGCAATGCGCAATGGCTCGCCCTTGGGCCCGTCCTCGGCGCTATAGCTGACTGTCCGGCCTAGAGCATTGCGCAGGCGATCCAACAGGTCAGGCTCATAGGCCAGCGACAAGCCGCCCAGCGATTCCGAACCGGCGACAACTTCTAGCCTGCCATGGGCATTCGATTCGGCCACCATCCAGTACTTTCCCGACAACAGACGTTCAGTCCGTGCATCGCGGATTTCACCGACATAGAGCTGGCCTTCAGGGGTGATACTGGCCGCCACCACGACCTCGTCGATCGTATCACTCAGCGTGCTGCCCAGACGGCGCAGGGCCGATTCCTGAAACAGCGAGGTCAGCACCCCGCCTGTCAGGATCAGCGCGACAAATATCCATGCCGCGGCCAGCCAGATCAGGCGACGGGTCAGCGAGCGGCCGGGACGCAAGCGCCCCCAGCTGTCCTTTACAACCGACGCAGGCGTAGAGGCCGTATCGTCTTGCTCGACGGTTTCGCTCAACTCAGGTCTCAGCCCGCATCGCTTTCACCGGCCAGCGGCGACAGACGGTAACCCAGACCGCGCACCGTTTCGATACGGTCCGACCCGATCTTCTTGCGCAGACGGCCAACGAACACCTCGATGGTGTTGGAATCGCGGTCGAAGTCCTGATCGTACAGATGTTCCACCAGTTCGGTGCGGCTGATGACACGGCCCTGATGCATCATCATGTAGTGCAGCAGGCGGTATTCCAGCGAGGTCAGGCGCAGCGGCTCGCCATTGACGGTCGCCCGCGCGGCACGCGGATCAAGGCGCAGGCCGCCGCACGACAGGGTCGAGGTGGCATGTCCCGCAGAACGGCGCAGCAGGGCGCGCAAACGCGCCAGCAGTTCTTCGGTATGAAAGGGCTTGGTCAGATAATCGTCGGCACCGGCATCAAAGCCCGCCACCTTATCCGACCATGCGGCACGCGCCGTCAGGATCAGAACCGGAGTGGTCTTGCCTTCACGGCGCCAGCGCTCCAGCACCGATACGCCGTCAATCTTGGGCAGGCCCAGATCCAGCACGACCACATCATAGGGTTCGGTATCGCCGAGGAACCATGCCTCTTCGCCGTCGGGCGCGTGATCCACCGCGTAACCGGCATCCGACAGCGCCGTTTTCAACTGGCGCGACAGGTCAACATCGTCTTCGACCAGAAGAACACGCATGGATCACTTACCTTTTAAAGAATTCAGTCGTTCCGACATTCAACGCCTAGTCGTCCCGACGGGGACGCCCGGAACGGCCATCGACCTCGATATCAGACACACGGCCACCGGGATATTCCCAGCGCACCGTATAGTCGTCGCCGCGCTCGCGCATACCCAGCATCCGACCCGGGCGGCCATTCTGGACCTCGCGGGCGACCTGACCGGGATTGGCGCGCTGGCCACGGTTGTCGCGGTTGTCACGCTGGCCACCACGGTCACTGCCGCGGTTGTCGCGTTGCTCATAACGGTCCCGCTCGCGGTCGCGCGACTGGTCACGCGACTGGGCCACTGCGTCCGTTGCGGGAACGACAGCGATCAAGGCGGCAATCAAAAGGGCTCGAATGGACATCATGTCTGCCGGTTTAGGCTCTCGCCTCTGAACATAGGCTGAACGCGGAGTTTAACATTGCGCAGCCTTACATAACCTTGGCTGCATAATACTAACACGCAGATTAAAGCCCATCCCGTCGGTTCGGGCCAGTTATTCTTTCGCCCCCATTAAAGGGTGACGTTCGCGCGAAACGAGAAGTCTGTCTGCAATTTCATGCACATGAACCGTTTCTGACGCGCACCGTTCAGAAACGGCTCAGCCACGATCTGCTTTTGTGGGATCAACGCCGCAGGGAGCCACTCTGCGACACCACTCGCAAAGGAGCCCCAGATGAGCAAGATGAAGTCCTTTATGATCCCGGTCATGGCCATCGCCGCTGTTGCCAGCGCTGTTCCGGCCATTGCCTCGGCCCAGTCCTATCGCCACGCGCCGTCCTATGAGCGTCACGATGACCGCCGCGAGGTGACCTATCGCAAGATCGAGCTGGACCGCCGCATCGACCGCGCCCGTGATAACCGTCGTCTGGACCGTGACGATGCCATCAGCCTGAAGCGCGAGTTGAACGATGTGATCCGCATGGAACGCGGCATGATGCGCGGCGGTCTGGACCGTCGCGAAGTCCAGACGCTGGACCGCCAGTATGATCGCGTCGAGCAACGCCTTGAACGCAAGCTGCGTCAGGAACACCGCAGCGACCACAATAACGGTCGTCGCCACTAAGTAAATTTTGGCGGCCCACCCTACCCTGTCGCCGGGCTGTTCAAGAGGGCGCGCTTCTTAAAGGGAGCGCGCCCTTATCTTATGCGGGTTGTACCACAAGCTCGGGCCAGCGGGCCTGAAGCTTGGTGACAATCCGGTCCCAGTCCTGCGCCGCCGGTCTGCCGACGGTCGGGCGGATGGTCAGGTTGAACATATCCTCCAGACCAAAGGGCGCGGCCACACTGATGTCGCCGTCATCCTCCAGCCGAACAGCGACCGCAAAACAGGGGGCTACAAAACGCGGCAGTGCCTCGTCCGTATGGGTCAGGGGCGTATAGGGCTGACCGAATTTTTGCGGAAACCACAGATGCACGCGGGCCTGATTTCGGACCTCGACCTGTTCCGATAGCGGGCCGTCAAAATGGGCCGCAAAGCGTTTGATCCAGACATCCTCGGCATCCCATGACGTATCGGGATCGAAATAACCGATGTCATAATCCTTGATGCCGTAATCGACCGCGCGTCCCGTCTGGTGGTTCCAGACCCTCTGATAGACCGCGCCCGAAAACACACGCCAGTCCGGCAGTTGTAAATCGCGTGTGCCTTGCAGCACCTGCATCATCACCGGATCCGCGCTCAGAATGTCCTTGAGCCGTTGTTCAAGCACCGCTTGGCTCATCGGCGGGTGAACTCACGAACTGGCCACGCATGGTCCAGAGGACCATGACCGCCGCCCAGACCCGGCGCACGGCGGATCGCCTCGGCCACATAGGCCCAGGCTTCAGCCACCGCGACAGACAGTGGCAGGCCCTTGGCGATGCCCGCCGAACAGGCGCTGGCCAGAGTGCAGCCCGTGCCGTGGGTATGCATGGAATGGATGCGTTCGGTTTCCAGAACCGTCTCGCCATCCGATGTCATCAGAAGGTCGATGACCGTATCGCCCGCAACGTGGCCGCCCTTCATCAGGACCGCCTTGGCCCCCATTTTCAGCAGCGCCTCGCCTGCGCGGCGCTGACCGTTAAGGTCAATGATCTCAATACCCGTCAGGGCCTCGGCCTCGGGCGCATTGGGTGTCAGCAGGGCCGCGCGCGGCACCATCAAAGACTTCACCGCCTCGACAGCCAGATCGGGCAGCAAGGGATGGCCACCCTTGGCGATCATCACCGGATCAACAACCGCCGGAGCCTTGGCCTCGTCCAGCAGGGTCGCGACGATTTCCACCACCTCGACCGTACCCAACATGCCGGTTTTCACCGCATCGGTGCCGATGTCTTCCAGCACGCAGCGCGCCTGTGCCGCGATCACATCCAGCGGTACCGGATAGACGCCATGCACGCCCAGAGTGTTCTGGACCGTAATGGCCGTCACCGCTGTTGCGGCAAAGCCGCCCAGCATGGTGATGGCTTTGATATCCGCCTGAATGCCTGCGCCACCGCCGGAATCCGATCCGGCGATCACGAGCACACGGGCTTTGTTTTTTTCGCTAAAACTCGTGACTCGGTCACTCGCTAGTTGAGCGAGTTGGTGCTCGGCGCTCTGGGTCATGCGCCCGCACCCGAAAACAGCTTCAGCCCAACAATGCCGCAGACGATCAGCAGGATACACACGGCGCGGATCGCCGTTGCCGGTTCCTGATAGATCACAATGCCGACGACGGCCGCACCCACGGCGCCAATGCCGGTCCAGACCGCATAGGCCGTACCGACCGGCAGCTTCTGGGTCGCCGCCCACAGCCCGACCATGCTGGCGGCCAGAGCCACAGCAACACCCAACGAAATCAGCGGTCTTTGCACCCCGACATATTTCACGCCGGAGGCCCACATGATTTCGAACATACCCGCCACGATCAGGACGAGCCACGGATTGAGAGAGAGCAACCAGTTCATAGGCGCGTGATGGGCGAATCTTGCCCCAAGAGCAAGATGCCGGTGCCCGCTGAAACCCGACGTGTCCCTAGGTGCCGATCGGGCCACGGAAAATGAACCATGCCCCCAGTGCGATAAAAGCAAAGCCGACCAAGTGGTTGATCGTCAGTTTCTCGCCCAGATACAGCACCGAGAATCCGGCAAACACGGCAAGGGTTATGACCTCCTGCATCGTCTTCAACTCGGCTGCGGAATAAACGGTGTGGCCTATCCGGTTGGCCGGAACCGCCAGCCAGTATTCGAAAAAGGCGATGCCCCAGCTCAGCATAACCGCGATCCACAACGGCTTGGGATCGCCCTTCAAATGCCCGTACCAAGCATAGGTCATAAAGACATTGGAGATCGCCAGTAGAATGACCGGCGCAATATAGGGCGATACGCCGATATTCACTGCGCGGCCTCGTCGATAGCTGCCTGCACCTTTAAGGCCTGCACCATCTCGCGCACATCATGCACGCGCACCATGGCGGCACCTTGCCGTGCGCCCTCCAGATGTAGTGCGATCGTGCCCCCCAGACGATCACGCGCATCGCTGGCCGCCGGATCAATCTCGCCGATCATGCGCTTGCGACTGGCCGCGTACAGAACCGGATAGCCCAGATCGCACAGCGTCCGCAGTTTGGCCGTCAAAGCCAGATTGTGAGCCAGATTTTTGGCAAAACCGATACCGGGGTCCAGCCAGATATTGTCCCGACCGACCCCTGCGACCATCGCCGCCTCCGCCTGATCGGACAGGTGTCGGCAAACCTCGGCGACCACATCGGTATAGTGCGGCGCATCCTGCATGGTCTTGGGATCACCGCGCATGTGCATAAGGATCAGTTCGCACCCCAGCTCTGCCGCTGTCTCCACACTGTCTGGCGCATAGCGCAGGGCCGAGACATCGTTCCAGACATGCGCCCCCGCCTTGATCGCCGCACGGGCCACTTGCGGTTTCATGGTGTCGATGCTGATGACGCCATCCCATTCACGCGCCAATGCCTCGATCACCGGCACCACGCGGGCAATCTCCTCTTCGGCACTCACAGGATCGGAGCCGGGACGTGTGCTCTCGCCCCCGATGTCCAGCACATCGGCCCCGTCAGCAATCAGCCTGCGCGCATGGGACAATGCCGCCGCTGCGTCATCGTGACAGCCTCCGTCGGAGAAACTGTCGGGCGTCACATTCAACACCCCCATGACCAAGGGCAATCGGTTGTCCCGAGACGACAGCAGGGTTTTCAGCTTCATGGAGCAACATCCCGACAGTCCGCAAAGCCAGACCTGTCGCCCAGCCTGTCACTCTTCTGAGGCTTCGCGTCAACACAGTGCGGACTTGGCGTGTTTACTTCTTCGGTGGCCACAACGGACACGCACCCCGAACCGCCCGCAGTACCGCTTAAATCAACTTGCACCCGCCAGCCGATAGACACATAGTCTCTTTATAAAAGTTACTATCTAATGCCGGTTGCGACGCAGATAGAGCGCGGCCACCCGATGCTACAGGGGCAGGATCAATGAGCGCCTATATTCACGACGCCTTGCGCACACCGCGTGGCAAGGCCCGTCCAAATGGCGGACTGGCCGGAATGAAACCCCAGCAGCTTGTGGGCGGCCTGATTGATGCGCTGGAAGCTCGCGGTCATGCGCCCCGCAAGGCCGATGGCCTGTTACTCGGCTGCGTCGGACAGGTCGGGGCACAGGGCGGAAACATCGCGCTGGTGTCCAAGCTGTATGCCGGACTGGATGATGCGGCCTTTGCCTATACGCTCAACAATTACTGCGTATCGGGTCTGACAGCGATCGGGCAGGCCGCGCAGATGGTTTCAAGCGGTGCCGCCAGCAGCCTTCTGGCCGGCGGTGTCGAGATGATGTCGCATGTGCCCTTTATGGCCGACAAGGCCGACTATTACACCGATGCTGATCTGGAACCGCGCGCGCGTTTCCTGCTGGTCGCGCTGGCGGCAGATCGTCTGGCCGAGGACAGCGGTATCACACGTCATGAACTGGACGCCGTCACCCTGACGTCGCAGCAACGTACCGCTGCCGCCGAGGACAGCGCGCTTGTTGCCTCCCGCATCGCCGTCAACGCGCTGACAAAAGACGAAGCCGCCCGTGCCTCTACCCGCGCCGAGAGTCTGGCCGCCATGCCTGCCGCTTTCGCAACCATGGCCCCGCATTATGCGGGCGCACTGGACGGGCGCGAAATCGCTTACAGCCACACCCTCGCTCATGCCCCGCCCATGACCGATGGCGCGGCGCTGGCACTGGTTTCGGCTGATCCAA
The DNA here is from genome assembly GCF_036659295.1 of Brevundimonas sp. Taxonomy (GTDB): domain Bacteria; phylum Pseudomonadota; class Alphaproteobacteria; order Caulobacterales; family Caulobacteraceae; genus Brevundimonas. The sequence continues at coordinate 1,269 of NZ_JAVXCU010000032.1, read as the reverse complement.
AGGGCGCGAGGGCGCGTATTGTCGCCTCGGTCGAGATCGGCGGAGATCCCTATGCTTCTTTGACCGCAGGCTTTGATGCCATGGAGCGCGTACTGATCAAGGCGGGTCTGACCTTGGCCGATATGGACCGCATCGAATTCATGGAAGCCTTTGCCGTCGTCATCGCCAAATTCTTGCGCGACTATGATGTCGATCCTGACCGCGTCAATGTCGGCGGCGGCCATCTGGCCAAGGGGCACCCGATGGGCGCAACAGGGGCCATTTTACTGTCATCCCTGCTCGATGCGCTTGACGCCTCAAAGGGCCGCTTCGGAATGGTGGTTGCGACGGGCGCACAAGGCATCGGCTCGGCCATGATCGTCGAGCGTATGGATGCGCAGGCATGAGTGCCTATGCCTGTTTTTTGCGTGAATCCTGCACATTCAGAGTCTGTAAATGACGCTTCCATTTTCCATGCGACTGCCGGTGATTTCGGCTCCGATGTTTCTGGTATCCGGCCCCGAACTGGTCATTGCCGCCTGTAAATCCGGCATTGGCGGGGCATTTCCGACCCCCAACTGTCGCACCTTATCCGAACTCGACAGCTGTATGGGCCAGATCACAGATGCCCTGTCCCCCGGCGACGGGCCATGGGTAGCCAATATGATCACCCACTCGTCCAATAGCCGTCTGGCCGAAGACCTAGCACTGGTGGCCGAATACAAACCTCCGGTCGTCATCACGGCACTCGGTTCGCCCAAGCCGGTGATTGAAAAGGTCAAAAGCTATGGCGGCTTGGTGTTTGCCGATGTGGTGAACATCAATCTGGCGCGCAAAGCGGCCACCGCCGGTGTGGACGGTATGGCCTGCATCAGCGCCGGTGCGGGCGGACATACGGGTCATCTTTCACCCTTGGCCTTCATCTCCGCTGTGCGCGAATTTTACGACGGCTATATCGCTGTCGGAGGTGGCATTGCCGATGGTTCGGCTATGGCCGGCGCGATCGCAGCTGGTGCCGACATGGTCTATATGGGCACCCGTTTTCTGGCCGCGTCTGAGAGCCGCGCACAAGACGATTACAAGGCCATGATCGTCGATTGTGGCCCTGACGATCTGGTTGTCTCTTCTGCCATCACCGGAACACCCGCTTCATGGCTCAAACCCAGTCTGGGTGCTGCGGGGCTTGATCCCGACAATCTGGGTGGCCCTGTCGCGCGCGACTATTCTGGCGATGGTGCCAATAAGCGCTGGAAGGATATCTGGGCTGCGGGCCAAGGGCTGCAATCCATT